>CANHFH010000003.1 GCA_947459825.1 Pseudomonadota bacterium | reverse complement strand
TGCATCGTCAGGAAGATGCCCGAGAGGATCTGGATGACGAACACCATCAGCGACAGCGCGCCGAAGAAGTACCAGAAGTTGAAGTTCTTGGGCGCGAAGTAACCGGTCAGCTGCGACTCGACGAACTCGTCGACGGGCAGGCGCTTATTGAGCCAGGCGCGGAAGCCGCCCTTGGCGGCGGCGTTGTCGGGGGCGGCGGCCATCAGGCAGCTCCTTGGGCGTTGGCGTCGAGGCCGACCACGAGCATGGAATCGGACTCGAACTTGTGGGGCGGCACGGCGAGGTTGAGCGAAGCCGGCGAGCCGTTGAACACGCGACCGGCGAGGTCGAAGCGTGAACCGTGGCAGGGGCAGAAGAAGCCGCCCGGCCAGTCGGCGCCGAGGGTCGGATCACCCTGCGTGAAGTACTGCTTCGGCAGGCAACCGAGGTGGGTGCACGCAGCGTAGAGCACGAGGATCTCGGGCTTGATCGAGCGCATCTCGTTCTTGGCGTAGGCGGGCTGCGCCGAAGCGTCGGAGTTCGGGTCCTTGAGGCTGGGCGTGACCTTGGCGAGCGCCGCGACCGACTCCGGCGTGCGCCGCACGACATACACTGGCTGCTTGCGCCAGCTCTGCGTGATCATCTGGCCCGGCTCGAGCTTGGTGAGGTCGATCTCGAGCGGAGCGCCGAGCGCGCGGGCGCGCTCCGAGGGCTTCCACGACGCGATGAACGGCACCAAGGTGAAGGCTGCGCCGACCGCACCGGTGGCGGCGGTCGCCGCGGTCAGGAATTTGCGGCGGCTGGTGTCGACCTCTTCTTCTGTCGAGACCGGGGGCGTCGTGACCGGATCGCTCATCGCGTGCTGACTCCTTGCTGCTCCACCGACGGACCGTGTCGGCAGGTCGTCGTGCCTAACTCTCGAAGGCGCGGCATTATACACGCAGATATCCACGCAGACCCGTCACCCGGACCCGCGCACCCTCGCCGCAATGAACCTCTGGCACAAGGCCGTGATCTTCCTCGCCGGCTCGCTGGTCGGCGGGCTGGCGATCGCTTTCCTGGCGGTGGCGTGGCGGCCGGAACTGTTGGCCGACCGTCTGGCCACGCGGCAGGCCGCAGCGGCCGCAGCCGCCGCAGCGGCCGCCGGGGCGACGGCGCCCGAGGACGGCACGGCAGCGGGGCCCGGCGCGGCCTCGACCCCGGAAGACCCGGCCGAGGCGGAGCCCGCGTCACCGGTCCGGCAGGCGCCGCTCGGCAGCTACGCCGAGGCGGTGCGCAAGGCGGCGCCGGCCGTGGTCAATGTCTACGCGGCGAGGATCGTCACCGAACGACTGCCGCGCAACCTGTTGCAGGACCCGTTCGGCGAGCTCGGCCCGCGCTACCGGCAGCGGCTGGAGCAGTCCCTCGGCTCCGGGGTGATCGTCGATCCCTCGGGCCAGGTCGTGACCAACCACCATGTCATCGCCAACGCAGCGGCCATCCGCGTGCAGCTCGCCGACGGCCGCGAGGCCGATGCCACCGTCATCGGCCGCGATCCGGACACCGACCTCGCGCTGCTGCGCATCGGCCTGCGCGACCTGCCGGCCATCGAGCTCGGCCGCTCCTCGACGCTGCGGGTCGGCGATGTGGTGCTCGCCATCGGCAACCCCATCGGTCTGTCCGCCACCGTCACGCAGGGTATCGTCAGCGCCACAGGCCGCGGCCAGCTCGGCGTCGCGGTGTTCGAGAACTTCATCCAGACCGACGCGCCCATCAATGTCGGCAATTCGGGCGGCGCGCTCATCAACACCCGCGGCGAACTGGTCGGCATCAACACCGCGATCGTCGCCCGCAACCTGGGCGTCGAGGGCATCGGCTTCGCGATCCCGGTCGACCTCGTGCGCGGCGTCACCGGCGAGCTCGTCGCGCGCGGCCGCGTGGTGCGCGGCTGGGTGGGCTTCAGCGTCGAATACGTGGACGAGAACCGCGCCCGCACCTACGGTCTGCCGCGCGGCGGCATCATGATCACGCGGCTCTTCAACGGCAGCCCCGCGGCGCAGGCCGGCCTCAAGCTCGGCGATGTCATCACCGCCGTCGGCGGCCGCGTCCCGACCAGCGCCCAGGAGGTCCAGGTGCGCATCGCGGCGACGCCGCCCGGCACGGCGCTGATCTTCGGGGTGGCGCGCGGCGACCTGCGCGACGATGCCGTGCTGCAGGTGATCGAGCAGCCGCAGGGCGTGCAGCAGGCGCAGCCGGCGGCCCGCTGAGCGGCGCCTTCAGGGCACGCGCTTGATGTCCGCGCCGAGCGCGGCGAGCTTCTCTTCGATGGCTTCGTAGCCGCGGTCGATGTGGTAGATGCGGTCGATGACCGTGCGGCCCTCGGCGATGAGCCCGGCGAGCACCAACGACGCCGAGGCGCGCAGGTCGGTGGCCATCACCGGCGCGGCCTGCAGCTTCGGCACGCCCTTGATGATCGCGGTGTTGCCCTCGAGCCGGATCTCGGCGCCCATGCGCCGCATCTCGAGCATGTGCATGAAGCGGTTCTCGAAGATGGTCTCGATGATGGTGCTGACACCGTCGGCCACGGTGTCGAGCGCCGCGAACTGCGCCTGCATGTCGGTCGGGAACGCGGGATACGGCGCGGTGCGCAGATCGACCGCCTTCGGGCGGCGGCCGCGCATGTCGAGCTCGATCCAGTCCTCGCCGGTCGTGACCGTCGCGCCGGCCTCGGTGAGCTTGGCGAGCACCGCGTCGAGATGACCGGGCGCGGCCTGCTTCAGGCGCACATGACCGCGGGTGATGGCGCCCGCCACGAGGAAGGTGCCGGCCTCGATGCGGTCCGGCAGCACGCGGTACTCGGCGCCGTGCAGCCGCTCCACGCCGTCGATGACGATGGTGTCGGTGCCCGCGCCGCGCACCTTGGCGCCCATCGCGTTCAAAAAATTGGCGAGGTCGACGACCTCCGGCTCGCGCGCCGCGTTCTCGAGCACGGTCTGCCCGTCGGCGAGCGCGGCCGCCATCATCAGGTTCTCGGTGCCGGTCACGGTCACGGTGTCGAGCACCAGGCGCGCGCCGTGCAGACGCTTGGCGCGGGCGCGGATGTAGCCGTTCTCGATGGAGATCTCGGCGCCCATCGCCTGCAGGCCGGCGACATGGATGTTCACCGGTCGCGCGCCGATGGCGCAGCCGCCGGGCAGCGAGACATCCGCCTCGCCGAAGCGCGCGAGCAGCGGCCCGAGCACCAGGATCGAGGCGCGCATGGTCTTGACGAGCTCGTAGGGCGCGACCGCCTGGCGCAGCGTGGTGGCGTCCACCTCGACGTTCATGCGCTCGTCGACCGTGACCGTGACGCCCATGCGGCCGAGCAGCTCGATCATGGTGGTCACATCCTGCAGATGCGGGACGTTGCCGACCTTGACCGGCTCGGAGGGCAGCAGCATGCCGGCGAGGATCGGCAGCGCGGCGTTCTTCGCGCCCGACACCCGCACCTCGCCCTCGAGGGGGATGCCCCCCTGCACATGGAGTTTGTCCATGGCGGAGGCCCTCAGGCCGGCCGGCCCGAGCCGGCCTCTTCAGGGGTGAGCGCTTCGATGGAGAGCGCGTGGATCTCGCGGCCGACGAGCGCGCCCAGGGTCCGATACACCAGCTGATGCCGCGCGATGGCGCGCTGGCCGGTGAACTGCGGCGCGACCACGCGGGCCGTGAAGTGCGTCTGGTCGTCGGAGAGGACCCGTACCTCGGCGCCCGGGAGACCGGCGCGGATGAGGTCGGCGACTTTGTCGGGAGGCATGCCCATCGCGATATGATGCCATCCTATGACCACCCCGCGCACGACCCGCGATCAGGACCTGGTGGAGGCCGGGCGCCGCGCCATCGCCACCGAGCGCCAGGGGTTGGCTGCGCTCGAGGCCCGCATCGACGCCGCGTTCGCCGCCGCCTGCCGCCTCGCCCTCGGGTGCCGGGGGCGCATCGTGGTCACCGGGATGGGCAAGTCGGGCCATGTCGGCGGCAAGATCGCCGCCACGCTCGCCAGCACCGGCAGCCCTTCCTTCTTCCTGCACCCGGCCGAGGCCAGCCATGGCGACATCGGCATGATCACCCGCGACGATGTGCTGCTCGCGCTCTCCAATTCCGGCGAGACGCCTGAGCTGCTCACACTGCTGCCGCCCGTGGCGCGGCTCGGCGTACCGATCATCGCCGTCACGGGCAACCCCGCCTCCAGCCTCGCGCGCGCGGCGGCCGTGCATCTCGATGTCAGCGTGCCGGCCGAGGCCTGCCCGCTCAACCTCGCGCCGACCGCGAGCACCACCGCCACGCTCGCCATGGGCGATGCGCTCGCGGTCGCGCTGCTCGAGGCGCGCGGCTTCACGGCCGAGGATTTCGCGCGCTCGCACCCCGGCGGTTCGCTCGGCCGGCGCCTGCTGCTGCATGTCGAGGATGTCATGCGCCGCGGCGACGAGGTGCCGCGCGTCAGGCCCGACACCACGCTCGCCGACGGTCTGCTCGAGATGTCCCGCAAGGGCCTCGGCATGACCGTCGTGGTCGATGCGGACGGCCGTGCGGTCGGCGTCTATACCGACGGCGATCTGCGCCGCTCGCTCGACAAGCGGCTCGATGTGCACGCCGCACGCATGAGCGAGGTGATGATCCACCCCTGCAAGACCATCGGCGCGCGCGAACTCGCCGCCGAGGCGGTGTATCTGATGGAGAAGCACCGCATCAACGGCCTGCCGGTGGTGGACGACGACGGCCGCGTGGTCGGCGCGCTCAACGTCCACGACCTCCTGCGCGCGGGCGTGGTGTGAGCCGCGCCGTGCGCATCCCCCTGTCGCGGGTCGCACCGCCGCTCGCGGCGCTGCTGCTCGGCGCCTGCACCACCTCGGAGGGCGACGGCCCCGGTCGGCTGGCGACCAACGACGATCCGGGCTACTCGGCGAGCGGGGCCGAGGTCATCGAGACCGGCGCCGACGGGCTGCCGCGGTATCGGCTTCGCGCCGACAAGGTCCGTCAGGATCCGGCCACCGGGACGGTGGCGCTCGAGGGCGTGGACATGACCGTGTCGCGACCGGGCGCGGACCGCTGGCGCGTGCAGGCGGAGCGCGGCGACCTGCCGGCCGATGCACGCCGCGTCACGCTGCAGGGCGATGTGCGTCTCGAGAGCGAGGCGCTGCGCATCCGCACCGCCACCCTCGCCTACGACCTGCAGAGCAACCGCGTCGCCGCGCCGGGCGAAGTGCGCTTCGAGATGGCAGGCCGCACGCTGGAGGCGGACGGTCTGGAGGCGGATCTGGACTCCCAACAGGCGAAACTCGGCTCGCGCGTCCATGGCCGCTTCACACCCTGACCGCTCCCATGTCCGCCGTCCCCGCTTCGGCGCGCTGTCCGCAGCGCTGCTGTTGACCGCGGCGTCCGCGGCGGCGGTCATCGCCTCGGCGCAGCAGCCGGCGGCGCAGGCCGCCCCGCCCAAGGCGGCCAAGGCCCGCGACGGCGAGATCGTGCTCGACGCCGCCTCTTCCGAGGTCGATTACCGCAGCGGCACGCTGCTGTTCCGCGATGTCGTCATCACGCAGGGCGCGGTGCGGGTGCAGGCCGAACGCGCCCGCGCGACCGGCCTCGATTTCAAGGAAGCGACCTGGACCTTCAGCGGCAAGGTACGCATCACGGTGCAGGACGGCGAGCTGCGCTCCGACGAGGCGGTCGTCACCTTCGTCGCCGACCGCGTGACGCGGGCGGTGGTCCGCGGCAAGCCGGCCGAGCTCGAGCAGAAGCTGAAGGACGGCGGCAGAGCCCGCGGCCGCGCCGCCTCGCTGACCTACGAGACCGCCCTCGGCAAGGTCACGCTGCGCGGCGACGCCTCGCTGAGCGACGGGCGCAGCGACATCCGCGGCGAGCAGCTGGTCTACGACATCAACGCGCAACGCGTGCAGGCCGGCAAGGCCTCGGGCGGCGGCGACCGCGTGCGCATCGTGATCCGCCCGCAGGGCACGCCATGAGCCGCCTCGTCGCACAGCACCTCGCCAAGTCCTACGGCAAGCGCACCATCGTGCGCGATCTTTCTTTGGAGGTCGGCGCGGGCGAGGTGGTCGGTCTGCTCGGCCCGAACGGGGCCGGCAAGACCACGGCGTTCTACATGATCGTGGGGCTGGTGCCCGCGGACGCCGGCCGCATCCTGATCGACGACACCGACCTCACCCACCGCCCCATCCATGCACGCGCGCAGGCCGGCATCGGCTACCTGCCGCAGGAAGCCTCGGTGTTCCGCAAGCTGAGCGTCGAGGACAACGTGCTCGCCATCCTCGAGACCCGGCCGGGGCTCGACGGCGCCGCGCGCCGCGCACGCTGCGACGCGATCCTCGCCGACCTGCGCATCGACCATGTGCGCGCCTCGCCCGGCATGGCGCTGTCGGGCGGCGAGCGCCGCCGCGTCGAGATCGCGCGCGCGCTCGCGGCCGACCCGCGCTTCCTGCTGCTCGACGAACCCTTCGCCGGCGTCGACCCGATCTCGGTGCTCGACATCCAGCGCATCGTCCGCGAGCTCGCGGCGCGCGGCATCGGCGTGCTGATCACCGACCACAACGTGCGCGAGACGCTCGGCGTGTGCCAGCGCTCCTACATCATCGGCGAGGGCACCGTGATGGCCGCCGGATCGGCGGAGGAAATCCTTGCCAATCCCCGCGTGCGTGAGGTGTACTTGGGCGAATCCTTCCGCCTCTAGGACCCTTCACGGGCGCCCCGATCGGCGCCCCGCCGCGAGCCCCTCCGATGCTCAAGCAGTCGCTGCAACTCAAGCTGGGTCAGTCGCTGACGATGACGCCGCAGTTGCAGCAGGCCATCCGCCTCCTGCAGATGCCGACGCTCGACCTGCAGGCGCACCTCGCCGAGGTGCTCGAGAGCAATGTGATGCTCGAGCAGGAGGAGCCCGACGCCGATGACGAGGTCGAGCTCAGCGCCGCGTTCACGGCGGTGGCGCCGACCCCGCAGCCGGTGGCCGAGGACGAGAGCCGCGTCGAGGTCGAGGTCGTCGACCAGACCTGGGCCGACCGCGCCGGCACCGGCAGCGACGCGGGACGCGCGGAGGACGACGAGGAGCGCGAGCGCGACCTCGCCGACGAGCGCGGCGAGTCGCTGCGCGAGCACCTGCTCGGTCAGCTCGAGCTGCTCAAGCTCTCCGACGAGGACCTGGCGGTGGCCACCGCCATCGTCGACGCGCTCAACGACGACGGCTACCTCACCGAATCGCTCGCCGAGATCGCCGCCACGCTGCGGCCAGGCATCGACCGCGACGAGGAGGAGATCGAGCGGGTGCTGATGCTGGTGCAGAAGCTCGACCCGATCGGCGTCGGCGCCCGGGACATCGCCGAGTGCCTGCAGCTGCAGCTCGCGCCGCTCGACCCCGCCACACCCGGTCTCGCGCTCGCCCGCGACATCGTCGAGCGTCACCTCGACCTGCTGGCGCTGCGCGATACGGCGCCGCTGCGCCGCGCCACCGGCGCCGACGAGGAGACGCTGGCCGCCGCGATCGCGCTGGTGCGCCACTGCCACCCGCGACCCGGCTCGGTGATCAGCACCGCGAGGCCCGAGTACATCGTCCCCGACGCGCTGGTGCGCCGCACCGCCCGCGGTTGGGCGGTCGAGCTCAACGACCGAACCCTGCCCCGCCTGCGGGTCAACCAGGACTACGCAGGCATGCTGGGCCGCGGCGGCAGCAGCAGCGGTGGTGGCGGCGGCCATGCCATCCTGCGCTCGCAGCTGCAGGAGGCGCGCTGGCTGCTCAAGAGCCTCGAGATCCGCAACGACACGCTGCTCAAGGTGACCCGCGCCATCGTCGAGCGCCAGGGCGGATTCCTCACCCACGGCGAGGAGCACATGAAGCCGATGATCCTCAAGGACATCGCCGGCGCCATCGGCATGCACGAATCCACGATCTCGCGGGTGACCTCGGGAAAGTACCTACATACCCCGCGCGGCGTCTTCGAACTGCGATACTTCTTCTCGAGCCAGGTCGAGGGCGACGACGGTGCGGGCACCTCGTCGACCGCGATCCGGGCGAAGATCCGCAAGCTCATCCGCGACGAACCGCCGGAGGCCCCGCTCTCGGACGGCCGCATCGCCGAGCTGCTCTCGGCCGAGGGCATCCCGGTGGCGCGCCGCACCGTGGCCAAGTACCGGGAAGCCTTGGGACTGGCCTCGTCGGCCGAGCGCAAACGGGTCGGAACGCGCTAACCTCGTCCTACGCCTCTTCGCACCCCCAGGAGGGACATGCCATGCAGATCGATGTCACCGGACACCATGTCGAGGTCACCGACTCGATGCGAGCCTATGTCCACAAGAAGATGGACCGCATCGTGCGCCACTTCGACCAGCTGCTCGACGCGCACTATGTGCTGTCGGTGGAGAAGCTGCGCCACAAGGCCGAGGCCACCCTGAAGGCGCGCGGCGGGGACATCCATGCCGAGGCCGTCGCCGAGGACATGTACGCCGCCATCGACGCGCTCGCCGACAAGCTCGATCGGCTGGTCAAGAAGCGCAAGGACAAGAACACCGACCATCACGCCAACGAGGGTCGTGCCGCGCGGCACTGACCGCGCGCACCCCGGGGAGCCGCCGCGTGGCCACGATGCGCATCATCCTCGTGAGCGGGCTCTCCGGAGCCGGCAAGAGCGTGGTGCTCAACGCGCTCGAGGACATCGGCTACTACTGCGTCGACAACCTACCCGCGAGCATGCTCGAGTCGTTCGTCTCGCACACGCTGCGCAGCGGCGAACCGGGCCCCTTCGAGAAGACCGCCATCGGCATCGACGCGCGCGACGGCGCCATCGGCATGACGGATGTGCCGCGCACGCTCGACCAGCTGCGCCGCAGCGGCCTGCGCTGCGATCTGCTGGTGGTGCTCGCCGACGACGGCGAACTCTTGCGGCGCTTCGGCGAGACCAAGCGCCGCCATCCGCTCGCGCAGCGCGCCGAGACGCTGCAGTCGGCGGTCGCCCGCGAGCGCGAGATGCTCGACCCGGTCATCCAGGCCGCCGACCTCGTCATCGATACCACGCATCTCGGCGTGCACCAGCTCCGCGAGATGGTGGTGCGGCGCATCGACACGCGGCGGCTCGCGGAGCTGTCGGTGAACCTCGTGTCCTTCGGCTTCAAGCACGGCGTCCCCGGCGACTGCGATTTCGTGTTCGACGCGCGCACGCTGCCCAACCCCTACTGGGACACGGCGCTGCGCCCGCTGACGGGCCGCGACCCGGCGGTCGTGTCCTGGCTGGAGTCGCGGCCGGAGTCCGCGCGCATGCTCGACGACTTCGAGCGCTTCATCACCGCGCGCATCGAGGAGCACCGCGCCGCGCACCGCCGCTATCTGACCATCGGCATCGGCTGCACCGGCGGCCAGCACCGCTCGGTCTATCTGGTCGACCGTCTCGCCGAGCGGCTCGCCGCGCAGGCGCCCGGCATCGGCCGTCGCCACCATTCGCTGGACCTGCCGGGACGCGCGTGAACGCCGTCGTCGGCAAGCAGGTGCGGCTCGGCGCGCTGCGTCAGGCCCTGGACGCCGGCACGCTGCGGCCGGCCGAGCGCATGGTCGCCGCGCTGCATCCGGCGGAGATCGCGCTGCTGCTCGAGTCCGTGCCGCCGCGGCAGCGCCAACTGGTGTGGGAGATGGTCGACAGCGACCTCGAAGGCGAGGTGCTGGTCGAGCTGAGCGAGAGCGTCCGTCAGGAGCTCATCGAGGAGATGGAGCCCGGCGAACTCGTCGCGGCCACCAAGGAGCTCGAGGTCGACGACCTCGCCGACCTCGTCGGCGAGCTGCCCGAGGCGGTCACGCTGCAGGTGCTGAAGTCCATGGACCAGCGCGACCGCGATCGGCTGCGCACCGTGCTCTCCTGGCCGGAGGACAGCGCCGGCGGCCTGATGAATACCGACACCGTGAGCGTGCGCGCCGATGTCACGCTTGAGGTCGTGCTGCGCTACCTGCGCATGCGCGGTGAACTGCCGGCGCGCACCGACAGCCTGTTCGTCGTCGACCGCGACGACCGCTACCTCGGTACGCTCGCGCTCACCCGCCTCATCACCGGCGACCCCGAGGCGATGGTCGGCGACAACCTCGACGCCGAGGCGCCGCGCATCGACCCGGCGACACCGGCGCACGAGGTGTCGCAGCTCTTCCAGGACCGCGACCTCGTGTCCGCGGCGGTGGTCGGCGCCGAAGGGCGCCTGCTCGGCCGCATCACCATCGACGATGTCGTCGATGTCATCCGCCAGGAGGCCGAGCACTCGGTGATGTCCATGGCCGGCCTGCAGGACGAGGAGGACCTGTTCGCGGGCATCGTGCCTTCGACCCGCCGCCGTCTGCTGTGGCTCGGCATCAACCTCGTCACGGCGTTCATGGCCGCGGCGGTGGTGAAGTCCTTCGAGGGCACCATCGAGAAGGTCGCCGCGCTCGCCGCGCTGATGCCCATCGTCGCCTCGATGGGCGGCATCGCCGGCACCCAGACCGTGACGCTCATCATCCGCGGCCTCGCGCTCGGCCAGGTGCAGTGGTCGAACGCGCGCTGGCTGCTCTTCAAGGAGATCGCGGTCGGCGGCCTCAACGGTCTGTTGTGGGCGCTGGTGGTCGGCGCCGTGACCGTCGCCTGGTTCGGCACCTGGCAGATCGCGTTCATCATCGGCGCGGCGATGCTGGTGAACCTGCTCGCGGCGGCGGCGGTGGGCGTGCTGGTGCCGCTCACGCTGCGCCGCCTCGACATCGACCCGGCGCTCTCGGCCGGCGTCATCATCACCACCTTCACCGACTGCATCGGCTTCGCGACGCTGCTCGGCCTGGGCGCGATCTTCCTCGTCTGATCGCGCGCCGCTGATCGCGCGCAGCCCGCTCAGCCGACGGCGAGCCGTCCGTTCTGGTAATCGTGCACCGCCTGCTCGATCTCCTCGCGGGTGTTCATCACGAACGGTCCGTACTGCACGACCGGCTCCCCGATGGGGCGCGCCGCGAGCAGCAGGCAGCGCGCGCCCGCCGGGCCTGCGGCGGCCTCGAGCCGCGCACCGGCGCCGAGCACGCCGCCGTGGCGTGCCGCGATCGTCCCGCCGGGCAGCGACAGCGCACCCTCGTAGACATAGACGAAGGCGTTGTGCAGGGCGGGCAACGGCAGCGCCAGCCGACCGTCCGCGGGCAACGCCAGATCGACGAACAGCGGCTGGGTGGCGAGCCCCGCCACCGGACCGACGGCCTTGGCGCCCGCATGATCCCAATCACCCGCCACCACCACCGCGCGCAGTCCCGCAGCGTCCTCGACCACCGGCAGCGAGGCCGCCGGGATGTCCTGGTAGCCCGCCGGCGACATCTTGTCGCGCGCCGGCAGGTTGATCCACATCTGGAAGCCGCGCATCAGCCCGCTCTCCTGCTGCGGCATCTCCGAGTGGATGATGCCGCGGCCCGCGTTCATCCACTGCACATCGCCCGCCCGCAGATGGCCGCGGTTGCCGAGGTGGTCCTCGTGCAGCATGTGCCCGGCGAGCATGTAGGTGACGGTCTGGAACCCGCGGTGCGGATGCGGCGGAAAACCTTTGATGTACTCGCCCGGCTTGTCGCTGCCGAACTCGTCGAGCATCAGGAACGGGTCGAGGCGCGCGAACTGGCTCTGCCCGAGGCTGCGCCAGAGCGACACGCCGGCGCCGTCGGAGGTGCGCTGCGCCGCGATGGTGCGGAGCAGGCGACGGGGTGCATCTGCGGTGTGTTCCATGATGCGATTACACACCATCCGCGCGATGTCCGCGACCGACGGGACGCGGCCGCATCCGCGCAAGACAGCCGGACGGACGCGGCGTAACATGGCACCGCCCCGCATGGACCTCCAACCCGCATGAAGACCGAGACCCCACACCCGCGCATCGTCATCGTCGGCGGCGGCGCCGGCGGGCTCGAGCTCGCGACTCGCCTCGGCGACACCCTCGGCCGCAAGCGCCGCGCCGAGATCACGCTCATCGAGCGCGGTCGCACCCACTTCTGGAAGCCGCACCTGCACGAGCTCGCGGCAGGCACCGTCGACCTCGATGTGCACGAGCTGGACTACCTCGCGCAGTCGCATTGGCACGGCTTCAAGTACCGCTACGGCGAGATGGTGGGCCTCGACCGCGCGGCGCGCGAGGTGCTGGTCGGTCCGGTGCTCGACGAGACGGGCCTCGAGATCGTGCCCGCCCGGCGCATCGGCTACGACATGCTCGTGCTCGCCATCGGCAGCCAGGTCAACGACTTCGGCACACCGGGCGTCGCCGAGAACGCCATCGCGCTCGACAGCACCAAGCAGGCCGACCGCTTCCACCGCCGGCTCGTCAACGCCTTCCTGCGCGCCCACGCGCAGGCCGGACCGCTCGCGCCGGGACAGCTGGACGTCGCCATCGTCGGCGCCGGCGCGACCGGGGTCGAGCTCTCCGCGGAGCTGCACAAGTCGACGCGCGAGCTCGTCTCCTACAGCCTCGACAACATCGACCCCGACAAGCACATCCGGCTGCACCTCATCGAGGCCTCGCCGCGCATCCTGCCCGCGCTGCCCGAGCGCATCTCGGCGGCGGCGCGGCGCATGCTCGACGAGCTCGGTGTGGAGGTGCACTGCGATGCGCGCGTCGCCGAGGTGCTGCCGAAGGCGGTCAGGCTCGCGGACGGCCGCACCATCGAGGCGGAGATGGTGGTGTGGGCCGCGGGCGTGAAGGCGGCGCCCTTCCTCGCCGACCTCGGGCTCACGGTGAACCACCTGAACCAGGTGAAGGTCGACGACCGGCTGCGCTCGCTCGACGACCCCTGCATCTACGCGCTCGGCGACTGCGCGGCGGCCGCCTGGGCCGGCCACGAGGGGCGCAATGTGCCGCCGCGTGCGCAGGCCGCGCACCAGCAGGCGATGTATCTCGTCAAGACGCTGCGCCGGCGCCTCGCCGGGCGCGAGTCACCGCCCTGGCGCTACCGCGACTTCGGTTCGCTGGTCTCGCTCGGCGAATACACCACCGTCGGCAACCTGATGGGCAACTTCGTCGGCGGCAATCTTTGGCTGGACGGGCTCTTCGCGCGCTGGATGTACCAGTCGCTCTACAAGATGCACGAGGTGGCGCTGCACGGCTGGTGGCGCACCTCGCTCACCACCCTCGGCCGCCTGATCGCCGCGCAGACAGAACCGCGGGTGAAACTGCACTGACCTCGCCGCGCGCCCGCGGCAGCGAGGCGCAGCACGGTGCGTACCACCAACCGCGTTCGCCGAAGGCCGCCCAACGGCCGCGTCCGGGCTGACAGGCGCGGCGCGGCGGGCTTGCCGTCGGCGCCGCACCCGGACCGGGATGACGGGAAGAGGGGATGGCGGGCCCCGGCGCGGCGGGGGACGAGGGATGGCGGGCGCGCGCGGCGCAGGTTGTTCTCTTCATGGCAGAGGGGAATACGACGCCCCGCCGCCATAACGGACAGTCAAATGACTTTCGGCAGGGGTGCTCAGCGACGCGCGGGCGCCGCAGCCGGCACCAAGGCCTTCAAAAGGTCGTCGATCGCATAGAAATGGAATGTGCGGTCGTCCGACATCGCGACCAGCAACCCGCCCGGGAACCCCGGCAGATCGCCGACCACGAGGTCGATGCCGTCCGTCTCGCGGGCCGCGAACGGCACATGACCGATGAAGCGCGGTTCCTCCGGCTTCCCCGGCGAGCCCGCCAGATCGAACACCCGCAGCGTGCCGGCCTGCTGGTCCGACACCCAGAGCCAAGCGCGCCCTGAGGCGTCGCGCATCACCGCGCTGCCCTCGTGGTCGCGCGCGAAGCCGGTGGAGCCGAAGAGCGCGAGCTCCTCGTCGGCGTCCTCCGCCGAAGGGTCGACGCGGTACTTGCGCAGCCCGAAGCTCTCGTCACTGGCGTAGACATGGCCGCCGACCGGGTCCACCGAAAGCGCCTCGATCTCCTTGCGACCGCTCCACTCACCGAAGGCCCGTACCAAGAGACTCCGCAACCGCGCGCTGCCGTCATCGACGAGGCGGTACTGGTGCAGGTAGCCCTGCTTCGGCGCGTGGCGATCCGATCGGCTGACGGTCACCAACAGCGCCCCGTCGCCCGGCCGCACCCACGCTGCGACGCCCATGACATCACGCGCACGCTCGCCCTCGAACACCGGGATGCCGCCGCCATCGACGGGCCGCATGTCCGGCAAGGTGTAGACGCGCAGCCGATGAGCGAAACGCTCCGCGATGATCACGAGGTCGACCGGCTTGCCACCGAGCATGACGCCGCGGGCGATGTCGACGTTGTTGGGACGCAGCAGGCCGCGGACCACGAGGTCCTCGCGCACCCGACCGTCGAGGCCGAACACATACAGCGCGCCGTCGATATCCTTGTCTGTGCCCACGACGAGCGTACGCGCAGGGTCGGCCGGGTCGACCCAGATCGCCGGATCGTCGGTGTCGTGGCGCACGGGCGCGGTCACCACCCGGGGCTGGACCACGCCGGCGGCGGGGGCAGCACCCGCCGCCGCGGCCGCCCACGGGGTGCCCACGGCGAACGCGACGCCGAAGATCGTGGCCTTGAGCTCTGTGACGAAACGCATGCGTCGGAGGTTACAGCTTCAGCCGTGCACCCACGAATACGCTGTAGCCGAACTGCTCGTACTCGTAGACGCGGCTCGGCTTGCCGTAGTAGCGGATGCCCTTGGAGTTGGTGAGGTTCTTGGCCTCCACGAAACCCTCGAACATCTTGCTGAACTGGTAGCTGCCGGTGAAATCGATCTGGTCGCGGCCCGCCCAGTAGAGGTCCAGGGCGCCGTCCTCGGCGTTGATCTCGTCGAGGTAGTCGCTGCGGTCGGTGTAGCTCAGACGCAGGCTGACCGGACCCTTCTCGTAGAACAGCGCGAAGTTAGACACCGTCTCGGACTGCCCCGGCAGCGGGAACGACGACCGACCGCCGTAGGTGCGACCGAGGTCGATGGACGCGTCGACATAGGTGAAGTTGGCGAACACGCCGAAACCGGACAGCCAACCCGGCAGCTGCGTGAACTGCTGCTGCCAGGCGAGTTCGACGCCGAACAGCTCACCATCGGCGTTCTCGGGCGTGATGATCGCCGCCGGCGTGCCGAGATAGCTGCCCGAGCTGCGCAGGGTGTAGTTGTAGTCCTTCAGGTCCTTGTAGAAGCCGCTCGCCGAGAGCACGCCGATCGGCTCGAAGTAGTACTCGAGCGAGGCATCGAGGTTGTTCGACAGCGTCGGCTTCAGCTCGGGATTGCCCTGCTGCACGACTAGCAGCGTGCCCTCCTGGGACTCGAGCGCGCGCGGCACGATATCGGTGAAGTCCGGTCGCATCATGCCGCGGGTCACCGCGGCTCGCGCGATGAAGGCGTCGCTTATCTCGTAGCGCAGCGTGACGCCCGGGAAGACATCCGTATAGCTGCGCTTGTCGGTGCGCGCAGCGATCGTGCCGGTCGCCTGGTTGAATACCGGCGCCGACCCCTCGGTCTCGGTGCGTTCGACACGCAGGCCGGCCACCAGGCTCAAGCGACCGAAGTCGAGGTCCGCCATGCCGTAGCCCGCGAGCACGGTCTCGTCAGCGGTGTAGTCGGCGGTCGCCGACTGCTCGGCTCGGATCGGCGAGCGGGACTTGGTCGCGTCGTAATAAGCGTCGGCGAGCGAGGGGTCGACCTTGAATCCGAGGTCGTAGCCGTAGTTGCGGCTGGGTTCCGCGGTCAGGAAGCCCGCCAACGGGGTCGCAGGCGCAGCGGTCGAAGCACGGTCGCGGAACCGGTCCTCGTCAGCCTTGCGCTCGCTGGCCTTGTACTTGGCGCCGAACTTCAGTTCGCCCTCGCCGCCGCCGATCACGACGGGGAAGGCCAGGTTCACCTTCGCGCCCAGAGCGTCATCGCTCGTCTCGGAGGTGCGGTAGGCGTTCTCGCGGAAGGAGAAGTTGGCAGGGTTGAGGTGCTGGCCGGTGGTGAAGAGCGAGATGGCCGGCTCGCGCGCCGACGCCGAGTAGTCGTAGCTGATCGGCGCAGTCGCAGTGCCGAGCGCCGCGGTGCGCCACAGCAGTTCGTCACGCCGCGGATAGGTCTGCTCGGTGCTGGCGATCGACACCGAACCATCGAGCGTCCACCCGCCGAAATCCTTCGCGCCGCCGACCTCGCCGGTCACGATGTCGTTGCGCACGATACGATGACGGATCTGCTTGGCGACACGGATGTTGCGGAACGAGGCCTTCTCGTCGGTCGCGCCGGGCAGCAGCACGCCCTCGGACCAGAGGACGAGCAGCTGATTGCGGTACTCGTCGTCGGTGAAACGGGACCAGGTGCCGCGCGCGAACAGCCTCGAGCCATCCTCGGTGCGGAGCTCCGCTGCGCCCGTGAAGGCCATGCGTTCACGCTTGGTGTCGTAATCCTTGAAGAGGTTCTCGACGACGCCGAACACCTGCCCGCCCTCGGGCCGGGTCAGCCGTGCCCACGCCGTCTCGATGTTGTCGACCTGCCGGTCGGTCTCCGAATAGCTCCCTGACAGGAGCAGACCCAGCTGCTGCTCACCTTCCCAGATGTCGCTCACCGAGAACGAGCCGCGCTTGTCATGGGTACCGCCGAACTCGTTGTAGGAGCCGCCGAGCGAGGCGCGGGCCCGGAAACCCTTGTAGTCGAAAGGCGACTGGGTCTTGATGTCGATGGCGCCGGTGATGGAGTCGGCGTCCTGGTCAGGCCGCAGCGTCTTCGTGATCTCGAGCGACCCCACGATGTCCGAGGGCACGGTATCGAGGTCGATGGCGCGGGTGGTCGGATCCGGCGCGGCGATGCTCACCCCGTCGATGGTCACGGCGGAGAACTCCGACGGGCCGCCGCGCACGTTGATGTAGCGGCCCTCGCCCTGGTCGCGGGAGATGGCGACGCCCACGACGCGCTGCAGCGCCTCGGCGATGTTGGGGTCGGGGAAACGGCCGATGGCGTCGGCGGCGACCACATTGGTCACGCCGCGCGAATTCTTCTGCTGGTCGGCGGCGCGCTTCGCGGAATCGATGATGGCGGTGATCACCACCTCCTCGAGGACCTCCGGCGCCGGGGCGGGCGCGGGCGCAGGGGCCGGCGTCTGCGCCATGGCGGCGGACTGCGCGACGAGCGCGGCGACAGAGGCGGAGATGGCGATGGAGACGGAACGGCGCACTGCTCGCGCACCCGAGAGGTTGGACATGGGCTACCCCGGGAAGGACTGTATCGTCCGAGGCGCGCATGTTCGCCGCGCGAGGTTTCGGTGAGGTTACCCGACCGTTGCACTCCGATGACGGTCGACGATGCGTTCGAGTTCCACGAAGCTCATGTCGTGCGCATGACGCCCATCGGCAGCCCAACGCTCACGGGAGACCTCACGCCACTCGCGCGGGTCGAAACGCGGCAACACGGTGTCGCCCTCGGGCGCGGCGTGCACCTCGGTGAGCAGCACCCGTGACGCGCGCGGCAGCGCCAGCGCGTAGACCTCCGAGCCGCCGATCACCGTGACCTCCGCTGCGTCGCCCGCGAGGGCGAGCGCCGCGTCGAGGTCGGGTGCCACGCGCACCGCCGGGTCGGACGGCTGCCAACCCGGCTGGCGGGTGAGCACGATGTTGAGACGCCCCGGCAGCGCCCGGCCGATGGACTCGAAGGTCTTGCGGCCCATCAGCACCGGCTTGCCGAGGGTCGCCGCCTTGAAGCGCCTGAGGTCCTCGGGCAACCGCCACGGCAGCTCACCGCCGCGGCCGATCACGCCGTTGTCGGCCACGGCGACCGCCAGCGTGATGCGCGGCGACGCGTGCATTCAGCGTCCGCGACCGCCCTTGGCGCGGCGCGTCTTCTTCTTGGTCGGCTTCTTGACCGGCCTCTTCGCGGTCTTCTTCTTCGCGACCTTCTTCTTGGCCTTCTTCTTCTTGGCGGGCTTCTCGGCCGGATAGAGCATGGTGCCGCGGCACTTCGGGCTGCCGCAGCGGCAGGCGAAGATCTCGTCGACGTTCTCCGGGTCGTCCTTCTCGCGGCCGATCTCGTAGTCGTAGCCGAGCTCTTCGCCCTTCTCGATGACGCGGGTCGACTCGATGAAGACACGCCGCTGCTCGATCACCGAAGTGCAGTTGCCGTCGCAGGAGTGGTTGATGAAGCGCGCGGCGTTGCCGTTCACCCCCGCATCGATCACCGTCCGACGGTCGACGATGAACAGGAAGGTGTGGTTGTCGCTCGGGTCGTGGTCCTCGTAACGGTCGTCGGCTTCCTTGTGCGTGATGCGGTCGCCGAGGTACTCGATGACGCGCGTCCCCTTCGGGATGCGGCGCGCGGCGAACACGCCGCTGCCATGGATGGGGGATTCGCGGACTTCGATCCAGCGGCTGGTACGCATCTCGGGGATAGTCACGGTGAAGGCTCTCCTGTCAGGTGATGGGTCAGACCGCCACCGGCGCGCGGATGGCCGGGTGCGGGTCGTAGCCTTGGAACTCGAAGTCCTCGAAGGCGTAGTCGAAGATGGAGGGCGGACGGCGTCGGATGACGAGCTGCGGCAGCGGTCGCGGCGCGCGCGCGAGCTGCGTCTCCACCTGCTCGAGGTGGTTGAGGTAGAGGTGGCAATCGCCGCCCGTCCACACGAAGTCGCCGACCCCGAGGTCGCACTGCTGCGCGAGCATGTGTGTCAGCAGCGCATAGGAGGCGATGTTGAACGGCACGCCGAGGAAGATGTCGGCGCTGCGCTGGTAGAGCTGGCACGAGAGCCGACCTTCCGCCACATAGAACTGGAAGAAGGCGTGGCAGGGCATCAACGCCATCTTGCCGAGCTCGCCCACGTTCCAGGCGCTGACGATGATGCGGCGCGAGTCGGGCTGCGTACGCAGCAGACGGACCGTCTCGGCGATCTGGTCGATGCTGCCGCCATCCGGCGCCGGCCAGGAACGCCACTGCTTGCCGTAGACCGGGCCGAGCTCACCCTGCGGGTCGGCCCACTCGTCCCAGATGCTGACGCCATGCTCGCGCAGGTAGGCGGTGTTGGTGTCGCCGCGCAGGAACCACAGCAGCTCGTGCACCACCGACTTGAGGTGCACCTTCTTGGTGGTGACGAGCGGGAAGCCCTCGCGCAGGTCGAAGCGCATCTGGTGGCCGAACACCGACAGCGTACCGGTGCCGGTGCGATCGGCCTTGCGCGCACCGTGGTCGCGCACCAATCGCATCAGGTCATGGTACTGGCGCATCGCAGTGCCGCGCCGTCAGCCCGCGCCCGCCGCGCGGAAGTTGCCCGAGGCCTCGCCGCGCCGATAGGCGATCGCCATCAACGCGAGGCCCGCCAGCAGCATCGGCAGCGTGAGCAGATGGCCCATGGTGAGCCAACCGCCGTAGAGATAGCCGATGTGCTCATCGGGCATCCGCCAGAACTCGACCGTCAGCCGCCCGAGCGAATACATGACGAGGAACAGACCCGAGGGCGCGAGCCGCGGCCGGGGCTTCGAAGTGAACCACCACAGCACCACGGCGAGCAGCAGCCCTTCGAGCAGGGCTTCGTAGACCTGGGTGGGATGCCGCGGCACGCCGTCGACCAGCATCACCCACGGCGCCTCGCCGGGCCGTCCCCACAGTTCGCCGTTGATGAAGTTGCCCATGCGCACGGCGAAGATGCCGATGCCGGGCAGCGCAGCGGCGAAATCGAACACATCCGCCACGCGCTTGCCGCGGCTGCGGGCGAACCAGGCGAGCGCGACCAGCACGCCGATGAGGCCGCCGTGGAAGGACATGCCGCCGTCGGTGATGCGCAGCGGGTACCACGGGTCCTGCGCCCAGAACCCGAGCCCGTAGAACAGCACATAACCGATGCGGCCGCCGAGGATGGTGCCGAGCATCGCGAAGAACACGAAGTCGTCGACATCGAGCGGCGTCCAGGTGGAGCCCGGTCGCGCCGCGCGACGACGCGCGAGCCACCAGGCGACGCCGAAGGCGACGACATAGGTGAGGCCGTACCAGCGCACATGCAGCGGCCCGAGGGAGAACGCGACCGGATCGAAGCCGGGGTAGGTCAGCATCCCGCGATTCTATCTTCAGCAGCGCGTCACGCGGCAGAAAAACGCCTTGAGATAGCGCGTCTCGGGCACCGCCGGATGCACCGGATGGTCCGGGGATTGGCCACCCTGATGCAGCACCTGCACGAAACGGTCGACATGCCGTGCCGCGCCCTGGATCGCACCGAGGAGGTCGTCGGCGGAGAGATGGTAGGAACAGGAGCAGGAGACGAGCAGCCCCTCGGGCTCGAGCACCCGCAGCGCGAGCTGGTTGAGCTTGCGGTACGCGGCCACCCCCTGCGGGAACTCCTTGCGGCGCTTGATGAAGGCCGGCGGATCGACGACCACCACATCGAAGCGGCGACCCGCCTCCGCGAGCGCTGCAAGCTGATCGAAGGCATCGCCGCGATGCGCGGTGGTGGTCGCGGTGCCGGCGCCGCCGCCGGACGCGCCGCGCGCCGCTTCGACATGCTCGACCGCTCGGGCCAGCGCCGCCGCCGAAGAATCCACACAGTCGATGTCGCCGGCACCGAGCGCGGCCGCGGTCGCGGCCCAACCGCCCGCATAGCTGCAGACATCGAGCACGCGCGCGCCGGGCTTCAGGAAACGGCCGAGCAGACTGCGGTTGAAGGTCTGATCGTAGAACCACCCGGTCTTCTGGCCATCGGCGACGGGCAGCGAGAAACGCAGCGCCGGACCGCCCGGCAAGGTCTCGACGACCTCGAGCCGGTCGGGCGCCTCGCCGAAGGCCGTCGACACCTCTTCAGGCAGGCCCTCGAGCGCACGGGCGCCCGAGTCGTTGCGCCAGACGAGCGCCTGCGGTGCGAGCACCCGGCGGACGGCCTCCTCGATCGCCTCGCGCAGCCGGTCCATGCCCCGCGTGGTGATCTGGCCGACCACGACATCGCCGTAACGGTCGAGCACGAGACCTGGCAGCCCATCCGACTCACCGAACACCCAACGGTAATGCGGCGTGGCCGCCAGCCGCTCACGCAGCGCCAGCGCGCTGCGCAGGCGCTCGGCCAACCAGCCGACATCGACCGCGGTGGTGCGGTCGCGGGCGAGCAGCCGGGCGGCGATGAGCGTCGCGGGGTTCACATACGCGACCCCGATCGCCTGACCGCGGTCGGTGGTGACGCGCACCTGCTGCCCCGGGGCGAACCCCGCGAGCGGCGTGGCCGCGACATCGATCTCGTTGCTGAATATCCAGGGATGGCCCGCGCGCAGCCGGCGGTCCTCGCCGCGACGCAGACGCAGTTCGGGCAGAGCCGAAGGATCGGAGGACTGGGGGCTCAAAGGGACATCCACGCGGCCTGGACCGCTGCGGAGTCTAGCGGATTACGGCGCCGCTCCGGACGGAGGTGTCGAGGGCGGCGCTCTCGCCGCAGGCCTTGGCGCGCCGCGCCGCCATCTCGGCATGCAACGCCGACAGGGCGTCCGAACCCCGGGTCACGCACAGGAACGGGAACAGGCCGTGCGCGAGACAGGCGAGCCCGGCACCGATCATGCGCAGGCCGAAACGCGACGCCTGCAGCAGATGCCCGAAGTAGCTCTCGCCCACGGAGGCCGGATGTTCGGTGAAGGCGCGCAGCGGATCCATGGCGGACAACGATAGCCCTCAAGCGCCGCAACGGGGTTGCGAAGGTCTGGACAGTCCCGCCACTTCGCGCAACAATGTTTCTCATAATCGGATTTAAAAGAGACGTTGTCTCATGGACAAGCTCGACCGCAAGATCCTGGACCTGCTGCAGAAGGACGCCGACCTCACCGCCGCCGAGATCGCCGAGCGCGTGGGGCTCTCCAAGGCGCCCTGCTGGCGGCGCATCCAACGGCTGCGCGAGACCGGCGTGATCCGCCGCACCGTCGCGCTGCTCGATGCCCGCGCGCTCAATGTCGGCACCACGGTGTTCGTCACCATCAAGGCGCCGAGCCACAGCGCCGGCTGGTTCGAGCGCTTCGCCAAGGTCGTCCGGGACCTGCCCGAAGTGACGGAGCTGCACCGCATGAGCGGCGATGTCGACTACCTGCTGCGCATCGCGGTCCCCGACATCGCCGCCTACGACGCCGTCTACAAGCGGCTGATCGCCGCGCTGGAGATGCTCGATGTCAGCGCGAGCTTCTCGCTCGAGACCATCAAATCGACCACCGCCCTGCCGCTGCACTACGCACGCCTGGAGTGACCCGATCAGGCCTCCGTATCGACGCCGAGCGCCCGCAGCGCACGGAGGGTGTGCTCGGTGTCGCCGTGTTGGATCGCCTGCCAACCGCGGTTCCGCGCCGCCGCCACGTTCTCCGCGCGGTCGTCGATGAACACCGTGCGAGCCGGGTCGAGCGCGAAGCGCCGTTCGGCCTCGCGGTAGATCGCCTCGTCCGGCTTCATCACACCCACCTCGAAGGACGGCAACGCGTCATGGGCGAGTTCGTGGATGCGCCACACGCCGCGCAATCGCGCCCAGTGCAGGTCGCCCACGTTCGAAAGCAGGAAAACGCGATGGGTCGTGCGCAGGCGTACCGCCAGCTCGATCATCCGCCGGTCCGGCTCGAACATGTCGAGCCACGCGGCCTGCAGCCGCGTCGGGTCGGGCGGCCGCGGCGCAAGCGCGGCGACGTTGGCGAGCAGACCCGCGCCGTCCAACCGCCCGGTCTCGTGCTCGACGATGCCGATGCGGCGCGCCACGCGCTCGAGGTCGTCGGGCTGGTAGCCATGCTCCGCGAGCAGGGCGAAGAGCGGCGCCGGCCGCAGCTTCACCAGCACCTGCCCGATGTCGAACACCACATGCGAGATGCCACCGCCCTCGGTGCCGTCGTCCTCGATCCCGCTCATGGCGCTGCAGCCCTCCGCTCTCCATGCGTACCCGGCCAGGGTCGCAGCTCCGGCCGATCCTCGCTGCAGCACCCGAGCGCCACCGCGAACGGCACGGCATCGAGCGCGGCGCAGAGCGCGAAGTCGCCCTCCGGCGCCCAGTCGGCGGTGGGATCGAAGAACTTCGCCGCCGCCGGCGCGGCGCGCAGCCGCGTCGTCAGATCATCGGTGTCGAAGCGCGCGCCGACCAGTCGCGCGTGCAGCAGATCGCGGCAGAGATCGTCCTCGGGACAGCGCTCACGCGCCTCGTGACCCATCGCGACGATGGTGACCTCCTCGGGCTGCAATGCCTGCACCGCGGCGACGGTCGCTGCGGCATTGACCAGCGCGCCCGTGAAGACCCGCTCCGCGACCCGCGAGGCGGCGACGAGGCCCTGAGTGCCGGCGTGCGTGGTGTGGATGAGGGTCCGGCCGGCAAGCGGCCGGCGCAGCACCTCGGTGGGCGAGTTGCCGCAATCGAATCCCGGCAGCGGCTTGGCATGGCGTTCACCGACCAGCAGCCAATCCGGATGGGCGGCCTTGCGGGCCCGGGCCTCGTCGACGCCCTCCACCGGCAGCACCCGCGCCGCACCGGCGGCCAGCGCATGCGCCACCAGCGAACAGGCGCGGAACACATCGATGATGATGACGACGCCGCGGGCCGAACCGGCACCCGCGACGAAGTCGGCGTGGTGGACGGTCAGGCGCCCCAGGTGCGCACAGCCCCGGTGTCGAGGTGGACGAAGTCGGAGCGCCGGTAATAGCCGACACCGCCGCGGCGGGCGGCGATCGCGACATCGCGAAGATCGGCGCAGGAAACGCCACGCAGACGGACATCGATGGCGCGACCCTGCATGTGCAGGCTCTTGCGGGCGACGCCACCGCCACCGGCGCGCCGCAGCATCTCGTTGGTGCGCGAGGACCGGTAGCCCGAGATCACCTGGAAGCGGGGCTCGACACCGAGCTTGGCCGCGAAATCGGCGAGCTGGTCGAAGAGCGCGGTGTCGATGGCCCCGGCCTCGTTGGCGCGGTGGTCACGCAGCAGCCAACGCAGCTTGTCCATCGAGGCGCCGACGAAACCCGAGGCGTCGCGGTAGGCGACCTGCAGGGTCTCGGAGGTGTGGGTGTTGAAGAGTTCGAGCCAGCGCGGGAGCGGACGGGCGCCCTCGGCGACGGCGGCCGAAGGGGCGTAGGCATCAGCGGGCGCCGGCAGCAGGGATGCCGCAGCGGTGGCGGCTCCGAGCATCAGGAAACGGCGTCGGTCGGGTCGCGTGGGTGGGTTCATGCGGCTCGCCTCGTCGGTCAGATGTGTCGGGTGGGTTCGTCGAAGCCGCGGATGCTCCCAGACCGCGCCGCGGGAGGCAACCCCTCCGGAAGTTTTTCCGCGGCCTCGGGAACTCTGCGCCGCGCCGCAGGTCAGCGATCGATGGTCATCACCCGGCCGCGGTCGCCGGGCTCGAGGTTCACCGACACGACCGTGGCGCGCGGGAAGAAGTTGAACTCCGACGCGCTGGCCCAAGTATAGGCGCCCATCGCACGCCCGACCACCAGATCGCCCTCGTCGAGCAGCGGCAGCGACAGGTTCTCCGCGATCACATCGATGCTGTCGCAGGTCGGGCCCGCGAGCACCGCAGGCTCGCGCCTGCCGCCCTTGCGCAGCGATTCGAGCGGGTAGCGCGCATGGTCGAAGAGCTGGCCGCTGTAGGAACCGTACAGACCGTCGTCGAGGTAGTACCACCAACGGCCCTCGCGCCGCGCGCGGCCCATGACGCTCGCGACGCCGATGGCTGAAGGACCGGCGATGTAGCGGCCGGGCTCGGCGATGATGCGCACGCGCTTCGGCAGCCGCGCGAGCGCCGCACGGATGGGCGCGCAGAACCAGCCGATCTCGGGCGCCCGCGTCCCGTAGTCGATGGGGAAGCCGCCGCCGATGTCGAGCGTGTCGCAGGGGCCGAGCCGCTCGCGGCGCGCCGCGGCGAGCAGCTTGCCGCAGACCTCGACCGCCTCGACATGCTTGCCGGGGTCCGGGGCCTGCGATCCCACATGGAAGGACAGCCCGCGCACCGTCACGCCGAGGTCGCGCGCGCGGCGCGCGAGCGGCAGCAGGTGCTCCGGGTCGCAGCCGAACTTGCGCGACAGGTCGGACACCGCACCGGGGCTGCGGAACGAGACGCGCAGCAGCACTTCGGCATCGGCGGCGTAGGGCGTGAACTTGCGCAGCTCGTCAGGGTTGTCGGCGACGAACACGCGCACGCCGCGCGCCAAGGCATCGCGGATGTCGGCGTCGCGCTTGATGGGATGGGTGTGGATGCAGCGCGCCGGGTCGACGCCCATGCGCGCCACGACCTCCACCTCGCCGGTGGTCGCGAGGTCGAGGAAACCGCCCTCCTCCAGCACGGTGCGGATCACCGCCGGATGCGGCAGGGGCTTCAGGGCGTAGTGCAGGTCCACGCCCGGCAGCGCGCGCTGCAAGGCGCGGTACTGGCGGCGCACCCGCTCGCAGTCGACGATCAGCAGCGGTGAGCCGAACTCCCGCACCAGCCGACGGATCTCGCGGGGCTCGAACGGATCGATGAGACCCGGCGCGCGGGCGGCGCGAGGCTTCTTGGCGATGCGGGCGGTCTTCATGGGGCGCGATGTTTGCACGATGCGGCCGCCGACACTAGCGGCGGCGGCGCATCAGGCGGAAGCGGCTGCCGCGCGGGTCAGGCGGTCGCGCACCGCATCCCACTCGGGCGTGGCCGGAACCTGTTCGACGAGCAGCCGATCGGCGCGCCCGTCGTCGAGCGCACGCAGCGTCGCGTAGAGCGCGCGCCCGTAGATGGCCGCATCGCTGTCCGGCGGACAGGCGAGGACCGCCGCGCGTTCACCGCGTTCGACCGCCGCCGCAGCGGCGACCGCCAGCGTCCCGGCGGGAACCAGCGTGAGCGGCGTGCGCGGCGCGTAATGCTGCGCCGTGCTGCCCGGCACCCGTGGCGTCGACACGGCGGCGCCGTCCGCGCCGCCTCCGCGATCGTCGGCCGCGAGCACGCGCGTACCGAGCGCCGACTCGAGCGCCGCGCGGCCGATCACGCCCGGTCGCAGGATGCGGGGCTCGGCACCGAGCAGCGAGACGATCGTGGACTCGAGCCCGACCTCGCAGTCGCCGCCCTCGAGGATGACATCGACGCCGGTCGGGAACTCCTCGCGCACATGCGCGGCGCGGGTGGGTGAGAT
Organism: Pseudomonadota bacterium; assembly: GCA_947459825.1. Taxonomy (GTDB): domain Bacteria; phylum Pseudomonadota; class Gammaproteobacteria; order Steroidobacterales; family Steroidobacteraceae; genus UBA964. The sequence goes on along the minus strand of CANHFH010000003.1, from coordinate 48,579 downwards.
CCGTCCGTAGCGGTTCGCCGACGGCGCGGCGATCCCGCCCCCGAACGCCTTGAGCAGCGCCTGCGCGACCGGATGCGAAGGCACGCGCACCGCCACCGAGTCCTGCCCGCCCGTCAGTTCGTCCGGCACGCCGGGTGCGCGTGGCAGCACCAAGGTCAGCGGGCCCGGCCAGAAGCGTGCGGCGAGCGTCGCGGCGGCGGACGGCACGGCGGCCACCCACTGCGGCAGCGCGGCGGCATCGGCGAGGTGCAGGATGAGCGGGTGCGAAGCGGGCCGGCCCTTGAGCGCATAGACGCGCCGCAGCGCCGCGGGGTCGCGCGCATCCGCGCCGAGCCCGTAGACGGTCTCGGTCGGGAAAGCGACCAGGCCGCCCGCGCGCAGCGCGCCGACGGCCGCGGCGATGTCGGGCGGGCGGCCCGCGACGGCGGTCATGGCCGGCAGTCTATCGCACTCCACCCAGGCGCCCCGGCGGCACGGCCGGCGTCCCCGCCGGACACGCCTGCCGCTACACTTGGCCACGGCATCCGACCACCCGCAGGGAACACATGGACACGACGGCCAAGACCCGGATTTCTTTGCTCGCCGCCCTCGCCTGTTCGGCGCAGCTCATCGCCGCGCCGGCGCCGCAGGGACCCGCCGCCCCGCCGGCGCAACCCGCCCAGGGGACGACCCTGCGCTCCATCGACGACTGGGCGGTGCTGCCGCCGCGCGCGCGCGTCGAGCCGGAGAACCGCATGCTGCGCGAGCGGCTCGAGCAGCTGCTGCCGCGGCTGATGGCCGAGGCGGACCTCGACATGTGGCTGGTGCTCAACCGCGAGTACGCGGAGGACCCCGTCTATTTCACGCTGGTGCCGCAGCCGACCTTCGCCGCACGCCGCACCACCATGCTGGTGTTCGTGCGCAAGCCCGACGGCGGCATCGAGCGCCTCGCCGTCAACCGCTATCCGCTCGGCCCGCCCTACGAATCGGCCTGGGCGGGCGGCGACCTCGACGCGCAGTGGCGCGCGCTCGGCGAGCTCATCGTCAAGAAGGATCCGCGGCGCATCGGCATCAACGTCTCGCGCGAGTGGCCGGTGGCCGATGGTCTCACCCACGCGCTGCACTCGCGGTTGGTCGAGGTCCTGCCGCCCGGCTACGCGTCGCGCCTCGTGCCCGCGGAATCCTTGGTCGTGCGCTGGCTCGAGACCCGCAGCGCCGCGGAGCTCGAGGTCTACCCGCAGATCGTCTCCATGGCGCGCGCGGTGATCGCCGAGGCCTTCAGCAACCGCGTCATCACGCCCGGCGTGACGACGACCCAGGACGTGGCCTGGCACATCCGCGAGCGCTTCGAGTCGCTCGGCCTGCCCATCTGGTTCTTCCCGGATGTGAACCTGCAGCGCGTCGGGTCGCGCTGCGAGCGCGACGCGCCGTTCTGCGGCGAGTCGGGCGTCATCCAGCGCGGCGACGTGCTGCACACCGATGTCGGCATCTGCTACCTCAAGCTCTGCACCGACACCCAGGAGATGGGCTATGTGCTGCGCGCCGGCGAACGCGAGGTCCCTGCGGGCCTGAAGGCCGCGATGCGCACCGGCAACCGTTGGCAGGACCTCTTGACCGCCGAGTTCAAGACCGGTCGCAGCGGCAACGAGGTGCGAGAGCGCGTCATCGCGGCCTCGGCCAAGGCGGGCATCGTCAGCAGCGTGTACACCCATCCGCTCGGCTTCTTCGGCCACGCGCCCGGCCCGACCATCGGCATGTGGGACAACCAGGGCCCGACGCCCGGCCAGGGCGATTGGCCGCTGCACCCGTCCACCGTGTACGCCATCGAGGGCAACATCAAGCAGCAGCTGCCGGAGTGGTCGGGCCAGTGGGTGCAGATCAAACTCGAGCAGGACGCGCTGTTCGACGGAGAGCGCGTGACCTACCTCGCCGGCCGCCAGACGGAGTGGCATGTCATCCGCTGAAGACCGACGCACGACGCTCTCCGGCGAGCGCGGCGTCGGCGCTGTCCGGCCGCTGCGCATCCGGTGGTTGATCTACGCCTACATGTTCGGCTTCGCCGCCATGGCGTATGTGCAGCGGACGACGATATCGGTGGCGGCCCCCGAACTCACCGAGGCCCTGCAGCTGTCCAAGCAGCAGCTCGGTTGGTTGTTCATGGCCTTCACCGCCGCCTACGCCGCCGGCCAGCTGCCGGGCGGCGCGCTCGGCCAGCGCTTCGGACCGCGCGCGGTGTTCACCGGCATCGGCCTGGTCGGCGTCGTGGCGACGCTAGCCACCGCGCTGCCGTCGTACCTGCTCGCGGGCGCGGCGCTGCTCGGCGTGCTGATCGCGGCGCAGGCGCTGCTCGGACTCGGTCAAGGACCGGTGTTCCCGGTGTTCGCCACCGTGGTCGAGCGCTGGTTCCCGTCGCGCCAGTTCGGGCTCGCCAACGGCGTCATCTCCTCCGGGATGCTGCTCGGCGGCGCGCTGACGCCGCCGCTCCTGGTCGCGCTCATCGCCGAACTCGGCTGGCAGCAGGCCATCCTCGCCACCGCCCTGCCGGCGCTGCTGTTGACGCTCGGCTGGTGGCATTTCGGTCGTGACCGGCCGGAGCAGCACCGCCGCGTGACGGCCGACGAACTCGCCGAGCTCGACACCATGCCGCCCACGCCGCCGCTCACCTTCGCCCGCATGCTGGAAGTGCTCCGCGACCGCGACATCCTGCTGCTCGCGCTCTCCTACCTCTGCTTGAACTTCGTGTTCTACATGATCATGTCCTGGTCGTTCCTGTATCTCGTCGAGCAGCGCGGCCTCAAAGGTCTGGAAAGCGGCCTGATGGCGATGATCCCGTGGATCGGCGCCGCGGTGGGCGCGGCGGCGGGCGGCGTGCTCGCCGACCGGCTCGCCCAGCGTCACGGTGCCACGCGCGGCTACCGTCTGCTCCCGCTGCTGAGCCTGCCGCTCGGCGCCGTCATGTTGGTGGCGATCCCCGCCGCGGCCAGCGCGGCGCTCGCGGTCGCGGCGCTGACGCTGGCGTTCTTCGCCATCGAGATCAACGAAGGGCCCTACTGGGCCGCGACGATGAGCATCGCGCGCGCCGATACCGGCGCAGCGACGGGCGTGCTCAACACCGGCGGCAACACCGGCGGCATCATCTGCCAACCGCTCGTCGCCTGGCTGGTGGCGAGCGGCGACTGGAGCGCTGCTTGGATCACGGGCGCGGGTTTCGCGCTGGTCGCGGCGGCGCTGTGGCTGGCCGTGCGCTGCGAGCACGCGTGATGGGCCCTCCCTCGGGTGACGATCCGGGTAGCGCCGCGGGCGATGCGTCGCGCGACGCCCCGCCGAGCACGCGCCGCGGTCGCGAAGCGCGCCGCGCCGCGCGCAGCCGGCAGGTCGCGGCCAAGCTCGGCTACATCCGTCGCAGCATCCCGGCGGTCGAGCTGCTGCACTCCGAAGCCGTCGAGATCATCGAGCACAACGCCGAGACCGTCCTGCAGGAGGTCGGCATCGAATTCCGGCGCGACCCGGAGTCCTTGCGCCTGTGGCGTGCCGCCGGCGCCGATGTGCAGGGCGAACGCGTGCGCTTCCCGCGCGGCCTCTGCCGTGCGCTGCTCGCGACCGCGCCCGCGGCCTTCGAGGTCCATGCACGCAACCCCGCGCGCACCGTGCGCTTCGGCGGCGATGCCACGGTGTTCTCGCCGGTAGGCGGCCCGCCCTTCGTCACCGACCTCGAACGCGGCCGGCGCTACGCGACGCTCGCCGACCTCGTCGACTTCATCAAGCTCGCGCACATGGCGCCCGCCATCCACTTCGCGGGCGGCAGCGCCTGCGAGCCGATGGACATCCCGCCCGGCAAGCGCCATCTCGATGTGCAGTACGCCTACTTCCGTCACAGCGACCTCGCCTGCGAGGGCACACCCGAGACGCCCGGCCACGCCGCCGATGCGGTGCGCATGGCCGAGGTGCTGTTCGGTGCGGACTTCGTCGACTCGCACGCCGTGCTGCTCGGCAACATCAACTCCAACTCGCCGCTCACCTTCGACGGGCGGATGCTCGGGGCGCTGCGCGAGTTCGCCGCGCACAACCAGGGCACGATCGTCGTCCCCGCGGTACTCGCAGGTGCGATGGGACCGGTGACGCCCGCGGGCTGCATGACCGAGATCCTCGCCGAGACGCTGGCCGGCATGGCGCTCACGCAGCTCGTGCGGCCCGGCGCGCCCGTGATCATGGGGTCCTTCGTCGGCGCGGTGTCGATGCGCACGGGATCGCCCACCTTCGGCACGGCCGAGGCGACGCAGATGATCTTCGCCACCGCACAGCTCGCGCGGCGGCTACGCGTCCCCTGCCGCAGCGGCGGTTCGCTCTGCGCCTCCAAGGTCGCCGATGCGCAGGCGGGCTACGAAAGCGCGCACACCCTGCTGCCTACCGTGCTCGCCGGCGTGCACCTCGTCACGCACGCGGCCGGATGGCTGGAATCGGGCCTCGTCGCGAGCTACGAGAAGTTCGTGATGGACATCGACCAGCTGGCGATGATGCAGTCGCTCGCGGCCGGCATGGATGTCAGCGAGCGAGGGCAAGCGATGGACGCGATCCGCGAGGTGGGTCCCGGCAGCCATTTCCTCGGCAGCGCGCACACGCTGGCGAACTTCGAGGATGCGTTCCACCAATCGAGCATCGCCGACTATTCGTCGTTCGAGCAGTGGACCGACGAGGGCAGCCTCACAGCCGAGCAGCGCGCGCACCGCGTCTGGAAACGGATGCTCGAGGACTATGTCGACCCGGGCATCGACCCTGCGGTCGACGAGGCGCTGCGCGAGTTCGTCGCGAAGCGCCGCTCGGAGCTCGGCGACGCGGTCGAGGAGGACTGAGCGGTCGCGCTCAGCGGACCATCTGCTCGGCCAAGGCGGCGATGGACAGCGGCGCCGAACCTTCGGCCTTGTTGTTGACGATGAGGATGGCCTCGCGGCCGCCCGCCGCCGCGGCGGACAGCAGCGCGGCGATGCGGCCGCGTACGGCGGGGTCGGGGTCGCAGAGTTCGTCGAAGGGCGCATACTCGGCGCGCGCTTCGTCGTAGCCGCGGTCGCGGCGCAGCAGCCAACGGATCACGAGCGGCCCGGCTGACGGTCCGGCGAGGGCAACACCCGCATCACCGCACTGCTCATCCACCGGCGGCATGCGCGGATGGGCGCAGAGTCCGTGCACGGCGCCCGACGCCGCGAGCGTGGCGTGGTAGTCGGGCCCGAGCATCGCGGCATCGCGCCACTCGCAGGCGTAGGTCACCCCTCGCGGCAGCGCGGCGAGGAAGGCGCCCAGCCGCTCGAGCAGCAGCGCGCGATGGCGCAGCACCCGCTCGCCGAGCGGCGAGAACTGGAACAGCACCACGCCGAGCTTCTCACCGAGCAGGCGGCGCGCCGGGTCGACCACCACCCGCGTCGCGTAGTCGGCATCGAGGAAGGCCTCGGGCGCGCCCTGCAGGAAGGCCGGTCGGCGCGCGCTCTTCGGCGTGGTGAGCGCGGCGTGCGCCTTCATCAGGAACCGGAAATCGCCAGGCACCGCGGCCGCCATGCGCTCGAGGGTCGGCGCGTTGAGCGGCGCATAGAAACTGCGGTCGACGCCGACGGCGCGCAGCAGCGGATGGCGCGCATAGGCCGCGAGACCGTCACGGGCGAGTTTCGCTTCATCGTAGTCGCCGCCGTAGACGATGCCGGCCCAGCCCGGGAAGGACCAGGTCGAGGTGCCGAAACGGACGGTGGAGGGCAGACGGGCCGCGAGCGCGGTCAGCCCGGTGTCGACGGGCTGCGGCGCGACGCCGCCCTTGACGGCGCGTCCGCGCCCGGGCGGATCGGATGCCGCAGCGGAGGCCGGCGCCGCGGTGTCATCGTGCGACCCGCCGCCGAAGAGATCGGGCTGCGGTTCGCGGCCGCTCAAGCCTCGAGCGCGACGCCGAAGGCCGCACGGTACTGCCGTGCGAACTCCTCGCGTCCGAAGCGGTGGTTCTGCGTGCCGTGGTGCGCGATCTTGAGCGCGCCCATCAGCGAGGCGATGCGCCCCGTCACCGCCCAATCGAGGCCGCGCTGCAGGCCGTAGAGCAGTCCGCCGCGGTAGGCGTCACCACAGCCGGTCGGGTCGGCGACCGCGGCGGCCTTCACGGGAGGGATCTCGATGACGCGGCCACCGACATGGATGTGGGAGCCCTCTGCGCCGCGCGTCACGATCAGCGCCTGCACCTTGTCGGCGATGTCGGCGAGACCCCAGCCGGTGCGCTCGACGAGCAGGCTCGCCTCGTAATCGTTGACCGCCACCCAAGAGGCCTGACCGATGAGACCGCGCAGGTCCTCGCCGCCGAGCAGGGTCATCGCCTGACCCGGGTCGAACACGAACGGGATGTCCGCGGCCGCGAACTGCGAGGCGTGCTCGAGCATGCCGCGGTGGCTCTCGGGCGCGACGATGCCGAGCGTGATGCCGGCGCTGCGCGGGACCTCGTTGAGGTGGGCGCGGTTCATGGCGCCCGGATGGAAGGCCGTGATCTGGTTGTTGGCGGCGTCGGTGGTGATGTAGGCCTGCGCCGTGTACTCGTCGGCGAGCTCGCGCACGAAGTCGGCGGGCAGCCCGTTGTCGTGCATCCACGCACGGTAGGGGCCGAAGTCATGGCCCACGGTGGCCATCACCTTGCCGTCGCCGCCGAGGAGCTTCAGGTTGTAGGCGATGTTGCCGGCGCAGCCGCCGAAGTTGCGGCGCAGCGCGGGCACGAGGAACGCCACATTCAGCATGTGGATGCGGTCGGCGAGGATGTGGTCCTTGAACTCGCCCTCGAACACCATCACGGTGTCGTAGGCCACCGAACCGCAGATCAATGCCGTCATGCGAACCTCTCCCAGAGCACGAGCGCCCAGACCGTCACCAGCAACGCGAAGGATGTGAACACCGCGGCCGAGCCGATGTCCTTGGCGAGCCCGGAAAGCGCGTGGCGCTCGAGCCCGATGCGGTCGACCGTCGCTTCGACCGCACTGTTCAGCAGCTCGACGATGAGGATGATGAAGAGCGGCGCCACCAGCAGCGCACGCTCGACGCCGTCCTGCCCGAGCCACAGGCCGATCGGGAACAACACGACGCAGAGCGCGAGCTCCTGACGGAACGCGGCCTCCTCGCGGAACGCCCCGACGAAGCCCTTGCCGGTGTTGCCGAACGCGCGCCAGAGGCGCACGAAGCCGGTGGGTTTTGGGCGGTCGCCGATCGTCATCCCGCCATTGTAGCGGCTTGCGGCGGCTTCCATGTCAGTTCGAGCTGCTTCGCGGCCCTGACATCATCCAGCCGGCGCACCGGCATGGTGTAGGGAGCGCCCTTGAGCTTCGCCGCGTTCGACTGCGCCTCGTCCAGGATGGCGGTCATGGCCTCCACGAAGGCGTCCAGCGTCTCCTTGCTCTCGGTCTCGGTGGGCTCGATGAGCAGGCACTCGGGCACCAGCAGCGGGAAATAGGTCGTGGGCGCATGGAAGCCGTGGTCGAGCAACCGCTTGGCGATGTCCATCGCGGTGACATCGAGCTCGCGCGCCTGCTTCTTCATCGTCACGATGAACTCGTGGCTCGCGCGCCGCGTCGGATACGCTAGTTCGTAGCCCGCCGCACGCAGCCGCGCCTGCAGGTAGTTGGCGTTCAATGTGGCGAACTCACCGACCCGGCTCATGCCTTCGCGGCCGAGCATGCGCATGTAGATGTACGCGCGCAGCAGCACGCCGGCGTTGCCCATGAACGCCGACAGGCGACCGATGCTCTGCGGACGCTCGGCCTCGGCGAGCCAGCGGTAGCCACCCTCGCCGCGTGCCACGAGCGGCACCGGCAGGAAGGGCTCGAGCCGCGCCGCCACACCCACCGCGCCCGCGCCCGGACCGCCGCCGCCGTGCGGCGTCGAGAAGGTCTTGTGCAGGTTCATGTGGATGACATCGAAGCCCATGTCGCCCGGGCGCACCTTGCCGAGGATGGCGTTGAGGTTGGCGCCGTCGTAATAGAGCAGACCCCCCGCACCGTGAACGATGCGCGCCACCTCGCCGATCTTCCGCTCGAAGACGCCGAGGGTGGAGGGGTTGGTCAGCATGATGCCCGCGGTGTTGGGACCCACCGCGCGCTGGAGCGCCGCGAGGTCGACATCGCCCTCGGCGTCGACCGGGATCTCCTTGACGATGCAGCCGCACATGGTCGCGGTCGCGGGGTTCGTGCCGTGCGCCGCCTCGGGCACGATGATCTCGTTGCGCGCGAGGTCGCCCCGCGCGCGGTGGTAGGCGCGGATCATCGCCACCCCCGCGAACTCGCCGTGCGCGCCGGCCATAGGGCTCAGCGACACCGCGCTCATGCCGGTGACCTCCTTGAGCATCTCCTGCAGTTCGAACATGCACTCGAGGAAGCCCTGCCCCTGCGACTCGGGCGCGCGCGGATGGCGCGCGAGGAACTCGGGCAGCATCGCGTACTGGTTGCAGGCCTTGGGGTTGTATTTCATCGTGCACGAACCGAGCGGGTAGAAGTTCGTGTCGATGGAGAAGTTGAGCTGCGAGAGCCGGGTGAAATGGCGCACGGCGTCGAGTTCGCTCACCTCGGGCAGCAGCGGCGCCTTGCGGCGGCGCAGCGCCTCCGGCACTGCGGTGCCGATCCCCTCGGCCGCCGCGCGTCCGCCGACCGGCGGTGGCAGCTGCGCAGCCGCGACCCGGCCCGGTCGGGAGTATTCAAAGATGGACTTCTCGAGCGTCTGGTTCATGGCGTGTACCTGATGTCTCTGTGGGAGGCGTTGTGCGGCGCGGCTCAGGCCGCGCGCGACGCCTGCAGCGCCTGGCCGAGCGCGCCGGCGTAGCGCTCGATGTCGGCGTCGGTCTTGGTCTCGGTGGCGCAGACGAGCAGCGCAGGGCCGAGCTCGGGGAAGTCGGCGGAGAGATCCACGCCGCCCAGCACCCCTTGCACCTCGAGCGCGCGGAGCACGCCGCCCGCCGGCCGGTCGAGCCGCAGCACCGCCTCGTGGAAGCGCGGCCCGGTGAACGCCGCCTGCACGCCGGGCAACCGCGTGAGCGCCGCCACGAGCTGTGCGGTGCGCGCCATCGATGCCTCGGCGACCTGCGCGAGCCCGGTCGGGCCGAGCAGGGTCATGTAGATCGTCGCCGCGGTCATCAACAGCCCCTGGTTGGTGCAGATGTTGGAGGTGGCCTTGCCGCGGCGGATGTGCTGCTCGCGCGCCTGCAGCGTGAGCGTGTATCCAGCGCGGCCCTCGAGGTCGACGGTGCGGCCGACGATGCGGCCCGGCATCGAGCGCACGAGCTCCATGCGCGTGGCCATGAAACCGAAGTACGGACCGCCGGAGGACAGCGGCACGCCGAGCGGCTGGCCCTCGCCGACGCAGATGTCGGCGCCCTTGGTGCCCCACTCGCCCGGCGGTTTCAGCACCGCGAGCGAGGTCGGGTTGACCACGGCGACCACCAGCATGCCCTGCGCGTGCGCCCAGTCGGTGAGCGCATCGACATCCTCGAGCTGGCCGAAGAAGTTCGGCTGCTGGATGACGAGCGCGGCGATGTCCTCGCCCGCGTACGCGCCGAGCGCCGCGTGGTCGATGCAGCCGCTGTCGCGCACATAGGGCACGCTCTCGAAGCGCAGCCCCTGGTTGCCTGCCGTGCTCAACGCGACGCGGCGGTAGTCGGGGTTCACGGTCGTCGGGATGACGATGCGCAGGCTCTTCGAGCGGCGGTGCGCGCGCACCGCCATCAGCGCGGCCTCGGCCACCGCCGAGCCGCCGTCGTAGAGCGAGGCGTTGGAGACCTCCATGCCGGTGAGGCTCGCCATCATCGTCTGGTATTCGTGGATGACCTGCAGCGTGCCCTGGCTCGCCTCCGCCTGATACGGCGTGTAGGCGCTGTAGAACTCGCCGCGTGTGGTGATGGCCCAGACCGCCGAGGGGATGTGGTGCTCGTAGGCGCCGGCGCCGAGGAACGACAGCGGTCGGCCGTCACGGCGCGCGCGCTCGGACATCAGGCGCCCGATCTCCATCTCGGAGAGGCCGGGCGGGATGCCGTCCAGACCCTTGGCACGCAGCGCCGGCGGGATCTCGTCGAACAGCGCCTCGATGGACGGCGCGCCGATGGTCGCCAACATCGAGCGGATGTCGTCTTCGGTGTGCGGGATGAAGGGCATGGCTTCAGCCTCCCGAGGCGGCGAGCTGCGCGCCGTAGCTTCCGGCGTCGAGCAGCGCATCGAGCGCCGTCGGCGACTCGGGCCGCAGGCGCAGCATCCAGCCTTGACCGTAGCAGTCCTGGTTGACGAGCTCGGGCGCCGAACCGAGCGCGGTGTTCGACGCCACCACCGTGCCGGCGATCGGCGCGTAGACATCGGACGCGGCCTTCACCGACTCGACCACGGCGCAGCCCTCGCCGGCGGCGAGCGTACGGCCCACCTCGGGCACATCGACGAACACGAGATCGCCGAGCGCGGCCTGCGCGTGGTCGGTGATGCCGATCTCGACCGTGCCGTCGGGCAGCAGCCGGGTCCATTCATGGGATTTCGCGTACTTCAGGTCGGCGGGGATCTGGCTCATGGGAAGGTCCTCCGAAGGGGTCAAAGATCGATGAGGGGGCGGCCGTGGCGGACGAAGGGGGGCTTCACCACCCGCGCAGGCAACCACTTGCCGCGCACATCCACCAGCACGCTGCCGGTCGCGGCGCGCGGCACGCGGGCGAGCGCGATGGAGCGTTGCAAGGTCGGCGAGAAGGTGCCGCTCGTCACCTCGCCCTCCACGGCGTCGGGCGCAGCGGCCGCATCGGTCTCGCTCAAGCGGACCTTCTGGTGGCCGCGCAGCACGCCTCGGTCCTCGAGCACGAGCCCGACGGACTTCATGGGCACGCCCGTGGCGCGGTGCGCCTCGAGCGCGCGCCGGCCGACGAAGTCGCGCTCCGGCGGATCGAAGGCGACGGTCCACGCCAGGCCGGACTCGAGCGGATGCCGGGACTCGTCCATGTCGCTGCCGTAGAGGCTCATGCCGGCCTCGAGGCGCAGCGTGTCGCGCGCGCCGAGACCGCAGGGCGCGACGCCGGCGGCGGCGAGCGCTTGCCAGAACGGCTCGGCCTCGGCCGCCGGCAGCATCACCTCGAAACCGTCCTCGCCGGTATAGCCGGTACGGGCCACGAACCAGGCGCCGCACTCGCGGGCTGCGAACGGCTCGAGCGCGAGCGCAGCGGCACGGTCGGCGCCATCGGCATCGAGCAGGTCCGCGACCCGCGCCCGGGCCTGCGGGCCTTGCACCGCCACCACCGCGAGGTCGCTGCGCTCGATGATGTCGACCGCGGCGTGCCACTCGGCGGCGCGTGCGCGCATCCACGCGAGGTCCTTGTCGCGGGTGCCGGCGTTGACGACCACCCGGAACCAGGCCTCGTCCATGAAGTAGACGATGAGGTCGTCGAGGATGCCGCCGTCCTCGGCGAGCATGCAGGAGTAGAGCGCCTTGCCGGCGGCGCGCAGCTTGCCCACATCGTTGGCGAGCAGACGCGCGAGGAACGGCCGCGCGCCGGGACCGCGCAGGTCGACGACGCACATGTGCGAGACATCGAACATGCCGGCGTCGCGGCGCACCCGATGGTGCTCCTCGATCTGCGAGCCGTAGTTGACGGGCATGTCCCAGCCGCCGAAATCGACGGTGCGGGCGCCCGAGGCGAGGTGGAGATCGTACAGCGGCGTCTTGCGTCCCATGCCCGTGACCTTCCCGGTCGGGGCCTCCGCAAGGCCAAAAAAAGGCGGCACGGGCACCATGCCCATGCCGCCCCTCTGTCTTTGGACCTGAGAGATAGGGCCTTCGCTGGGCGGGCCGCTCCCCTTCGGTGGACGGCGTGCCCTGACGGGCTGCGCCATCGCTCTCCAGAATCCGTCTGCGACCTGCCGTTCTTTTGCCTGAGCGTTTCCGGGCGGAAACTTGCGCCTTCGGCGTCCACCCCGGCCGCTGGGCGGGGCGGATCTCTCCGGCGAGGTCGGAATGCACGGACGGGCGCGATAATATCAACTTCCGAACCCCGGAGGTCGTCCCGATGCCCAAGCCGCGCCTTGCCACCCTCGCCGCCGTCGCCCTTGCGGTCGTGCTGCCGTTCGCCGACGCCGCGGCGGCGACCGCCGCGCGCAGCCCCGCCGCCGAGCGCCTCTATGCGCTGTTCGATTCGACTTGGGAGAAGGAGCTCGCCCTGAACCCGATGATGGCGACCTATACCGGCGACGCGCGCTACAACGACCGCTGGACCGACATGTCCGCGGCCGGCATCGCCCAGCGTCATCAGCACGACCGCGATACGCTCGCCGCGCTGCGCGCCATACCGCGCGACCAGCTCACGCCCGCCGAGCAGCTCGACTACGACCTGTTCGCACGCGAGTACGAGCAGCAGCTCGCCACCCATCCCTTCAAGCCCTGGCTCTACCAGATCAACCAGCGCGGCGGCATCCAGACGCTGTCGGAGACGGCCGAGATCCTGCCGTTCCGCACGGTCAAGGATTACGAGGACTGGATCGCACGCCTGCAGGGCGTGGGCACGCTCGCCGATCAGCACATCGCGATGCTCGACGAGGCCGCGCGCGAAGGGCGCACGCAGCCGCGCGTCATCATGGAACGCCTGACGCCGCAGCTCGCGCTGCAGGTCGTCGACTCGCCGGAGAAGAGCCCGTTCTACGCCCCCTTCCGCCGCTTCCCCGACTCCATCGGCGCCGCTGACCGCGCCCGTCTCGACGCCGCGGGCCGCGCGGCGATCGCCTCATCGGTGCTGCCCGCCTACAAGCGTCTGCAGACGGCGTTCACGCAGCGCTACCTGCCTGCCACGCGCAGCTCGGTCGGCATCTCCGGCACGCCGCAGGGCGCCGACTTCTACCGCGAGCGCATCGCCTACCACACCACCCTCAACGGCCTCACCGCCGACGAGATCCACGCCATCGGCCTCGCGGAGGTGGCGCGCATCCGCGGCGAGATGACCAAGATCAAGGATCAGGTGGGCTTCAAGGGAACGCTGCAGGATTTCTTCGTGTTCCTGCGCACCGATCCGCAGTTCTACTACAAGACCCCGCAGGAATTGTTCCAGGCCTACCTCGCGGTCTCGAAGCGCATCGACCCGGGCCTCGTGAAGCTCTTCGGCAAGCTGCCGCGCACGCCATATGGGCTGCGCGCGATCCCGGACACCAGCGCGCCCAACACCACCACCGCCTATTACCAGCCGCCGGCCGCCGACGGCAGCCGCGCCGGCTACTACTATGTGAACCTCTACCGCCCCGAGGTGCGCCCGAAGTACGAGATGGAGGTGCTGTCGATCCACGAGGCCGTCCCGGGCCATCACCTGCAGGTCGCGCTCGCGCTGGAACAGGCCTCGATGCCGCAGTTCCGGCGCAACGCGCGCTACACCGCGTACATCGAAGGCTGGGCGCTCTACTCGGAGAGCCTCGGCGAGGAGCTCGGGCTCTACCAGGACCCGTACTCGAAGTTCGGCCAGCTGACCTACGACATGTGGCGCGCCGTGCGCCTCGTCGTCGACACCGGGCTGCACGCCAAGGGCTGGTCGCGCCAGCAGGCCATCGATTTCTTCAAGGACAACGCCGCCAAGACCGAGGCCGACATCGTGAACGAGATCGACCGCTACATCGCCTGGCCCGGTCAGGCGCTCGCCTACAAGATCGGCCAGCTGCGCATCTCGGCGCTGCGGCGCGAGGCCGAAGCCGCGCTCGGGCCGCGCTTCGACATCCGCGCCTTCCACGACACGCTGCTCGCCACCGGCGCGGTGCCGCTCGATGTGATGGAGCCGCGCATGCGCGCGTGGATCGCCGCCCAGCGGACGACCGCGGAGCAGGCCAAGTGATCCGCCGGCGGCGCAGCATCGCGACCGGCGTCGGCGGCGTGCGGGTCGGCGGTGACGCGCCCATCGTCGTGCAGTCGATGACCAACACCGACACCGCCGACATCGGGTCCACCGTCGCGCAGGTCCGCGCGCTCGCCAAGGCGGGTTCCGAGATCGTGCGCGTCACGGTCAACACCGACGAAGCGGCGGCGGCCGTGCCGCATATCCGCGACCGGCTCGCGCAGGCAGGCGTCACCGTGCCCCTGGTCGGCGACTTCCATTTCAACGGCCACAAGCTGCTGAAGGCCCACCCGGCCTGCGCCGAGGCGCTCGCCAAATTCCGCATCAACCCGGGCAACGTCGGCCGGGGCAGCAAGCGCGATCCGCAGTTCGCGGAGATGATCGAGATGGCCTGCCGCCACGCGAAACCGGTCCGCATCGGCGTCAACTGGGGCAGCCTCGACCCGGAGCTGCTGACGCGCATGATGGACGAGAACAACGCCTCGCCCGCGCCGCGCAGCGCCAACGAGGTGATGCGCGCGGCGGTGGTGGAGTCCGCGCTGCAGAACGCGCAGCGCGCCGAAGAGCTCGGCCAGCCGCACGAGGGCATCGTGCTCTCGGCCAAGGTGAGCGGCGTGCAGGACCTGATCGCCATCTACACCGACCTCGCCGCGCGCTGCGATTACCCGCTGCATGTCGGCCTCACCGAGGCCGGCATGGGCAGCAAGGGCATAGTGGCCTCGACCGCCGGCATCGGCGTGCTGCTGCAGCAGGGCATCGGCGACACGATCCGCGTCTCGCTCACCCCGGAGCCGGGCGGCGACCGTACCCAGGAGGTGATCGTCGCGCAGGAGATCCTGCAGACCATGGGGCTGCGCTCGTTCACGCCGATGGTGATCGCCTGCCCCGGCTGCGGCCGCACCACCAGCACCTACTTCCAGCAGCTGGCGCAGGACATCCAGTCCTACATCCGCCACCGCATGCCCGAGTGGCGCAAGGCCCATGACGGCGTCGAGGAGATGAACGTCGCGGTGATGGGCTGTGTCGTCAACGGCCCGGGCGAGAGCAAGCATGCCAACATCGGCATCAGCCTGCCCGGTACCGGCGAGCGACCCGTGGCGCCCGTCTACGAGGACGGCGAGAAGACCGTCACCTTGAAGGGCGATGACATCGCCGGCGACTTCCAACGACTCGTCGAGGCCTACGTCGCGCGCCGCTATCCGCGTCGCACCGCGAACCCCGGCACAGGAGCCTGACCATGAGCGGATTGACCGAGAAGAAGTGCCTGCCCTGCGAGGGCGGCGTCCCGCCGCTGCCGCGCGCCGAGTGCGAGCGCCTGCTCGCCGAGCTGTCGCCCGAGTGGCGCATCTCGCCCGACGGCGCCGAACTGCAGCGCGAGTTCGCGTTCAAGGATTTCTACCGCACGATGAGCTTCGTGAACGCGCTGGCGCATGTCGCCAACTCCGAGGACCACCACCCCGACATCGCGGTGGGCTACGGCTACTGCCGCGTGCGTTATTCCACGCACGCGGTGGGCGGACTCACCGAGAACGACTTCATCTGCGCGGCCAAGATCGACCGTATCGGCTGAGGGCGGGTCAAGCACCCGCGCGGCGGGCGGCGCGCGGCAGCTCGCCGCCGAGGCCCAGCGCGCGGCCGGCGAAGAACCCGCGCAACGGCGCGGAGCGGCCGACGAGACCCATGCCGCGCGTGGCGAGCTGGCCTACCGGGTCCGTGCCGAAGGCCAGGAAGCGGTTCAGCAGGTCGAAGGCCCGCCCCATGGTCTCGTTCTCGCCCTTGCGCCAACGCTCGTAGCGCCGCAGCACGCGCAGCGCACCGGGGTCCTCGCCCTCCGCGGACGCGTCCTCCAGCACCTCGGCGAGCGCCGCGGCGTCCATCAGCCCGAGGTTGAGGCCTTGCCCGGCGAGCGGATGCACGATGTGCGCGGCGTCGCCCACCAGCACACAGCGCTCACGCGCGTAATGCGGCGCGCGCACCCGGCGCAAAGGGAAGGCGGCGCGACCGCTGGCGAGCCTGAGCGCGCCCAACACGCCGCCGCTCGCCGCGGTGACCTCCGCCTCGAAATCTTCGGGTGACGCCGCCAGCAGCGCCTCCGCACGCGCACGCGGCGCGGACCAGACCAGGGAGCTCGTGCCGTCGGCGAGGGGCAGCAACGCCAGCGTCCCCTCCCCCAGGAAGCGCTGCCAAGCGGTGTGCTCGTGGGGCCGCTCGCTGTGCAGGTTCGCGACCACGCCCGCTTGCTGGTAGTCCTGCGTCTCGAGCTCGAGCCCCGCGGCGCGGCGCACCAACGATCGCCCGCCATCGGCGCCGACCACCAGCGAGGCGCGCCGGCGGCGTCCGTCGGCGAGCAGCGACACGCTGCCCGCGTCGAACTCCAGCGCCGAGAGCGTGGCCGCCTCGGCGACGCCGCCCGCCTCGATGAAAGCATCCAGGGCCGCACGCTGCACGCGGGCGTTGCCGACGATGTGGCCGAGGTCGGGCTCGCCGATCTCGGCGGCGTCGAAGCGGAGCGACCCCGGACCGCGCGGCTCGCCGTCGGCGGGCCAGACATGCATGCGCTCGTAGCGGCCGAGCGCGCCCGGTACCGCCCGCAGCGCCGCCCAGGCACCCGCTGCACCCAGCACGCGCTCGCTGGCGCGCGACAGCGCCACCACGCGCAGGTCGTCGGGCGCAGCCGCCGGCGCGGTCGCCGGCAGCTGCCGCTCGATGAGCAGCACGCGGCGCCGTGCGCCGCCCTGGCCGCGCTTCAGCAACGCACCGAGCACCGCGCCCACCGGGCCGCCGCCGACGATGGCGACATCGAAGTCCGGGCGATCAGGTGCACCGCCGCTCATGCGCCGTCCCCGCCCACCGCGAGCGCGAGGCCGCGCGCGAGCCGCGGCGTGCGGGCCGCGAAACCCCAGCTGAGCCGTGACATCGCCTGCTTGGCGCTCGGCGAGAGATCGAACAGCAGCAGACCGATGTCGCGCGCCAAGGGCACACCGGGACGGCTGTCGCCGAAGACCTTCACGAGGCCGTCGGTGAAGCGTGTGATGCCGTCGCGGTCGCGCTCGCGACCGGCCGCATAGGCCTCGAGCAGCGCGGGCGCACCGGCGTCGAAGGCCGACAAGGCGCCGGCCGGCGCCGCGCGGGTCGACGCGCTCACCGCGTCGGCGAGCAGCTCCGCGAGCGTCGCCGCATCACGCAGACCGAGGTTGAAGCCCTGCCCCGCCACCGGATGCAGGCCCTGCGCCGCGTTGCCGACCAGCACGACGCGCGGCGCGGTCACCCGGTCCGCCCGCACCAGTTTCAGGGGATAGGCCTGCCGCGCGCCGACGCGGGTGAAGCGTCCGGCGCGCCAGCCGAAGGCCTGCTGCAGCGCGGCGAGGTACTCGTCGTCGGACATCGCGAGCACCCGGTCGGCATCGGCGCTCGCCACGGTCCACACCACGCCGTAGGCGCCGCCGCCGTGATCGCGGCCGTCCCCCGCAACGCCCGCGAGCGGCAGCACGGCGAACGGGCCCTGCGGCGTGAAGCGCTCATAGGCCGTGCCCTCGGCGGGGCGCGTCGCCGCAGCGTGCGCCACCACGGCGACCTGTCCGTAGTCCTCGGTCGCGGCCTCGAGGCCCGCGGCCGCGCGCAGCAGCGACTTGGCGCCGTCGGCGGCGACCGCGAGCCGCGCGCGGATCGGCGCGGTGTCGCCATCGGTGTGCAGCTCGACATGATCGGCGTGCAGCTGCGCCGCCGTGCAACGCGCCGGCATGCGCAGATGCAGCCCGGGGATCGACGCCAGCCGCGCGCGCAGCGCCGCGCCGAGCGTGCGGTTGGTCGCGACGAAGCCGAAGGCGTCGAGCCCGAGCTCCGCCGCTTCGAGCCGCGCGAACCCGAAGCGGCCCGCATCGGAGACGTGGATGCGGCGGATGGCCGCGGTCTGCGGCGCGATGTCGGACCAGAGCCCCAGCGCCTCGAAGATGCGGCGCGTGCCGTTGCCCAGCGCGGTGGTGCGGTCATCGAAGCTCGGTTGCCGCGCATCGTCCGCCGCCGCGCCTTCGATGAGCGCCAGACGCAGACCGGTGGGGGCGAGCGCGGCCGCCAGGCTCGCGCCGACCAGCCCGCCGCCGACGATGGCGACATCGACCTCGACCGCCGGCGCGGCGGCCGGCGTCGTGGACGCACTCATGACGCCGTGCTGCGCGCGGCGCGCGCCGCGGCCATGACCGCTTCGATGGCGTCGGCGTCCTTCGGCACGCCGTCGGTGAGCACCTCGTGTCCCTCGCGGGTGACGAGCACATCGTCCTCGATCCGGATGCCGATGTTGCGGAACTCCGGGGGCACGCCGCGCGTGCCGGGCGGGATGTACAACCCGGGCTCTATGGTGAGGACCATGCCGGGCTCGAGCGCGCGCCAGGCGTCGCCGATCTTGTATTCACCGACATCGTGGACATCCATGCCGAGCCAGTGACCGGTCTTGTGCATGTAGAAGCGGCGGTAGGCCTCTTCCTTGATGAGCGTGGGCACACGCCCCTTGAGCAGTCCGAGCCGCACCATGCCGGCGGTGAGCACCTGCACCGCGACCTCGTGCGGCCGGTTCCAGTGCTCACCCGGACGCACGGCCTCGATGGCGGCGCGGTTGGCCTCCAGCACGAGGTCGTAGGCGGCCCGTTGCGCGGCATCGAACCGACCGTTCACCGGGAAGGTACGCGTGATGTCCGACGCGTAGTGGCGGAACTCGCAGCCGGCGTCGATCAGCAGCAGCTCGCCGTCGCGCAGCAGCGATGCGTTCTCGCGGTAGTGCAGGATGCAGCCGTTGGCGCCGCCGCCGACGATGGGCAGGTAGCTGATGTCGGCATCGGCGCGGTGGAACTCGTGGCGGATCTCGGCGGCGATCTCGTACTCGAAGACCCCGGGGCGGCAATGCCGCATGGCGCGCAGGTGGGCCGCAGCCGCGATCCGCGCGGCATGGCGCATCTGCTCGACCTCGCCGCGGCTCTTGAAGAGCCGCATCTCGTGCAGCGCGTGCTCCAGCGCGACGATCTCGTGCGGCGCGTGACGCCCGTGCTTGGCCTGGGCGCGCAGCCCGTTCACCCAACCGACGAGTCGCTGGTCGAAGTCGCGGTTGACGCCCACCGTGTAGAAGACCCGCGCCCGGCTCTCCATGAGCCCGGGCAGGATCTCGTCGATGTCGGCGATGGGGAAGGCGTCGTCGGCGCCGAAATCACGGCAGGCGCCCGCCGGACCTGCGCGCCGACCGTCCCAGGTCTCGCGCGTGGGGTCACGGTCGCGCACGAACAGCAGATACTCGCCCTGCGGCCGCCCCGGCACCAGCACCGCCACCGACTCGGGTTCGCCGAAACCGGTCAGGTGAT
Source organism: Pseudomonadota bacterium (assembly GCA_947459825.1). Taxonomy (GTDB): domain Bacteria; phylum Pseudomonadota; class Gammaproteobacteria; order Steroidobacterales; family Steroidobacteraceae; genus UBA964. The sequence continues at coordinate 29,430 of CANHFH010000003.1, read as the reverse complement.
GGAAATCGCTGTCCTGGCGGTAGGCGTACTCGACATCGTTGTTGCGCAGATGCACGGGCGCTGCGGCGATCACCGCGATCGCGTCGCGGCCCATCTCGCGCATCAGCGCACGACGGCGGCGCGCGTACTCGTCGCGGCCGAGCGGCGGCGGCGGCGCGCCGGGCAGTTCCGGGCCGCGTCGTGTGCCGACCACCGCACGGCGGCGCGGCTCAGTGGAGCGACGCGGGCGGGCCATCGGGAGCGGCGGTCTGGGGTTGTCGATACGGGGCGAGCTCGTCGAAGAGCAGCTGCACGCCCACGCGCACGAACTCCACGAGTTCGGCGTAGGCCTGCTCGTTCTCCTCCTCGGATTCGTCGGGGTCGGCGCCCACGCCGGTGATGGCGCCGATGTCGCGCACGATCTCCGCCACCTGTGTGGGCAGCGCTTCCGGGTCGGGCAAGGCGCTCGTGCCGAGACCGTACAGGAAACCTTGGCAGAACTCGCCGAGCGCCTGCGCGCGCTCGGCCACCGGGGCGTCGTCGTCCGGCAGCACCGGCGCGAAGCGCAGCTCGCCCGCCGCCAACGCCTCGCGCGTCCAGCGATAGAGCTCCTGCATCCCCTGTTGGGCGGCGCCGGGCCGCCCCTCCGGGAAGACCTCGTCGAACCACTCCCGCAGACCGAACGATCCGCCGGCGCACAGCGCGCCGACGAGGGTCCCGTGGGCCTCGGGGACATCGGTCAGGGCGCGGGCGCCCTCCAGCAGACGGGCGAGATCGCGATGGCTCGGCGCGGACATGCGGTGATTATGCCCGATGCGCCGCTTCGGCGGCCGCGCCGCCGACCCCCATCGCACCACGCCGGTCGTTGCCCCGGCACGGATCAGGCCTATAATTTCCGCCCCGGCACCCGCGACCTGCGAGATCCCACGAGATGCCCAGCAACGACCGCAACGCCCTCGAAGCCGAACTGCGCCGCCTCGAGAAGCAGGTGGAGGAGCTGATCGCCGCGCTCGGCGCAGCCCGCGAGGAGACCCGCGCGCTGCGGCACCGCCAGGATCAACTGTCGGTCGAGCGCGCCTCGCTGATGCAGCGCAACGAGCAGGTCCGCACCCGCGTCGAGGCGATGATCGGCCGCCTCAAGACCCTGGAGCACGGTTCGTGAGCGGCGCCGACAAGCCCGAAGGCAAGGATGTCGCGCGGGTCAGCGTCCGCATCCTCGACAAGGAATACCTCATCGCCTGTCCCTTCGAGGAGCGCTCCGCGCTGCTCGACGCCGCCCAGCACCTCGACAGCCGCATGCGCGAGGTCCGCGACAGCGGCAAGGTCGTGGGCATGGACCGCATCGCCGTCATCGCCGCGCTCAACCTCGCCAACGAACTGCTGCGCGCTCAGACCCAGGACCGCCGCGCCGAGGCCGAGGTCACCGGCCGCGTGCGCGCGCTGCGCGAGCGAGTCGACGGCGCCCTCGTCCGCGGCCAGCAGCTCGACCTGTAGTCCATACGCGCACGCCCTTGCACCACCGCGGGTGCGGCTGGTGTAGAGTGTGTTCGCGTCACCTGCGGTGCTCGACAAGCGGATCGGGTATTACCTCTCGACCCTAAGTTGGAACGCCCAGGGGCATCAGGATTTGCTGTCAGCACTGTGCAAGTCCGCCTCGAGCGGAAAGCCTTACCTGACGCAGTCCGCCCCACTTGTTGCTCTGTGTCGAGAGCAACGGTCCGCACCGGCACAGGTGGGTGACGCCTCGATTCTTCTGGGCCCAGCGAGGGAGAGGCTTTTGGCCCGACAAGGCGCCGACAGCGATGCGCCGGCCGCGCGCGATCTGGCGCGGCGTCGGTTGCGCCAGGACCTGCGCCGTCGTCGCGCCGCGTTGCCGCCCGTCGAGCGGGCGCGCGCCGCGCGACGCATCGCGGCACAGCTCGCCGCCGCCGGCCTGCTGCGTCCCGGACTGCGCATCGGCGTCTACCTCGCGGTGCGCAGCGAGATCAGCCTCGCCCCCTTCATCGCCCTCGCGCAGCGCGCCGGTTGCCGTCTCTGGCTGCCGCGCATCACCGACACGCGGAACCATCGCATGAGCTTCGTGCCGGCCGACGCACCGCTGCGACGCGGACCCCACGGCATCCCGGAACCGGCGGCGGGCGCACGCTGCGCCGCACAGCGGTTGCAGGTGATCCTCATGCCGCTGGTCGGCTTCGATGCGGCGGGGCATCGCCTCGGCTCGGGCGCCGGCTACTACGACCGCGCGCTCGCTTTCCGCGCCGGACGGCGCCGCTGGCGCGGCCCGCGGCTCATCGGGGTGGCCCACTCCTGCCAGCAGGCCGAGGCCATCGCGGCGCTGCCGACCGATGTCCCGCTCGATGCGGTGGTCACCGAAAAAGGCCTTTTTTCCTGCAGCGGAGCCGGAACATGAACCATTGGCTGATGAAGTCCGAACCGTCGGTGTTCGGCATCGACGACCTCGCCGCAGCGCCCAAGCGCACCAGCGGCTGGGACGGCGTGCGCAACTACCAGGTGCGCAACATGCTGCGCGACGAGTTCGCGGTCGGCGACCTGGCGTTCTTCTACCACTCGAGCTGCGCGGAGCCCGGCATCGTCGGCGTGATGAAGGTCGTACGCGCGGGCCATCCCGACACCACCGCGCTCGACCCGAAGCATCCCGCGCACGATCCCGCGGCGACCCGCGATGCGCCGCGCTGGTATCAGGTCGATGTGCGCCTCGAGAAGCGTTTTCCGAGGACGATCACGCTCGATGAACTGCGCGCCCACGAGGGTGGCGCGCTGCGCGGATTGCGCGTGCTGCAGCGCGGCAACCGGCTCTCCATCACGCCGATCGACCCGTCTCATTGGCGCTTCATCCTGTCGCTCGTCTGACCCCCTTGCTTGTTTTTTACAATCGCGTGTATATACTCGGCCCCGGGACTAACCCGTAACTGGAGAACCAACATGGCCAAGGCCAAGAAGAAGGCTAAGAAGAAAGCCGCCAAGAAGAAGTAAGATCCCTCGGGATCTTCGGTGGGCGTGACGCAAGTCTCACCACCGCTTCTGGTAAGAAAGGAGATGCCCGCGAAAGCGGGCATCTTCATTTAGGGTCACGGAAAAGGCTGGAAAACACGGGGGAATCGCCCATGACGGACTCCTCGGCAGGCAAGCAGGCGGCGGCGCAGGCGGCGCTCAGGTTCGTCGACGACGACGCGGTCATCGGCGTCGGCACCGGCTCCACGGTCAACTTCTTCATCGACGCGCTCGCCTCGCGGCGCGACCGCATCCGGGGCGCCGTCTCCTCCTCGGACGCCTCCACCGCCCGGCTCAAAGCCGCCGGCATCGAGGTCCTCGACCTCAACCGCACCGGCGACCTCGAGGTATATGTGGACGGCGCCGACGAGACCGACCACCACCGCCGGCTCATCAAGGGCGGCGGCGCCGCGCTCACCCGCGAGAAGATCGTCGCCGCCGCGTCGCGCACGTTCGTCTGCGTGGTCGACGAATCCAAGGTCGTCGATGTCCTCGGCCGCTTCCCGCTGCCGGTCGAGGTCATCCCGATGGCACGCTCCTATGTCGCGCGGCAGCTCATCAAGCTCGGCGGCCAGCCGGTGTGGCGCGAGAACGTGCTGACCGACAACGGCAACCAGATCCTCGATGTGCACGGCCTGCGCATACTCGATCCGCCCGCGCTCGAGACCGCCATCGACGGCATCGCAGGCGTGGTGACGGTGGGCCTGTTCGCGCACCGGCCCGCCGATGTCGTGCTGGTCGGCAGCGCCGCCGGCGTGCGCACGCTCGGCTGACCCCGACCATGAGCGCCTCCGACGACAGCGCCCCGCAGTACCAGCCGCCCCAGGTCTGGGAATGGAAGAAGGGCAGCGGCGGCCGCTTCGCCGCCATCAACCGACCCATCGCCGGCGCCACCCACGACAAGGCGCTGCCGGTCGGCCGCCATCCGCTGCAGCTGTACTCGCTCGCCACCCCGAACGGGGTCAAGGTGACGGTGCTGCTCGAGGAACTGCTGGCGATGGGGCACACCGGCGCCGAGTACGACGCCTGGCTCATCAAGATCACCGAAGGCGACCAGTTCGGCAGCGGCTTCGTCGCCGTCAACCCGAACTCCAAGATCCCCGCCCTTCTCGACCGCTCCACCGAGCCGCCGACCCGGGTGTTCGAGTCGGGCTCCATCCTGCTCTATCTCGCCGAGAAGTTCGGCGCGCTGCTGCCGACCTCCGGCGCGGGCCGCACCGAGTGCCTCAACTGGCTCTTCTGGCAGATGGCGAGCGCACCCTACCTCGGCGGCGGGTTCGGGCATTTCTATGCCTACGCACCGGAGAAGATCGAGTACGCCATCGACCGCTTCGCCATGGAAGCCAAGCGCCAGATGGATGTGCTCGACCGACGCCTGGGCGAAACGCCTTGGCTCGCGGGCGACGCCTATTCCATCGCCGACATCGCGGTCTGGCCCTGGTATGGCGTGCTCGCGATGGGCGAACTCTACGGCGCGGGCGGGTTCCTGCAGGTGCGGTCGTACGGCAATCTTTGCCGTTGGGCCGAACGCATCGCCGCGCGACCGGCGGTGGAGCGCGGCCGCCGCGTGAACCGCGCTTGGGGCGATGCCGCCACGCAGCTGCACGAACGGCACTCGGCCGCCGACCTCGACGCACCGCCCGCCGCCTGATCGGGCGGCCGCACATCAAGAAAAAGGCCCGCACCGTTTGCACGATGCGGGCCTTCTTTTTGGCTGGGGGACTAGGATTCGAACCTAGGTAAACGGAGTCAGAGTCCGTTGTCCTACCGCTAGACGATCCCCCAAGAATCGAGTGCGGACGGCGCAGGCGACCCCGCGATCAGCGCTTCGAGTACTGCGGACCGCGGCGGGCCTTGCGACGGCCGACCTTCTTGCGCTCGACCTCGCGCGCGTCGCGGGTGACGAACCCGGCGACACGCAGCGGCTGGCGCAGGGTCTCATCATACTCGATGAGCGCGCGGGTGATGCCGTGGCGGATGGCGCCGGCCTGGCCGGTGATGCCGCCACCGGCGACCGTCACGTTCACATCGAAGCGGCCGAGGGTCTCGGTCAGCTCGAGCGGCTGGCGCACGATCATGCGACCCGTCTCGCGACCGAAGAAGTTCTCGATGGTGCGCTCGTTGATGGTGATGCGGCCGGAGCCGGGCTTGAGGAACACGCGGGCCGTGGCGGTCTTGCGGCGGCCGGTGCCGTAGTTGGTGGCGGGCATTCGGGGTTCCTGGCGTATCAGATGTTGAGGGGCTTCGGCTGCTGCGCGGCGTGCGGGTGCTTGTCGCCCGCGAACACATGCAGCTTGCGGTACATGCTGCGACCGAGCGTGGTCTTCGGCAGCATGCCCTTGACGGCGAACTGGATCACACGCTCGGGGTGCTCCTTGAGGAGTTTCCCGAGGGCGATCGACTTGATGCCGCCGATGGCGCCGGTGTGGTGGTAGTAGATCTTGTCGGTGATCTTCGCGCCGGTGACGCGGACCTTGTCGGCGTTCAGCACGACGATGTGGTCGCCCATGTCGACGTGCGGGCTGTAGTCGGCCTTGTGCTTGCCCTTCAGTCGCAGCGCAATCTGGCTGGCCAGGCGACCGAGGGTCTTGCCCGAGGCATCGACGACGAACCAGTCGCCACGGACGGTGGCGGGCTTGGCAAAAACGGTGCTCATTAAGTGTCTCCGCTCGCGACGGACAGTCCAAAACCCACGGGTCGCGAGTCCCGAAAAAGGGCCGGAAGTGTACTCAAGCCGCGAGGTGTTTGCAAAACCTCCTGCAAGGCACCCGCACCCGGCGCCAGACACCTGGACCCGGCACGGACACCCCCTCGGACCGTCCACCTAGTGGATTCCATATGTAAAACAGGGCGGAGGGCGGCCGCGTAGACCTCAAGAAAGACCCTCGGGCGGCCGACCTATAATGTGCCATGCGCGAAAGCCACCTCCTCGACCCTGTCCTAGGCTCCCTTGATCGGGCGCTCCGCGCCGTGTTCGCGCCACCCCTCGCGACCCGGCCGATGCCCCGCCCCAAGGGCGATGCGACCCTGCCCGAGGCTCCGCTGTCCGACGCCGAACGGCGCGACGCGGCCGGCCTGATGCGGGTCAACCATGCCGGGGAGGTGGCTGCGCAGGCGCTCTACCACGGGCAGGCCGCCTTCGCCTCGCGTCCCGAGGTCCGTGACTGGCTGCTGCAGGCCGCGCGCGAGGAGGCCGACCACCTCGCCTGGTGCGATCAGCGGTTGCGCGAGCTCGGCTCGCGCCCGAGCCTGCTCGGGCCGATCTGGTACGCCGGATCGTTCGCGATCGGCGCCGCAGCGGCGCTCGCGGGCGATCGCACCAGCCTCGGCTTCGTCAGCGAGACCGAGCGTCAGGTCGAGGGCCACATCGACTCGCATCTCGAGCGCTTGCCCGCCGCCGATGCGCGCAGCCGCGCGGTCCTGCAGGTGATGCGCGACGACGAGGCCGCACACGGCGCCGCCGCGCGCGCGGCCGGCGGGCAGGAGCTGCCGGTGCCGGTGCGCGAAGCGATGCGCGCCACCGCCAAGGTCATGACCACCACCAGCCGCTGGCTATGACACCACCGCCCCGCACCGTCGCCCCCCGTGCGCTGCCGGCGCGCGCGTCCACCGCACCTTCGCCGGGTGTGCAGCGCTTCATCGAGCACGCACGGCGCCGCGTCGTGCCGTCCCGGACCTTGCTCATCAGCGCCGGCGAACCGCCCGAGTCGCTGTTCCTCGTGGTGTCGGGTTCGGTCGAGGTGATGATCGAGGACGACGAAGGCGACGACATGGTCCTCGCCTACCTCGGCAAGGGCCAGTTCTTCGGCGAGATGGGGCTGTTCGGGCCCGGCCACGGCCGCAGCGCCTTCGTGCGCGCCCGCGGCCGCAGCGAGATCGCCGAGATGCCCTACGCGCGCTTCCGCGCGCTGTCGCAGGAGACGCCGTCGTTGATGGCCGAGATCGCCGCGCAGCTCGCGCTGCGGCTCGAGCGCACCAACCGCAAGCTCGGCGACCTGGCGTTCGTGGATGTCAGCGGGCGCATCGCGCACGCGCTCATCGACCTCTGCGGCGAGCCGGAGGCCTTGACGCATCCGGAGGGCATGCAGATCCGCGTGTCGCGGCAGGAGCTCTCGCGGCTCGTGGGTTGCTCGCGCGAGATGGCGGGCCGGGTGCTGAAGTCGCTGGAGGAGCAGGGCCTGCTGCGCGCCCACGGCAAGACCGTGGTGGTCTTCGGCGTGCGGCCGGGTGCGGTGCGCTCGTCGGCCGCTCAGCCGGCGGCGGCGATCGCCGAGCGCATCGCGCGCACCGTCGCCGCGTAGTCGCGGCTGCCGAAGATCGCCGAGCCGGCGACGAAGGTGTCCGCGCCCGCCGCGGCCACCGAGCCGATGTTGTCCACCTTGATGCCGCCGTCCACCTCGAGCCGTACCGCGCGTCCCGACGCCTCGATGCGCTCGCGCACCGCGCGGATCTTGTCGAGCGTGGAAGGGATGAACGCCTGACCGCCGAAGCCCGGGTTCACGGACATCAAGAGCACGAGGTCGAGCTGCGGCAGCGTGTGGTCCAGCCAGGACAGCGGGGTCGCCGGGTTCAGCACGAGGCCGGGCTTGCAGCCGAATTCACGGATCAGCGCGATGCTGCGGTCGATGTGGTCGCTGGCCTCGGGATGGAAGCTGATCCAGGTCGCGCCCGCCTTGGCGAAATCCGCGATCAACCGGTCGACCGGACGCACCATCAGGTGCACATCGATCGGCGCCGTGATGCCGTGCTTGCGCAGCGCCTCGCAGACCAGCGGCCCGACCGTGAGGTTGGGCACATAGTGGTTGTCCATGACGTCGAAGTGGATGACATCGGCGCCGGCGGTGAGCACCGCCTCGACCTCGGCGCCGAGCCGCGCGAAGTCGGCCGACAGGATGGACGGCGCGATCCAGGGCGCGTTGCGGGCAGATGTGCGTTCGGCGGTCACGGCTTGATCCCTCGCGCGGCGCGGATGATGTCCCAGGCTTCGATGATCTGCTGCGTGCGCTGCTTGGCGTGCTCGAGCATGGACTCGGGCAGGCCGTTGGCGCGCAGCTTATCAGGATGGTGCCGCGACAGCTGACGGCGGTAGGCCTTGACCACCGCCTCGTCGCCCGCGCCGGCGCGCACGCCGATCACCTCGTAGGCCTCGGTCAGCGACATGCGCGGCACGGCGCCCGGCGCCCGTCCCGCGCCCTCCGCGCGTCCCCCGCTGCGGCTGCCGCCGCCCGGGCGTGCGCCCGCTGCACCCGACGCGCCTGCCGCACCCGCGGAGGGTCGGGCACCGCCGCGCGAGCGTTGGCGCTGGCGCAGCACGGTCTCAAGCCGCGCGAACTCCAGCCCGCCGACGCCGAGCATGGCCGCGACGCGCATCAACATCGGACGCGCCGGACCACGCAGGTCGTCGGCGGCGAGCGCGGTGCGCAGCTGGATCTCGAGGAAGTTGCGCAGCAGGTCGGGGCGTCCGGCGCACACCCGACGCAGCGCCATCACCGCGCGCGAGAGCTCGTAGTCCGGATCCTTGCCGGCGGTGAAATGCGCGATCGCCTCGGCGATGTGCGCCTCGCGCAGACGGAACTCGGTCATCACCGAGCGCGCCGCACGGATGTCCTCGTCCGACACCCGGCCATCGGCCTTGGCCACATGGCCCATCACCTCGAAGGTGACCTGGAAGAAGAGCGCGTTGACCGCCTTGGGGTCGCCGACCGCCTCGCCCTCGTCGTCGGACTCGTCCTCGACGACACCGGCGTCCTCGACCCGGTGCAGGGGACGGCGGCGCAGCGCCTCACGGGCGCCGGCATCGCCCGCAAGCTTGTCGTCGACCAGATGGCCGGCGATGAGGCCCAGGATGGCCCCCACCGGGCCGCCGGCCAGCGCCCCGAACGCACCGCCCACGAGTTTCCCGCCCCACTTCATGCTGCAATACTAGCAATCCCCGGCTGACCGCCGGGCGATCACCGGCATACGGCCGGCAGAACGGGAGACCGCGTGGCTGACATCGACCCAGTGCCCACCGTGCACACGACCGCCCTGCGCCATCTGCGCCGGCTGCATACCGGCAAGGTGCGCGACATCTACGAGGTCGACGCCGACCACATGCTGATCGTCACCACCGACCGCCTGTCCGCGTTCGATGTGGTGCTGCCCGACCCCATCCCGCACAAGGGCCGTGTGCTCACCGAGATCTCGGACTTCTGGTTCCGCCGTACCACCCACATCGTGCCGAACCAGTTGTCGGACATGGGCCTCGAGACGCTGCGGCTCGACCCGGATGAGCGCGCCATGCTCGCGGGCCGTGCGGTGGTCGTGAAGCGCCTGCGCGCGCTGCCGGTGGAGGCCGTGGTGCGCGGCTATCTGATCGGCTCGGGCTGGAAGGACTACCAGCGCACCGGCGCCGTCTGCGGCCATGTGCTGCCGCCCGGGCTCGAGCAGGCGGCGCGCCTGCCCACGCCGCTCTTCACCCCGGCCAGCAAGGCGCCCGCAGGCCAGCACGACGAGAACATCGACTACGCCGAGGTCGAACGCCTCGTCGGCGCGCCGCTCGCCGCGCAGATGCGCGACACCGCGCTCGCGCTCTACGGCTTCGCGGCGGCGCACGCGGCGGCGCGCGGCATCATCATCGCCGACACCAAGTTCGAGTTCGGCGTCGATGCCGCCGGTCGGCTGACCCTCATCGACGAAGTCATCACGCCCGACTCCTCGCGCTTCTGGCCCGCCGACACCTGGCGCACCGGCATCAGCCCGCCGTCCTTCGACAAGCAGTTCGTGCGCGACTACCTCGAGACCCTCGACTGGGACAAGACCGCGCCCGGGCCGCGTCTGCCGGCGGACATCCTCCGCCGCACCAGCGAGAAGTACCTCGAAGCGCTGCGGCGGCTCACCGGCCCGGCCCTCGGCTGACAGGACGCGGCGCGTGCACGAGACCCCCTGGCGGCAGCTCGACGGCTGGCTCTGGGGCCGCCATACGCAGGGCGACGGCCTGCCGGCGCGCGCGCTGCGGCTGCTGCGCTACCCCTACGCGGTGATCCGCGACCTCGCGCTCGGCGACGTCAACCTGCGCGCCATGGGGCTCGTCTACAACACCCTGCTCGCGCTCATCCCGCTGCTCGCCTTCAGCTTCGCGGTGCTCAAGGTGTTCGGCGCGCAGCGCGACCTAGAGCCGCTGGTGCTGGAGTTCTTCCGCCCCGTGGGCGAGGCGGCGGCCGAGCTCACCGCGCGCGTCATGGCCTTCGTGGACGGCGTGTCGAGCGGCGTGGTCGGTGCGCTCGGCTTCGCGCTGCTGCTGTGGACCTTGATGGGCACCATCCAGAAGGTCGAGGACAGCTTCAATTATCTTTGGCGGGTCGAGCAGCCGCGCACCCTCGGCCGGCGCATCGCCGAGTACCTGGTGCTGGTGATCGTGGGGCCCGTGCTGCTGGTGCTCGCCTTCGGGCTCGGCATCGCGCCGCCGCTGATGATCACCGCGCTCTTCATCGCGCTCTACCGCTTCGTGCCGAACACCACCGTGCGCTGGCTGCCGGCGATCGGCGGCGGGCTGGTGGCCGGTCTGCTGTGGTGGCTGGTCTCGAAGGTGTTCGCCGATCTCTACACGCATGCCCGCAGCCTCACCATCGTGTACGCGGGCTTCGCGCTCATCATCGCCGCGCTGGTGTGGACCTGGGCCGGCTGGCTGATGCTGCTGATCGGCGTGCAGGTGTCCTTCTACCTGCAGAACCCCGGCTACCTGCGGCTAGGCCTCGTGGAGCTGCGGCTGTCGGCCGCGGAGACGGAGGATCTCGCGCTGCGCATCATGCTGCTGGTCGGACGCTCGCATGTGCAGGGCGCCCGGCGCTGGGACAACGAAGGGCTCGCCCGCGCGCTGCGCGTACCGGGCATCGCCGTGGCGCAGGTGGCGGGCATCCTCGAACAGTCGCGGCTGCTGGCCGCCGACGAGACGGAAGCCTGGCTGCCGGGCCGCGACATCGACCACATCACGCTGCGCGAGGTGCTGCGCACGGTGCGCAATCCGCGCAGCACGCTGGTGGACCATGAGCAGGCCAAGCCGCTGCCCGCGGTGGATGCGCTGCAGGCCGAACTGCAGGCGGCGTCGGACAGCACGCTCGGCGAGCGCACGCTCGGTCAGTTGGTGGCCGCGCAGCCGGAATGAGACCGCGGGGCGCGCGCCGGGCGTACACCGGTCGCCCGCCGATCACTCGCCGGCGATCGTCATCCCGCCGACCCACACCGACCCCGTGCGGATGCCGCCGCGCGGGTCGATGTCGCCGCCGATCGCGACGAGGTCACGGTAGAGGTCCTTGAGGTTGCCGGCGATGGTGATCTCCTGCACCGGGAAAGCGACGGCGCCGTCCTCGATCCAGTAGCCGGTGGCGCCGCGCGAGTAATCGCCGGTCACGCCGTTCACGCCCTGCCCCATGAGCTCGGTGACGAGCAGGCCGCGGCCCATGCGACGCAGCAGTTCGCGCTGCGAGGGTGCGCCCGCGGAGGGCTCCACCAGCAGGTTGTGCACGCCGCCGGCGTTGCCGGTGCTCGCTAGCCCGAGCTTGCGCGCCGCGTAGGTACCGAGCAGGTAGCCCTCGAGCGCTCCGCCCTGCACCAGCGTACGGTCGCGGGTGCGCACGCCCTCGCCGTCCCACCAAGTGGTCGAAAGACCCTTGGGCAGGTGCGGACGCTCGTCCATGCGCACCCAATCGGGGAACACCTGCCGCCCGGCGGCATCCAGCAGGAAGGTCGCCTTGCGGTACTGCGCACCGCCGCGGATCGCCGACACGAAGTGGCCGATGAAGCCGCGCGCGACCTCGGGGGCGAAGATGACCGGCGCCTTGCCGGTGGGCAGGCGCCGCGCGCCGAGCCGCGCCACGGTGCGCTCGCCGGCGGTGCGGCCGATCGCCGCGGCGGCGGCGAGGTCACGCGGGTCGCGCGCCGTGTCGTACCAGTAATCGCGCTGCATGTCGTCGCCCTCGCCGGCCAGCAGCACGCAGCTCAAAGAATGGCTGGTGGCGCAGTCGCCGGCGAGGAAGCCGTGGCTGTTGCCGTAGACGCGCACGCCGCGCTGCGAGCCGACGCTCGCGCCCTCGGAGTTCGCGATGCGCGCATCGACGGCGCGTCCGGCGGCCTCGCACTCGAGCGCGAGCGCCACCGCCGCCTCGGGCGTGATGTCCCAGGGGAAGTCGAGGCCGGGGTCGGGCGGATCGCGCGCGAGCAGCGCCGGGTCGGCGAGGCCCGCGCAGTCGTCGAGGGCCGTGTGGCGCGCGAACGCGCAGGCCTTGGCGACGGTGTCGCGCACGGCCTCGGGCGACAGGTCGGCGGTGCTCGCGGAACCTTTGCGCTGGCCGAAGTAGACCGTGACGCCGAGGCCACGGTCGCGCTGGTACTCGACCGTCTCGACCTCGCCGAGACGCACCGTGACCGAAAGACCCTGCTGCAGGCTCGCGTCCGCCTCGGCCTGCGAGGCGCCGAGGCGGCGCGCCTCGGCGAGCGCATCCGCGACCACCGCCTGCAGCCCCGGGATCCGCGTAGGATCGACCTGCTGCGACATGGCAGAATGATAGCAGTCGCGGCCGGTCAGCCGCGGGGGCGCAGCGATGCAGACGACGGATCCGGACCTCGACATCGACACGGACGAGGCCGACGAGCGCCCGAGCAAGAGCTCGCGCAAACGCGCAGCCCATGCGGCCCAGGCCTTCGGCGAGAAGCTGATCACGCTGCGCGAGGCGGATCTCGTCAAGCTCGAGCTGCCGGAGCCGCTGCTCGCGGCCGTGCGCGAGGCGCGGGGCATCCGTGCCCGCGGCGGCCTCGCCCGCCAGAAGCAGTACATCGGCAAGCTGATGCGCGACATCGACCTCGCGCCGCTGGAGAAGGCTTTGGGGCCTGTCGCGGCCCCGCCCCGGCCGCGGCGCGCCAAGCCCGGCCGGATGCGCTAGAATCCCGCGATGAAAGCCGTGGTCGGCATCGTCATGGGCTCGCGCTCCGACTGGGACACGATGCGCGCCGCCGCCGAGACCCTCGAGAGCCTCGGTGTGCCCCACGAGGTGCGCGTCGTCTCCGCGCACCGCACCCCGGACCTCCTCTTCGAATACGCCGCCGGCGCCGAAGCGCGCGGCCTGCACGCCATCATCGCGGGCGCGGGCGGCGCCGCCCACCTGCCCGGCATGTTGGCCGCCAAGACCACCCTGCCGGTGCTCGGCGTGCCCGTGCAGTCGAAGGCGCTGAACGGCCTCGACTCCCTCCTCTCCATCGTGCAGATGCCGGCCGGCGTGCCGGTCGCCACCTTCGCCATCGGCGTCGCGGGCGCGACCAACGCCGCGCTCACCGCGGCCGCCATCCTCGCCCGCGGCGACGCCAAGGTCGACGCCGCGCTCAAGGCTTTCCGCGCGCGCCAGACGGCGGCGGTGCTCGAGCAGCCCGACCCGCGCGCATCATGACCGTCGGCATCGTCGGCGGAGGCCAGCTCGGTCGCATGCTGGCGCTGGCGGGCTATCCGCTCGGCCTCGACTTCCTCTTCCTCGACCGCAGCGACGACACGCCCGCCGCGCGCGTCGCGCCCTCGCTCGTCGGTGAGTTCACCGACCGCAAGCTGCTGCGCGAGCTCGCGCGGCGCTCCGAGGTGCTCACCTTCGACTGGGAGAACATCTCGCTCGACAGCCTGCGCGCGCTCGGCCGCGAGGCGCGCATCGCGCCGCCGCTCGCCGCGCTCGCCATGTCGCAGGACCGGCTCGAGGAGAAGCGGCTGTTCGCCAAGCTCGGCATCCCGACCACGCGCCACGCCGCCGTCGACTCGCCCGCCTCGCTCGCGCGTGCGCTGCGCAGCGTCGGCCTGCCGGGCGTGCTCAAGACGCGCTGCCTGGGCTACGACGGCAAGGGCCAGGCCGTGGTGCGCAGCGCCGATGACGCCGCCCGCGCATTCGAAGCGATGCAGGGCGCGCCGCTCATCTACGAGGAGTTCGTGCCCTTCGACTTCGAGGTCTCGATCCTCGGTGCGCGCAGCCGTCGCGGCGAGGTCGCCGTCTATCCGCTCAACCGCAACCTGCACCGCGAGGGCATCCTGCGGCTGACACGCGCGCCTTGGGACGCGCCGTCGCTGCAGCGTCGCGCCGCGGCGCACCTGCGCCGCGTGCTCGCGCACTACGACTACGAAGGCGTGCTCAACATCGAGTTCTTCGTGCGCGGCAGCCGGCTTATCGCCAACGAGACCGCGCCGCGCGTCCACAACTCCGGGCATTGGACCATCGAGGGCGCGGCGACCAGCCAGTTCGAGAACCACCTGCGCGCCATCCTCGGCCTGCCGCTCGGCGCCACCACGGCGCGCGGCCATGCGGCGATGGTCAACCTGATCGGCTCGCTGCCGCTGCGTGATGCGGTGCTCGCCCTGCCCGAGGCGCACTGGCACGACTACGGGAAAGCCCCGCGGCCGGGACGCAAAGTGGGCCATGTGACGCTGCTCGCGCCCACCGCGGGGCAACGCGACAAGGCGGCGCAGCTGCTGCTGCGCGCGGTCGATCCCGCGAGCGCGCGGACGCCCTAGCCGGTACCGCCGACCGTGAGCCCGTCGACGCGCAGCGTCGGCTGACCGACGCCCACCGGCACGCTCTGGCCTTCCTTGCCACAGGTGCCGATGCCGGGGTCGAGCTTGAGGTCGCTACCCACCATCGACACGCGTGTCAGCACATCGGGACCGTTGCCGATCAGCGTCGCGCCTTTGATGGGCGCGCCGATGCGGCCGTTCTCGATCAGATAGGCCTCGGCCGCCGAGAACACGAACTTGCCCGAGGTGATGTCCACCTGTCCGCCGCCGAAGTTGACGGCGTAGATGCCCTTCTCGACCGAGGCGATGATCTCCTGCGGATCGTGCGGGCCGGGGCGCATGTAGGTGTTCGTCATGCGCGGCAGCGTCATGTGCGCGAACGACTCGCGACGGCCGTTGCCGGTCGAGGCCGTGCCCATCAGCCGCGCGTTGAGCTTGTCCTGCAGGTAGCCCTTGAGCACGCCGTCCTCGATGAGCGTGGTGCAGCGCGTCGGCGTGCCCTCATCGTCGATGTTGAGCGAACCGCGGCGCGCCGCGAGCGTGCCGTCGTCGACCACCGTGCAATGCGGCGAAGCGACGCGCTCGCCGACGCGGCCGCTGAACGCCGAAGTGCCCTTGCGGTTGAAGTCGCCTTCGAGCCCGTGGCCGATCGCCTCGTGCAGCAGGATGCCGGGCCAACCGGCGCCGAGCACCACCGTCATCGCACCGGCGGGCGCCGGCACGGCGGCGAGGTTGACGAGCGCCTGCCGCGCGGCCTCGCGGCCGAGTTCGAGCGGCCGATCGTCGGTGACGAGCTCGCGCAGCGAATGCCGGCCGCCCATGCCGGCGAAGCCGGTCTCGCGGCGCCCGTCCTGCTCGGCGATCACCGAGACGTTGAAGCGCACCAGCGGGCGCACATCGGCGGCCAGCGTGCCCTCGCCGTCGGCGATGAGCACCACCTCGTAGGACATCGACACCGAGGCCATCACCTGCACGATGCGCGGATCGACGCGCCGCGTCTCGCGGTCGACGCGCTCGAGCCAACGCACCTTCTCGTCGTCGCTCAGCGAGCCGATCGGGTCGATCGCGGGATAGAGCGCGTGCCCCGTGCTGCGGCGCAGCACCGGTGTGCGGCCCTCGCGACCGCCGGCGGCGATGGCGCGCGCGGCCCGCGCGGCGTCGAGCAGCGCCTCGGGGAGGATCTCGTCGGAGTAGGCGAAGCCGGTCTTCTCGCCGGCGAGCGCGCGCACACCGACGCCCTGCTCGATGCTCGAGCTGCCTTCCTTGACGATGCCGTCCTCGAGCGACCAGCCCTCGTCGCGCGAGAACTGGAAGTAGAGGTCGGCGGCGTCGATGCCGCCCGCGAGCGCCGTGCCGAGCGCGCGCTCGAGCTGCGGCAGGTCTAGGCCCGCGGGACGGAGGATCAGCTGCTCGGCGAGGGCGAGCGCGTCGCGCGGAGCGTCGGCGGTATCGGTCAGGGTGGTCATCGTGGCCCGTATCCTACGGCAATCGGCCCGCCGCGATCACAGCACGCGGTGCGCGAGCGCGGGGAACGCCTGGCGGGCCGCATCCTGCGCCTCGCGGTCGAAAGCCGCGGTGACCACGCCCTCGCCACGGGGCAGACGCGCCAGCACACCACCCCAATGGTCGACGATGAGGCTGTCGCCCCAGGTCTCCCGGCCGTTCGGGTGGAAGCCGGACTGTGCGGCGGCGACCACGCCGCAGAGGTTCTCCACCGCGCGCGCACGCAGCAGCACCTCCCAGTGGGCCCGACCGGTCGGCACGGTGAACGCGGAGGGCAGCGTGAACCAGGTCGCGCCCTCGGCGGACATGCGCCGGAAGAGCTCAGGGAAACGCATGTCGTAGCAGACCGCGAGCCCGAGCCGACCCACAGGCGTATCGACCGTGACGACCTCGTGACCGGGGCGGATGCCCGAAGACTCGCGATGGCTCTCGCTGCGCCCCGGTACATCGACATCGAAGAGATGGATCTTGTCGTAGCGCGCGACCTCACGCCCCGCCGCGTCGTAGACGAGAGACGCTGCGGCCACACGCGTCTCCCCCGGTAACTGCAGCGGCACGGTGCCGCCCACCACCCACATCCCGAGTTCGCGCGCTACGGCCGCGAGCATGGCCTGGATGGGACCGTCGCCATGCGGCTCAGCGGCCGCGCGCCGCTCGATGTCGCGGCGCGCCATGAGCGCGAAGTTCTCCGGCAGCACCGCGACCTGCGCGCCCGCCGCCGCGGCTTGGGCGAGCAGACGCCGCGCAGCGGCGAGGTTCCCCGCCACCTCCGCGCCCGAGGTCATCTGGATGGCGGCGACGGTCATGCCGGTACCACGTCGTAACGGTCGATGGCGTACAGCGTCTCGGCCTGCAGCCGCACCGGCCGGCCGGCCGCGGATTCGAGCTCGGCGAGCGCGCCCGACTCCTCGCCGAGCAGCCGCTCGACGACATCGCGGTGCGCGAGCACCAGGAGCTCTCGGCTCTCGAACTGCCGCGACTGGCGCAGCACCTCGCGCAGGATGTCCTGGCAGACCGTCTCGACCGAGCGCACGCGGCCGCGCCCCTCGCAGGCCTGGCAGGGGTCGCAGAGCTGGCGCTCGAGGCTCTCGCGCGTGCGTTTGCGGGTCATCTCGACGAGCCCGAACGGCGAGATCGGCGCGACCCCGGTCTGCGCGTGGTCCGCCGCCAGCGCCTGGCGCAGCGCGGCGAGCACCCGCTCGCGGTGCGAGACGTCCTTCATGTCGATGAAGTCGATGATGATGATGCCGCCCAGGTTGCGCAGCCGCAGTTGGCGCGCGAGGGCGACGGCGGCCTCGAGGTTGGTGCACAGGATGGTGTCGTCGAGGTTGCGATGTCCGACGAAGCCGCCGGTGTTCACATCGATGGTCGTCATCGCCTCGGTCTGGTCGATGACCAGATAGCCGCCCGATTTGAGCGGCACCTCGCGCTCGAGCGCGCGATCGATCTCCTCTTCGATGCCGTGCAGGTCGAAGATCGGCCGCGCCGCGGCATGCAGTTCAAGACGCGGCGCCTGCTGCGGCAGGAAGTCGCGCACGAAGGACTCGAGCTGCGCGAGCTCCGCGGGGTCGTCCACCAGCACGCGCTCGACGCCGCGCGCCAGCTCATCACGCAGCACACGCCGCGCCAGCGGCAGATCCTCGTGCACGAGCTCGCCCGGCGCCGCGCGGAGACTCCGCTCGCGCACCTGCGCCCACAGACGCGCGAGGTAGTCGAGGTCCGCCGCGAGCAGCGCCGCATCCACGCCCTCGGCGGCGGTGCGCACGATGTAGCCGCCGGGATGCCCCTCCGCGACCAGCGCCTGCATCGCTCCGCGCAGCCGCAGCCGCTCGGCCTCGTCCTCGATGCGCGTCGAGACGCCGATGCCGCGACCGCGCGGCATGAACACGAGGTAGCGCGAAGGCAGCGAGATGAAGGTCGTCAGCCGCGCGCCTTTCGCGCCCATCGGATCCTTGACCACCTGCACGAGCAGGTCGTCGCCGGGGTTCACGAGCCGGCGGATGTCGGGCTCCGGTGCGGCGGGCGCCACGCCGCCGGACGCGGCGGCCGGCGCCGGTGCACCGGGCGGCCCGCCGGACCCGCCCTCGCGCGCCACGCGCTCGGCGTCGAGCCGTGCGTCGCTGACGGCGATGTCGTGCGCGTGCAGGAACGCGGTGCGCGCGAGGCCCACCTCGACGAACGCCGCTTGCATCCCCGGCAGCACGCGTGTCACGCGGCCCTTGTACAGGTTGCCGACGATCCCGCGCCGGCTCGCACGCTCGATATGGATCTCCTGCAGCACGCCGCCCTCGAGCAGCGCAGCCCGCGATTCGCGCGGCGCGATGTTGATGAAGATCTCGACGCTCATGCCGCACCCTGCCACATCGGCACGCCCGCCTCGCGCAGCAGCGCGGCGGTCTCGGCGAGCGGCAGACCCACCACGCCCGGGTAGCTGCCCTCGATCGATTCCACGAACACCGCGCCGAGACCCTGGATGCCGTAGCCGCCCGCCTTGTCGCGCGGCTCGCCGGTCGCCCAGTAGGTCTCGGCTTCGCCCGGGACGATGGCACGGAAGCGCACCCGCGTGCGCGACAGCCGCGTCCTGACCTGCGGTGCGCCATCGGCATCGCGCGTCGCCACCGCGACCGCCGACAGCACCTCGTGCTCGCGCCCGCCGAGCTGCGCGAACATCGCCACGAGCTCGGCCGCATCGCGCGGCTTGCCGAGCACCGCACCGTCGATGGTCACGGTGGTGTCGGCGCCGAGCACCGGCAAAGACTGCGCACCGGCGGCGGTGCGCGCCGCCTGCACCGCGAGCGCCTTCGCGGCGGCGAGCCGCAGTACATAGTCGGCAGGCGCCTCGCCCGGCTGCACCGTCTCGTCGAGGTCGACCGACCGCACGCAGTGCGGGACGCCGATCTGGCGCAATAGCTCGCTGCGCCGCGGCGAAGCGGAGCCTAGACAGAGCACGGGCGATGCGGCGTCGGTCATGTCAGTCACGGTGGTAAGGATGCCCGAGCAGCACCGTCTGCGCTCGGTACAGCTGCTCGGCGAGAAGCACGCGCGCGAGGCCGTGCGGCAAAGTGAGGCGCGACAGCGACCAGGACTCGGCGGCACGGACCCGCACCGCCGGCGCATGGCCGTCCGGACCGCCGATCAGCAGCGCGAGGTCGGGCGACTCGCCGGCCAGTACGCCGAGGCGCGAGGCGAGTTCACGGGTGGCGAGCGTCTTGCCGGTCTCGTCGAGCAGCACCACGCGTTCACGGTCGCGCAGCGCCGCCAGCACCCGCTCGCCTTCGCGACGGACCGCGTCATCGGCGCCACGCGTGCCGCGGGTCGGGGCCTCGATCTCGACGAGTTCACAGCGCCACGGAGCGCGCAGACGACGGAGGTATTCCTGGGTGGCGGAGTCCACCCAATCAGGTTGGCGCGTACCGACGGCGATGAGACGGAGTCGCATGGGTCGTCCGCGGTTGTGGTCGACGGGATGGTCGGCGTGCCGGCCTTGGGGCGCGCGCTCCGCGCGATGATGCCGGGCGTCAGGCGCCCGCGGGCGACGGACGGCGCGGCGCGGCGCGCGTCGGCTCCCACAGCTGCTCGAGCTGGTAGAACTCGCGGGTGCGCGGCAGCATCACATGCACCATCACATCGGGCAGATCGACGAGCACCCACTCGCCCTGGCCCTCGCCCTCGACGCCGAGCGGCCGTTGTCCGGAGGCCTTGCACATCTGCACCACCCGGTCGGCGATCGCGCGCAGATGACGGTCCGAGGTGCCGCTCGCCACCACCATGAAATCCGCGACGTCGTTCGCGCCGCGCACATCGATCACGCGCACATCGACCGCCTTCATGTCGGCGAGCGCCGCCTGCACCACCGGCAATGCGGGAGGCAGAGCGCCGCGCTGCGGCGCTGCGGCGGCTTTGGCCTTCGCAGGACGCGCGCGCTTGACGGGACCCGAGCCTTTCGCGGCGTTGCCGCCCTGGGCGGCTCGGGTGGTCTTGGGACGCGGGCCCTTGGGGGCGGCGCGGCGGCGCGGAGCAGGCTTACGGGGCGCGGTCATGGGGCGCGAGCATAACATCCCGTCTCCAGGATGATGGTGCGGACCGGCTCAGGCACCAGGAACCGCGGATCACGGCCCGAGGTGATGATGTCGCGCAGCCCCGTCGAGGAGATCTCGAGCTGCGTCACGGCGTGCACATAGATGCGCCCGGCCGTCGCGGCGTGCAGATCGGCGGCGAGCGTCGTGCCGCGTGCGGCGAGCAGACCGCCGAGCTCGCCCTCCATCGGCCGCTCCCAACCCGGACGATGGGCGACCACGAGGTGCGCGAGCGCGAGGATGTCCTGCCAACGCCGCCAGCGCGTGAAGCCGAGGAAAGCGTCCATGCCGAGCACGAGACAGAGCGGACGACCGGGCAGCTCCGCACGCAGCTCCTCGAGCGTATCGATGGTGAACGAGGCGCCGGCGCGGCGCATCTCGCGGTCGTCGACCACGAAGCCGGGTTGATCGGCGACCGCGGCGCGCAGCATCGCGAGCCGCAGCTCCGCCGAGGCGAGCGGCGCTTCGCGGTGACCGGGATCGCCTACCGGGATCCAGCGCAGCTCGGCGAGCGACAACAGCTGCAGCAGCTCGAAGCCGGTGCGCAGATGCCCGAGGTGGATGGGGTCGAAGGTGCCGCCGAAGATGCCGACCGGCCCGGACGATGCGGTCGCGCTCATGGGATCACCGCAGCGGCCGCAGCCCGCAGGCCTCGGCGCAGAGCAGCGCGATCTCGTCCCACGGGTCGCCTGCGAGCCGTCCCTTGATCATGCGATCAGCGCGCAGCGCCCGCGAGGCGAGCCGCGCGTAAGGCACGCGGGCGGCGCGCGGGCGCGCCCGCTCGAGCGCCGCGAGCCGCTGCGGCGGCAACCTCGGCCCCGCACGGCGCGACGGGTCGTCGCCGCGGCGCAGACCCCAAAGTTCACGCAGTTCGCGCGTCACCGACCACAGCACGAGCGTCGGCTCGACGCCCTCGCCGCGAAGCCCCGCGACGATGCGCTGCGCGCGCGCCGCTTCGCCTGCGAGCACGGCCTCACCGAGCCCGAACACGTCGTAGCGCGCGCTCGGCGCGACCGCCTCGAGGATCGCCGCCGAATCGACGCGTCCCGGCGGCAGCAGCAGCCGCAACTTCTCGATCTCCTGCTGCGCCGCGAGCAGATTGCCCTCGACACGCGCCGCGAGCAGCGCGAGTGCATCCGGCGTCGGCTCGAGTCCGGCGCGGCGGCAGCGCTGCGCGAGCCAGCCCTCGAGTTCGCGCGGGCCGACCTCCCAGATCGGCAACCAAGCGCCCTGCGACTCGATCGCCTTCACCCAAGCGGTGGATGCGGTCGCCGGATCGAGCCGCGGCGTGATCACGAGCAGCAGCGTGTCGGTCCCTGCGGTCTCGAGCAGCCGCACCAGCGTAGCGCTGCCGTCCTTGCCGCCTTTGCCCGAGAAGCGCACCTCGAGGATCTTGCGGTCGCCGAACAGCGACATCGAACCGCCCGCCGCGACCAGGTCGGCCCAGTCGTCGGCGCGCTGCGGGAAGTGGACCTCGCGCTCGGTGTAGCCGGCCGCCCGCGCCGCGGCGCGGATCGCGTCCGCCGCCTCGCCGACCAAGAGGTCCTCGTCGCCGGAGACCAGATAGGCGGGCGCGAGCCGACCGGGCTTCAGGTGGGCGCCGAGACTGTCGAGGGAAAGTCGCACCGGTCGATTATCCGCGACCCGTCCGGACCTGCACACCGCACTGACCGGCGCAACGAAGTGTTATACAGTATCGTTTGGTTATAATGTAATGACACCGACCCACGATGGAGACCCCCTGACATGCGCCTGCGCTCCGATGCCGCCCGCTCTGCGACCCCCGCCCGCCGTACCGCTGCCCCGCGTGTGTCGGCCGCCGTGCTCGCCGCCCTCGCGCCGCTCGCCGTCGCCCAACCGACGACCACCGACGACCGCGCGCAGGTCGAGCGCCTCGAAGAGGTGCGCATCACCGCCACGCCGCTGCGCCGCCGCGAGTTCGAGACCGCGCAGCCGGTGCTGGTGCTCGGCGGAGACGAGCTGGTCCGGCAGCGCGCCACGACCATCGCCGAGACGCTGGCCGCACAGCCCGGCCTGTCGGCGACCTCGTTCGGACCGATCGCGAGCCGGCCCGTGATCCGCGGCCAGGGCGGTCTGCGCGTGCAGGTGTTCCAGGACGGCGCCGACGTGCTCGACGCCGCGGCGCTCTCAGAGGACCACGCGGTCACGCTCGACCCGCTGCTCGCCGAGCGCATCGAGGTGGTGCGCGGTCCCGCGGCGCTGCTGTTCGGCAATGCGGCGTCGGCGGGCGCGGTGAATGTCGTCACCCGACGCATCCCGGTCGAAGCGCTCGACCAGCCCTTCAGCGCGGCGCTCGAGCTGCGCGGCGACAGCGCCGCCGACACCCGCGCCGTCGGCGCGCATGCCGCAGGCAAGCTCGGCGACCGGGTGCAGGTGTACGCCGACATCCATGACAGCCGCAGCGACGAGCTGCGCATCCCGGGCTATGCCTGGACCGAGGCGGCCAAAGAATACTTCGAGGCCGAGGGCGAAGCGTACGACGAGTCGCGCGACCGCCTGACCAACTCCGACGGCAGCTCCGACGGCGGCAGCCTCGGCATCGCCTGGGTCGGCGATCGCCAGAAGTACGGCTTCTCGGTGAGCGAGTACGGCTCCGAGTACGGCCTGCCGGGTCTCGGTCATGGCCACGGACACGAACACGAGCACGAGCACGGTCACGGTCACGACGCCCGTCCCCACGGCGCCGACGACCATGACGACCACCACGACGACCACGGTTTCGAGCCGCCCGATGTGCGGCTCGACATGAAGCAGCGCCGCTATGACGCGAGCGCGGAGTGGCTGCCCTCGTCGGGCGCGGTGGATGCGCTGCGCCTGCGCATCGCCCGCAACGACTACGAGCACGCGGAGATCGAGGGCGATGGCGAGGTCGGCACGCTCTACGCGCAGGTCGGCGACGAGGTCCGTCTGACCGCGGACCACCGGGTCGGCGAAGGCCGCGGCGTGTTCGGGGTGCAGTGGCGCGAACTCGACTTCAACGCCGAGGGCGAGGAGGCCTTCCTGCCGCCCTCGATGACCCGCAACACCGGAGTGTTCGCATTCCAGGAGCATCGCGTGGGCGCCGTCACGATCGAGGCCGGCGCGCGCTACGAGAAGCAGCGCATCGCGACCGCGGACCCGGACACGATGCCCGACTACGAGGGCAACGCGCTCAGCGGCTCGGTGGGCGCGCTGTGGGGGCTGCGGCCCGGCGCGACGCTGGCGCTGCAGTTGACGCGCACCGAGCGCCACCCGACCGCGACCGAGCTCTTCGCCAGCGGCCCGCACCTCGCCGTGCAGCGCTACGAGATCGGCGACGCGGACCTCGACACCGAGCGCGGTCTCACCGCCGACCTGTCGCTGCGCTTCGGCGGCGAGAACGGCTGGCGCGGCACCGTCGGCGTCTTCCACAGCGACTACGACCGCTACATCGTCGCGCAGCCGACCGGCGAGATCGAGGATGAGCTGCCCGAGGTCGAGTTCGTGTCCCGCGACGCGCGCTTCACGGGCGCCGAGTTCGAACTCGGCCACGACGCCCTCGCCGCGACCGGCATCGGCGCCCTCGGCCTGCGCCTGTTCGGCGACATCGTGCGCGCCGAGGACGGCGCCGGCGAGCCGCTGCCGCAGATCCCGCCGCTGCGCCTCGGCGCCGAGGCGTCGCTGACGGGCGCACGGCTGCGCCTCGGCCTCGAGGCCATCTGGCACGACAGCCAGGACCGCATCGCCGACGGCGAGCGCCGCACCGCTGGCTACACGATGCTCAACCTCGAGGCCTCATGGCGGCAGCCTTTCGGCGCCGCCGGCCTGTCGGTGTTCCTGCGCGGCAGCAACCTGCTCGACGAGGAAGCCCGTCGCCACACCTCGCCGCTGAAGGATTATGCTCCGCTCGCAGGCCGCGCCGTTTCGGGGGGTCTGCGACTCACATTCTGACCCGAAGATACCGCCCCACGACAACGAAGGAGCCCGCCATGCCCCGCCGTACGCGTCCCGCCATCGAACAGCTCATCGCCCTGCTCGTTCTGTCGGTCGCCGGCGGGACGGCGGGTGCCGACGGGATGCATGCCCACGGCAAGCATGTGCACGGCGAGGTGACGGTGAACATCGCGCTCGAGGGGCGCACGCTCGCGCTCGAGATCGACGCGCCCGCCGCGCAGACGCTCGGCTTCGAGAAGTCGCCGCGGGACGACCGTGAACGCGCAGCGGTCAAGGCGGTCGACGACTGGTTCCGCTCCGGCCGCAACATGCTCGGCGTGCCGCCGGCCGCCGGCTGTCGCCTCACCAAAGCCGAGTTCACGCCGCCGAAGCTCGGCGGCGGCCACGCCGACTACCGCGGCAGCTATCTCTTCGACTGCGCGGCGCCTGAGGCGCTCGCCTGGATCGAGGTCTGGGCGCTGCGCCGCATGCAGGGCCTCGAGAAGGCCGAGGTCAATCTGGTGACACCCGCCGGACAGCGTCAGGAGACGCTGCGCGGCGGCGCGGTGCGCGTCACGCTGCGCTAGAATCGGGGCGTGACCGACGCCACGACCCCGGCTGCCGCGACCGACACGCCGGCGATCGAGATCAAGGACCTCGAGTTCGCCTGGCCCGGCAAGCCGCCCATCCTCGACATCCCCGCGCTCTCCATCGCGCGTGGTGAACGCGTTTTCCTGCGCGGCCCGAGCGGCAGCGGCAAGAGCACGCTGTTGGGCCTCGTCGGCGGTGTGCTCGTGCCGCAGCGCGGCGCGGTGCGTCTGCTGGGCACCGACCTCGCGACGCTCGGACCCGGCGAGCGCGACCGGCTGCGCGGCGAGCAGGTCGGCTTCGTGTTCCAGATGTTCAACCTGATCCCTTACCTCGGCCTGCTCGAGAATGTGCTGCTGCCGGCGCAGTTCTCCCCGGCGCGCGCCGCGCGCGTGCCGGGCGGCGACCTCGAGGCCGAGGGTCGGCGGCTGCTCACGGCGCTCGGTCTCGGCTCGCCCGAATTCCTGGCGCGTCCCGTCACGGAGCTCTCCATCGGCCAACAGCAGCGCGTCGCCGCGGCGCGCGCCCTCTTCGGCCGTCCGCCGGTGCTGGTCGCCGACGAACCCACCTCCGCGCTCGACCACGACACGCGCGAGGGCTTCCTGAAGCTGCTGATGGACGAGTGCCGCGCCCAGGGCAGCACGCTGCTCTTCGTCAGCCACGACACCTCGCTCGGACCGCTGTTCGACCGCGTGCTCTCGCTCGCCGAGCTCAACCGCGTCGCCGCACCGGCCGCGGCCGCGGCTTGATGACGCCCCCATGAAGACCCTGTCGCTCGCGCTGCGCTCGCTCGCCAACCGCCGCACCACGGCGCTGCTGACGCTCTGCGCCATCGCGGTCAGCGTCGCGCTGCTGCTCGGCGTCCAGAAGCTGCGCACCGCCGCGCGCGACGGCTTCGCCAACACCGTCTCCGGCGTCGACCTCATCGTCGGCGCGCGCTCCGGCCAGATCAACCTGCTGCTGTACTCCGTGTTCCGCGTCGGCGACGCCACCGCCAATGTCAGCTGGGACACCTACCAGAAGGTGGCGCGCCGCTCCGATGTCGCGTGGACCATCCCGCTGTCGCTCGGCGATTCGCACCGCGGCTACCGGGTGCTCGGCACCAACCTCGACTACTTCCGCCACTACCGCTTCGCCGGCGGCCGTGAGCTCACCTTCGAGGCGGGCAAGCCGTTCGCGGACCTCTACGACGCCGTGCTCGGCGCCGAGGTCGCGCGCGCGCTCGGCTACAAGTTGGGCGACCCCGTCGTCATCGCGCACGGCCTCGGCAATGTGAGCTTCGCGCAGCACGAGGACAAGCCGTTCCGCATCGTCGGCATCCTCGCGCGCACCGGCACGCCGGTCGACCGCACCGTGCATGTGAGCCTCGAGGCCATCACCGCCATCCATGTCGATTGGCAGAGCGGCATGCGCGCCCTCCCGGGGGGCCGCGTGGACGCCGAGGCGGCGCGCGCCATGGACCTCACGCCCGACTCGATCACCGCGTTCATGGTGGGCATGCAGAACCGCGTGATGACCTTCGGTCTGCAACGCGCGGTCAACGAATACCGCCAGGAGGCGTTGCTCGCCATCATGCCGGGCGTCGCGCTCACGCAGCTGTGGAACCTGGTCGGCATCGCCGATACCGCGCTGATGATCGTCGCGGCGTTCGTGGTGCTGGCGGGCCTGCTCGGCATGCTCACCGCCATCCTCACCAGCCTCAACGAGCGGCGGCGCGAGATGGCGATCCTGCGCTCGGTGGGCGCGCGGCCGCGGCATGTGTTCACGCTGCTCGTCACCGAGGCGGGGCTGCTCGCCGTGGGGGGCGTCGCCGCCGGCGTCGCGCTCTGCTACGGGCTGATTTACGCGGCCAAGCCGCTGCTCGAGCGGCGCTTCGGCCTGTTCCTCGAACCGGGCGGCCTGACGGGTTACGATATCGGCCTGCTCGCGGCAATCGTCGCCGCGGCGCTCGTGATGGGTGCGCTGCCCGCGTGGCGCGCCTACCGCAACACCCTCGCCGACGGCCTCACCCCACGCGTCTGACGGAGTCCATGACCGACATGACCCACGCCCAGCCCGCCCGCACCGCCGCCCGCATGCTCGTCCAGCCTGTCGTGCCGCTGCTCGCGCTCGCGCTCGCCGCCGCCTTCACCGCGGCCGTCGCCCAGGCCATCACGCCGCCGCCGGTCGGCACGCCCGCGCCCGCCGCGAAATCCACCGCCAAGCCCGGCGCCCGCGCCGTGCCCACCGCGCCGCGCGAGGTCGACTGGGACGAGCTGCTGCCGAAGGACGCGCGCGCCAAGTTCTTTGGCGGGCCGCCGCCGCCGGTACACGACACGCTGGGCGAAGGCGGACTCGCCGCGCAGCAGGTGATGGACTTCTCGGTCAACAAGGACCTCGACGGCGACGACATCAAGATCCCGGGGTTCATCGTGCCGCTCGACATCGGCAAGGACGGGCTCGTCTCCGAGTTCTTCCTCGTCCCCTACTTCGGCGCCTGCATCCATGTGCCGCCGCCGCCGCCGAACCAGATCGTCTATGTGCGGATGGCCAAAGGCATCGCGCTCGACTCCATCTACGAGGCCTACTGGATCACCGGCCGCATGAAGGTCGTGAACAAGACCACCCGCCTCGGCGCATCGGCCTATCAGCTCGCCGCCAGCAACGTCGAGATCTACAAGTACTGACGGGGACATCGCCATGCCCACGCTGTTCGAGCGCATCGTCGCCCGCGAGTTGCCGGCCGACATCGTCCACCAGGACGACCGCGTCACCGCCTTCCGCGACATCCACCCGCGCGCGCCGGTGCACATCCTCGTGGTGCCGAACAAGGCGATCGCGACCGCCGACGACATCGGCGACGCCGACGAGGCGCTGATCGGCCACATGTTCACGGTGGCGCGCGACCTCGCGCGCCGCGAAGGGATCTCGCAGGACGGCTACCGCCTGATCATCAACTGCCGCGAGCACGGCGGGCAGGAGGTCTACCACCTGCATGTGCACCTCGTCGGCGGCGCGCCCCTCGGCCCGATGCTCTGCCGGTGACCGCGCCATGACGGCAGCGACGACGGCCTCCGGCACGCTGCGCGGCCTCTATCCCGCGATCGACGCGAACCGCAGCGGCATGCTGCGCGTCTCGCCGCTGCACGAGATCCACTGGGAGGAGAGCGGCGACCCGCGCGGCAAGCCGGTGGTGTTCCTGCACGGCGGCCCGGGCGGCGGCACCGACCCGCGGATGCGGCGTTTCTTCGACCCGGCGCGCTACCGCATCGTGCTCTTCGACCAGCGCGGCTGCGGCAAGAGCCGTCCGAACTCCAGCCTGGTCGACAACACCACCTGGCATCTGGTCGAGGACATGGAGCGGCTGCGCGAGCACCTCGGCATCGAGCGCTGGCAGCTGTTCGGTGGCTCCTGGGGCTCGACGCTCGCGCTCGCCTATGCGCAGACGCATCCGGCGCGCGTCACCGAGCTCGTGCTGCGCGGGATATTTTTGGTGCGCCCCTGGGAGTTCGCCTGGTTCTACGGCACCCCCGACGGCACCGGCGCGCTCTACCCCGACCTGTACGAACGCTTCATCGCGCCGATACCGCCCGCCGAACGCGGCGATGTGATGGGCGCCTACTACCGCCGGCTGACGAGCGAGGACGCCGCCGTGCGCCGCGCCGCCGCGCGTGCGTGGTCGACCTGGGAGGGCGCGACCAGCTTCCTGCGCCTCAACCCCGACTACCTGTCGAAGTTCGAGGACGACACCACCGCCGACGCCTTCGCGCGCATCGAGTGCCACTACTTCGTCAACGGCGGCTTCCTGCGCACCCCGACGCAGCTGCTGGACGATGTGCCGCGCATCCGCCACCTGCCCGCGACGATCGTGCAGGGCCGCTACGACATCGTCTGCCCGATGAAGAGCGCCTGGGACCTGCACAAAGCCTGGCCCGAAGCCGACCTGCGCATCGTGCCCGACGCGGGGCATTCCGCCTTCGAGCCCGGCATCCTCGCCGAGCTCATCGCCGCCACCGACCGCTACGCCGCGCGCTGACCGCGCCGCATCAGACCTCGGGCAGCAAGCCCCGCGCGGCGAGCCAGTCACGCGCGTCAACGGCGTCCTCCTCGAACCAGCGCGCCGCTGATCCGAGACGGAAGCTGTAGCCCCAGGCGTCCATGTCGGCCATCAGCCGCGCGCGGCCGGCGCCGGGCAGACGGTCGGCCCACATGATCTGCAGATAGCACACCGCGTTCTCCTCGGCGTCGTCGCCGCCGGCGTCGCGCATGAGCATCGCGCGGCGCTCCGGCGTCATGCAGACGAAGTGTGCGGCCTCGTGCAGGGCCGAGTGCAACGGCGTGTCGGGCCGCAGGTAGAGGACATCACCGATGAGCCCCGCCTCCGGGTCGCCCCAATAGGATCCAGGGATCGCCTCGCCCGCGGGCACCACGCGCACCTCGAGGCCATACGGCGCGAGCAGCGCGCACAGCGCTTCGAGCCGCGGCGGGGCGATGTCGAGCAGCGCACCCATGGAGGTCCGTCCGGCAGCCGCCGGGACGCCGCTCAGCGCAGGCCCGCGACGCGCTGCAGCACGACGCCCGCGACCTCATCGGCGAGCGCCTCGCGCAGCTGCTCGCGCTCGCGCTCCTTGGCGAGCGCGCGGCGCTCGTCGAAGGTGAGGCTGCGCGAGGCCGAGACCTCGGCCGAGGAGATGCGCCGCGTACCGCCGGCGTCCAACGAGAAGCGCACCACCTGCGTGAGCTCGTACTCGCGAGGGATGTTGCGCGCGGAGACCGAGGTCACCCGCTCGAGCACCTCGTCGCGCTCGATGCGCAGCACGGCGATACCGGGCGCCGCACCGGCCGCACCCGATGCGCCCGATG
>CANHFH010000002.1 GCA_947459825.1 Pseudomonadota bacterium | reverse complement strand
TTCGCCGCTCGCCGCCAGGATTGCTCCCGCGCTGCCGCTCGACTTGCATGTGTTAAGCACGCCGCCAGCGTTCAATCTGAGCCAGGATCAAACTCTTCACTTGAAGATTTTGAACTTCAACTAAAAGAGTAATCAAACAGCCCATCGCTGGACAAAATTTGGTTACTCGGTCTTTGGCATCCAAAGGACGCATCGACGCGAGTCCCCACACAAGTTACCTGCCGAATTTTTAAACAGCGCTCTGTACCGCAGGGGTGCAGAGGGGGCGGGAAGTATAGCCATCCGGCTCTTCCCGTCAACCTTCCGGTCGATGGATCGACCTTCGTACGGGGCCTGCCGAAGGGGCAGGGGTACGGGGTCGAGGGCGCGCATTATAGGCGTGCTCTGCGCCCTGTCAACGGAATGTCACGATTTATTTTCGTGACGCGCAAGTACCTGATTTATATAGGTTTTTCGACCTTGACGCGGGCGAAACGACGGGGGCCGAGCTGCAGGATGTGCTCCGCCCCGACCGGCAGGCGGGTGTCCCGATCCTGGACCCGCTCCCCGTCCACCCGGACCGCCCCTTCGCCGAGCTTGCGGACCGCCTCGGAGTTGCTGGAGACCAGCCCGCAGGCCTTCAAAGCGGCCACCAACGGCAGCCCGGCCGCGTCCGGGGCGGCAAAAAGCTGCAGCGGCAGGTCGGTGGGCAGGGTTTTCTGGGCGAAACGCGCGGTGAAGGCCGTCTGCGCGGCCTCGGCGGCCGCGGCGCCGTGGAACCGGGCGACGATCTCGCGGGCCAGCTCGAACTTGATGTCGCGGGGGTTGCGGCCGGCGGCGGCGGCGGCGCGCAGGTCCTCGACCTCGCTCAAAGGTCGGAACGACAGCAGCTCGAAGTACCGCCACATGAGATCGTCGCTGATCGACATCAGCTTGCCGAACTGCTGATCGGCGGGCTCGGCGATGCCGATGTAGTTGCCCAAAGATTTCGACATCTTGTTGACGCCGTCGAGGCCTTCGAGCAGCGGCATCGTCAGCACGCACTGCGGCTCCTGGCCGTAGGCCTCCTGCAGATGCCGGCCGACCAGCAGGTTGAACTTCTGGTCGGTGCCGCCGAGCTCGACATCGGCGCGCAACGCCACGGAGTCGTAGCCCTGCGCGAGCGGGTAGAAGAACTCGTGCACCGAGATCGGCTGGCCCGCCTTGTAGCGTTTGGCGAAATCGTCGCGCTCGAGCATCCGCGCGACCGTGTAGTGCGCCGCCACCTCGACGAACTTCGGCAGCGGCATGCCGCTCAGCCACTTCGAGTTGAACTCGATGGTGGTGCGCGCGGGGTCGAGGATCTTGAAGATCTGCTGCTGGTAGGTGAGCGCGTTCGCCTGGACGTCCTCCGGCGTGAGCCGCGGCCGCGTCGCGTTGCGCCCCGTCGGGTCGCCGATGAGGCCGGTGAAATCGCCGATCAGGAACACCACCTCGTGCCCGTGCTGCTGGAAGGCGCGCATCTTGTTGATGAGCACGGTGTGGCCGAGATGCAGGTCGGGCGCGGTCGGATCGAAGCCCGCCTTGATGCGCAGCGGCTCGCCGCGCAGGAGCTTCTTGCGCAGCTCCGCCTCGATCAGCAGTTCGGAGGCGCCGCGGCGGTACTCCGCCAGCTGCGCCTCGATGTCCTGCGTGCTCCGCTCGTCCATGTCGTCCCCGCCTCTGTTGACCCGCCCCGACCGGGGCGGTTAGCGTCGCGCTACACGCGCGCCGCGCGACAGGGGAAGTGTAGACGATGCCGGACGCCATCCGCGCGCGACGCGTACCCCAGCGCACCCCGGGCTCCGCGCGCATCGGCACGCTCGCGATGGCGCTGCCCGGCGCGCTGCTCTGCCTGCTGCTGGTGTCCTGCGGCGGCCGTGCGCCCCAGGGCGACGCGTCGGAAGGGACCGCCCCCGGCCCGGATGCCGCCGCGGCGGCCGCACCGACCGCACCCGCCGGACCGGTACGGCGCAGCATCGATGTCACCGTGACGGACGGCGACACCCTCGAGCGCATCTTCCGCGCGCAGGACCTCGCCCCCGCCGACCTCGCGGCGCTGCGCGCCGACCCGTCGCTGCGCCGGAGCCTCGACCGTCTGCGTCCCGGAGACCTGCTGCGCTTCACCACCGAGGACGGGCGGCTCATCGGGTTCGAGCGGCCGCTCAACCTGAGCGAGACGCTGTTCGCCACGCGCACGGGCGACGGCGCGTTCCAGAGCGGTACGCGGGTCGAACCCCTCGAGCGCAGCGTGCGCAGCGCCGGCGCCACCATCACCGGATCGCTGTTCCAGTCGGCCAAAGAAGCGGGCATCAGCGACACCATGGCGCTGCGCATCGCCGACATCTTCCGCTTCGACATCGATTTCGTGCTCGACATCCGGCCCGGCGACTCGTTCAGCGTGGTGCATGAGGTGTTGAGCCGTGACGGCCGCGTGCTCGGCGAGGGCGAGCTGCTCGCGGTCGAGTTCGTCAACCAGGGCGAGGCGTACCGCGCGGTGCGCTGGGCCCCGCAGGGCGGCAAGCCGGACTACTACACACCGGAGGGCAAGAGCCTGCGCAAGGCCTTCATCCGCGCGCCGCTCGAGTTCACGCGTGTGAGCTCGCGCTTCAACCTCTACCGTCGCCACCCCATCCTGAACCGCATGCGTGCGCATCGCGGCGTCGACTATGCGGCGCCGATCGGCACGCCGGTGAAGGCCGCCGGCGGCGGCCGCGTGGCGTTCGTCGGCAACAAGGGCGGCTACGGCAAGGTGGTCGAACTCACGCATCCCGGCGGGGTGCGCACGGTGTACGGGCATCTGTCGGCGTTCGCGCGCGGTCTGCGCCCCGGCCAGTCCGTCGCCCAGGGCCAGTTGATCGGCAAGGTCGGCATGACCGGGCTCGCCACCGGGCCCCACCTGCACTACGAGTTCCTTTTGAACGGCGTGCACAAGGATCCGCAGAAGGTGCCGCTGCCCAAGGCCGAGCCGGTGCCGGCCTCGGAGAGGACCGCGTTCGACGCGCATGCGGCGTCGTTGTCGGCACGCCTCGCGTCCGGCTCGCCGACCGGCACCCCGGTCGGGCCGCCGGCCGGGCCGCCGGTCGCCGCCGACCGCGGACCGCGGCTGTAACACAGCCCGCCCCTGCGGCATGCTTTACTGGTCTTCCCGGCCACCGACCGTCCGTCGCCTGTCGATACCGCACAGCCCGCCATGCCGCGCCGCACCCGAACACGCCCCCGCCTCAAATCCGCCGGCTCACGGTCGAAGCCTGCGCCCAAGCGCAAAGCGATCCGTCGCACCTCTGCGCCGGTCCGCCGCGGCGGGTCACCGCAGGCGTCCCAGGGGAGGTTGATCAACCGCGAGCTCTCGCAGCTCGAGTTCAACCAGCGCGTGCTCGCCCAGGCCCAGGACCCCTCCGTGCCGCTGCTCGAGCGGCTGCGATTCCTCTGCATCTCCTCGAGCAACCTCGACGAATTCTTCGAGATCCGCGTCGCCGGCATCAAGCAGCTGCTGGAGGACTCGCCGCGCTCGCAGAGCCCCGACGGGGCGACCCCGGCGCAGCAGCTCGCCGCGATCCACGCCCGCGCGACGCGGCTGGTCGCCGAGCAGTACGCCTGCCTCAACCGCGTGCTGCTGCCGGCGCTCGCCAAAGCCGGCATCGTGCTGCTGCGCCGCGACCAGCTCGATGCCGACGCGCGCGCCTGGCTCGCCGGCTATTTCGAGCGCGAGATCGAACCCGTGCTCTCGCCGCTCGCGCTCGACCCCTCGCGCCCCTTCCCGCGCATCCAGAACAAGAGCCTCAACTTCGTGGTGCGCATCGAGGGCGAGGACGCCTACGGCCGCGAGGCGACGCTCGCCATCGTGCAGGCGCCGCGTTCGCTGCCGCGTGTCGTGCCGCTGCCGTCCGGCGACGGGACCGCGCAGCGCTTCGTGCTGCTCTCCACCGTCATCGAGGAATCCGTGCCGCGGCTCTTCGAGGGCATGCGGGTGCTCGCCTGCCATCCCTTCCGGCTGACGCGCGACAGCGATCTGTTCGTCGATGAAGAGGAGGTCGAGGACCTGCGCCGCGCGTTGGAGGGCGAACTCGCACAGCGCCGTTACGGCTCGGCGGTGCGGCTCGAGGTCGCCACGGATTGCCCGCGCGACCTCGTGGCGTTCCTCGCCGAGCATTTCGCGGTCGGCACGAGCGACATCTACCGCGTGCCACCGCCGGTGAACCTGCACCGTCTGTCCGCGCTGCACGATCTCGCGCAGCGGCCCGACCTCAAATACCCGCCGTTCTCGCCCAGCCTGCCGCGCCGGCTCGCCGACGGGGCCGACATGTTCACCGCCATCCGCCAGTCCGACCTGCTGCTGCACCACCCGTACCAGTCGTTCGCGCCGGTGGTCGATTTCCTGCGCCAGGCGGCCGCGGACCCCGCGGTGCTCGCGATCAAGCAGACGCTCTACCGCACCGGCGGCGACTCGGCGGTGGTCGACGCGCTGGTCGCCGCCGCGCACGCCGGCAAGGATGTGACCGTGGTCATCGAGCTGCGCGCGCGTTTCGACGAGCAGGCCAACATCGAGCTGTCCGACCGGCTGCAGGAGGCGGGCGCGCATGTCATGTACGGCGTGGTCGGCTACAAGACCCACGCCAAGCTGGCGATGGTGGTGCGGCGCGAGGAGGACGGCATCCGCCGCTACTGCCATCTCGGCACCGGCAACTACCACTCGCGCACGGCGCGCGCCTACACCGACTACGGGCTGCTCACCTGCGACCCCGTGATCGGCCAGGACGTTCACGAGGTGTTCCTGCAGCTGACCAGCCTGACGCGCTCGCCGCGGCTCGCCTGCCTGCTGCAATCGCCCTTCGAGCTGCAGCGCGCGATGGTCGCGAAGCTCGAGCGCGAGATGGCGCACGCCGCCGCCGGGCGGCCGGCGCGCGTGATCCTCAAGATGAACGCGCTCGTCGAGCCGCAGTCGATCGCCGCGATCTGCCGCGCTTCGCAGGCGGGCGTCGAGGTGGACCTGATCGTGCGCGGCGTCTGCGCGCTGCGTCCCGGCGTGCCGGGCTACTCCGAACGGGTACGGGTGCGCTCGGTGGTCGGGCGCTTCCTCGAGCATTCGCGGGTGTTCTGGTTCGCCAACGGCGGCGATCCCGAGATCTTCTGCAGCAGCGCCGACTGGATGGACCGCAACTTCTTCCGGCGCGTCGAGATCGCCTTCCCCATCCGCCGCGGCAAGTACCGCGAGCGCATCCTGCGCGACCTCGAGACCTACCTGAGCGACGACACGCAGTCCTGGACGCTCGACGCCCGCGGCCGCTACGCGCGCGCACCGCGTCGACAGGCGCCGCCGCGCTGCGCACAGCTCGAGCTGCTCGCCGCCTACACCGCCGGCAGACCCCTCGAGGAGTAGACCCGCAGCCGCAGACCGGCGGCGGCGAGGAGGTCGATCTCCTGGCTCAGGTCGGCGACGGTCAACGGATGCGCGCGCAGCCAACGCACCGGGAAGCGGATCTCGAACGCGCGCCCGCGCAGCGTGAGCGTGATGTCCGGCAGCGGCGCACGGCCCCGCCCGCGGTGCAGCAGCACCGCGAGACGCAGCAGCACCGTCAGGTTGAGGATGCGACGGTCCCAGGGCGGCAGCAGCCGCTCCACGCCCTCGGTGGAGAGCTTGCGGCGATGACCGCCGACCAGGCGCGCGAGCAGCCGCTGCTCCTCGCGCGGGAAACCCGGCATGTCGGCGTGCTCGAGCAGATAGGCGCCGTGCTGGTGGTAGCGCGAGTGCGCCACATCCAGACCGATCTCGTGCAGCCGTGCGGCCCACGCCAGCAGCTGCGGGGCGAGCGGATCCTCGAGCTGCCCGTCCTCATCGACCTGCGCGAGCAGCGCGAGCGCCGTGCGTTCGACGCGCTCGGCCTGCGCGAGGTCGACGTGGTAGCGCGCCTGCATCGCGCGCACCGTGCGCTCGCGCGCATCCTCATGGGTCAGGCGGCCGACGAGGTCGTGCAGCAGACCGTCGCGCATCGCGCCCTCGGCCACCTCCATGCGATCGATGCCGAGCACCTCGAACACCTCGGCGAGTATGGCGAGCCCGCCGGGGAACACCGCTCGCCGCTCGTCGTCGATGGCGGCGAGCGCGATCTCGCGCACATCGCCCGCGCGCAGCACGGTCCCGATCACCGCTTCGAGTCCCTCGGCCGTGATGGCGGTCGCCGACGGATCGAGCTCGCGCACCGCCTCCGCGATGGCCTTCACAGACCCCGAGCTGCCGAGCGCCCGCTGCCAGCCGATCCTGCGGAACGATTCCTCGATGGGCTCTAGTTCGCCGCGCGCGGCGACCCGGGCGCGCGCGAGCCGCTTGGCGGAGATCTTGCCGCCTGCGAAGTGCCGCTCGCTGAGCGAGACGCAACCGAGGTCGGTGCTGGCGAGCCGCAGCGGCGTGAGCCCCTCGCCGATGATGAGCTCCGTGCTGCCGCCGCCGATGTCGACCACCAGACGCCGGCCATCCGCCGCGGGCGAGGTGTGCGCCACGCCGGAGTAGATGAGCCGCGCCTCCTCCATGCCCGAGACGATCTCGATGGGGTGGCCGAGCGCGGTGCGGGCGCGCTCGAGGAAGGATTGCTTGCGGTGCGCCTGCCGCAGCGCATTGGTGCCGACCACGCGCACCTTGTCCGCGTGCATGTCGCGCAGCCGTTGGCCGAAGCGCTCGAGGCAGGCCAAGGCGCGCGCGGCGACCTCGCGGTCGAGACGGCCTTCGGCGTCGATGCCGGAACCGAGCCGCACCATCTCCCGCAGGCGGTCGACGACGACCAGCTGGCCGTGCGTGTGGCGCGCGACGACGAGATGGAAGCTGTTGGAGCCGAGGTCGACGGCCGCGAGCAGTTCGGGGGCGGGTCTCGGGGAAGCGCGCGTCACGAAACGCCAGCGGTTCTGGCGTGCGCCGTCAGGCGGAGAACGAGGACCCGCAGCCGCAGGTCGTGGTGGCGTTCGGGTTGCGGATGACGAACTGCGCACCGTCCAGCCCCTCGCGGTAGTCGATCTCGGCGCCGCTGAGGTACTGCAGGCTCATCGGGTCGACGAGGAGCTTCACGCCATGGTTCTCCACCATGGTGTCGCCGTCCTGCTGCTGCTCGTCGAATTCGAAGCCGTACTGCATGCCCGAGCAGCCGCCGCCCTGCACGAACACGCGCAGCATGAGCTTCGGGTTGCCCTCGCCCTCGATGAGCGAGCCGACCTTACGGGCCGCCGAGTCGGTGAAGACGAGCGCGGGCGGCAGGTCGAGCGGGAGGTCGTCGGTGACGGCGTTCATGAGGGTATGTTACGGCTCGGGGTGAGTCAGCGTCAAAACGCCTGCAGCCGGCGCTGCGGGAGCCGGCGCTGCGATGGCCGGCGACGCGGTAGCCGGCGCTGCAGCGCCCCCCGGCACGAGCTTGCCGTCGACGCGGGCGCCGAGGGTCATCTCGATGGCGCCGTAATGCACATCGCCGGTGATGCGCGCCGTCGCACCGAGCACCACGCGCTCATGGCCGTGGACATCGCCCTTCACGGCGCCGTGGATGACGACCTGCTGCGCCTCCACACGCCCCTCGACGCTGCCCTGTTCGCCGATCCAGAGCGTGGCCTCGGCGCCGGCCGCGGACGGATGCACACGGCCGACGATGCGGCCGTCGATATGCAGCCCGCCGGCGAACGCGAGGTCGCCCTGCAGCACGGTCTGTGGGCCGACCAGGGTGTCGATGCGTCCGGGCACGGACGGTTTGCGTCGCGAGAACATGTGACTATCCCCTCAATCCAACTCAGGTCGATCCGTCGACCGCCCACAGCAGGGTACGCGTGACCGGCGCGGCGCCGCGCTCGGCGGGACGCACCTCGACCAGCACGCGCTCGGGCTGGAAACCTGTCGGCAGCACGAGCTCCTGCTCGAGATTCTCGAAGTACAGGAAGCGGTAGGTCAACTGTGCGGCGCGCGAGGGACTGGCCTCGCGCAGCTCGAGCCGCGCCGGACGCCCGTTGCGCCGCCCTTCGACGGTGATCCGCACCGACCCCGTCACCTCGCGCTCGGGCCGTCCTGGACGGGCGAGCGCGATGCGCAACAGATACCTGCCCGGCGTCTGCGTCGGCGTCACCCGCAGCTCGCGGATGGCCACCGTGGGGGCGGGTGCCGCGCCGCCGGTCACCACGCCGCGCAGGAAATCGAGCTGCTGGCTCTGGCGCGCCACCTCGGCCTGCAGCTCACCGATGGTCTTGGAGACCTCCTGACGCTCGCGGTCCTGCGCAGCTTTCAATGTGTCGAGCTCCGCGACCTTGAGGCGCAGTTCCGCGATGGTGGCGTCGCGCTCGCCGAGCGTCGCCTGCAACGCGGCCTGGGCATCGAGCGCGCGGCGCGCATCGAAGCCGGCATGCCAACGCCCGAAGGCATACAGCGCCGCCAGGAAGACGAGCAGCGCAGCGGCGATGAGCGCCACGCCGGGCCGGCTCGCGAGCCACGCCGGGCCGCGCAGCACGAGCAGCTGGGTGCGCGTCACCCGCCCGTCTCCCACCAGTCCGGATAGGCGGGCAGGCCGTTCGGCAGCGCCGCGCGACCGAGTTCGTGCAGGGCGCGGGAATAGATGGGACGCTTGAAGTGGATGACCTCGCGCACCGGCTCCCAATAATCCGCCCATCGCCAGCCCGAGAACTCGGGCTCACCCGTCAGGTCGAACCGGAAGCGCGGCTCGGACTCGCGGCTGCGCAGCAGGTACCAGCGCTGTTTCTGGCCGATGCAGAGCGGTGTCTGGTCGCGGCGCACGAACTTCGCCGGCAGGCGATAGCGCATCCAGCGGCGGGTCACGGCCAGGACCTCCACATCGTCCGGTCCGAGACCGATCTCTTCGTTCAGTTCGCGGTACATCGCCTGCTCGAGGCTCTCGCCGACCCGCATGCCGCCCTGCGGGAACTGCCAGCCCTTGCCGCCCGCGCGACGCCCCAGGAACACGCGGCCGTCCTCCTGCGCCAGCACGATGCCGACGTTGGCGCGGAACCCGTCGTCGTCGATGAGGTCGTGCACGGCGTCTCAGGCGCGCGGCGGCTGCTGCGCGCGTCGGTCCTCGAGGTATTCGCGGCCCTGCACCATCAGGCGCGTGAACGCGTCCTTGTCCTGCGCCAGCACGGCGCGGCGCAGCGACTCGACGGCGCGCGCCAGCGCCTCCAGCGACTCGGCGCCGTAATCATTGAGGCTCTGGATCTCGTAGTAGAGCTCGGGGCTCTCCTGCGCGACGCGCGACGCGACATCGAGCTGCGCATCGAAGGTGGTGCTCGAGAGCCGTGCGAGCCGCGGCGCCGCCTCACCGCTGCCGGCGAGCGCGGTGAAGAACGAGATGTTGAGCGCGTGCGAGAGCCCGAGCACATAGGCGATGAGCCGGTCGTGGTCGTCGAGCGACATGACGGCCTGCTCGACCATGGTCGGCGCGAACAGGTCGCGCGCCGCCTGCAGCGCCTCGGCATGGCCGAGGTCGACGAACACCACATGCCGCCCGGAGAGCAGCTCGGTATCGGGCCCGAACATCGGATGCACCGAGGTGACACGGCAGCCGTGCGACTTGAGCGCCATCAGCCCGCCGCGCAGCGGCGACTTGAGCGATCCCAGGTCGAAGATGACGCCCGTCGGCCGACGCAGCGCGAGCTCGCGCAGCACCGCATCGGTATGGCCGAGCGGCGTGGCGACGACGATGAAGTCGTGGTCGAGGGGTGAATCGGCGAGCGCAGCGAGCCGTGTCGCCCCGGGCGGAGCGCCGGCGGGGTCGCAGACCTCGACCGCGAAACCCTGCGACAGCAGGAAGTCGGCGAACCAACGGCCCATCTTGCCCGCGCCGCCGATGACCAGCGCGCGGCGCCCGCTGCCGTGCCCCTGCGCGGCGACGCTCGCCTGCTCCTGGGTGGTGAGCGAGCTGCGGATCAGCATGCGCATCAGGTCCTCGGCCACCTGCGGCGGGACGCCCTGCCGCTCGGCCTCGGCGCGCGCGCCGAGGATCACCTCGCGTTCGCGGCCGTAATCGCGGGTCGGATGGCCGGTGCTGCGCTTGACGCGCGCGATCTCGCGGCCGGTGCGTTGACGGTCGGCGATGAGCTCGATCAGGCGGGCGTCGAGGTCGTCGAGGTGCTTGCGGAGTTCGTCGAGGCTGGACATGGGACGGCGGGCCGGGGGCTGCGCGGAGGTGCGTCCGCCCGCGTACTATAGGCGCATGCCCCTGCCCGCCCAACTGCTCGCCGACCCGCTGCCCGCCGAACCGCTCGCGCTCGCCGCAGAGTGGCTCGCGCTCGCCCGGCATCGCGCCGACCAACCGAACCCCAACGCCATGGTGGTCGCCACCGTCGGCACCGACGGCCAGCCGTCGGCACGCGTGGTGCTCTGCAAGGAGATCGTGGTCGACCCCGGCTACATCTGTTTCTTCACCAACTACCTCTCGCGCAAGGGCCGAGAGCTCGAGGCGCACCCGCGCGTCGCGATCGTGATGCACTGGGACCACCTGCATCGGCAGGTGCGCATCGAGGGCCGCGCGGTCCGCGCCCCCGCGGCGGAGAGCGACGCCTACTTCCGCACCCGCCCCTGGCAACGGCGCATCGGCGCATGGGCGAGCGCGCAGAGCGAACCGGTGGCCTCGCGCGCGGCGCTGCAGGCCGCTGTCGTCGAGACCGCGACGCGCTTCGGCACGCCGGTGCCCGGACCCGAGGACGATCCCGCGCAGGCCGGCGCCGGCGAGCACATCCCGCGGCCACCGCACTGGGGCGGGTATCACGTGTACGCGGAGACGGTGGAGCTGTGGCTCGAGGGTGGGTCCCGCATCCACGACCGCGCGCGCTGGACACGCGCGCTGCGCTGGCCTGAGCGGGCGTCAGCGACCGACGAGACCGCGCGGCCCATCATCGCCGGCGCCTGGCAGGCGACGCGCCTGCAGCCCTAGCGGCGCGGCGAGCCGCGCAGGTCCGGAGTCAACCGCTCAACCGGGCGAGCACGGCCTCGTGCAGCAGGCCGTTGGTGGCGAGCACCGTCGTGGTGTCGAGCGTGAGCGGCGCGCCATCGAGGTCCGTGAAACGGCCGCCCGACTCCTCGACGATCACCGACAGCGCGGCGATGTCGAGGATGTTGACGTCGGACTCGAGCACGGCATCGATCGCGCCGCGCGCGAGCAGGTGGTAGTGCACGAAGTCGCCGTAGCCGCGCAGCCGGTCGACCTCGCCCACCAGACGACCGAAGCGTGACCAGCCCGGCCCTGCGGCCAAGGTCTTGAGGTTGCCCGTCGAGAGGATCGCGCGGTCGAGCGTCGCGACGGCGCTGACGCCGATGCGCCGGCCATCCAGGAACGCGCCCTGCCCGCGCTCGGCCCAGGCGAGCTCGCCGTAGGCCGGCGCTGCCGACACGCCGAGCACGATGCGAC
Organism: Pseudomonadota bacterium; assembly: GCA_947459825.1. Taxonomy (GTDB): domain Bacteria; phylum Pseudomonadota; class Gammaproteobacteria; order Steroidobacterales; family Steroidobacteraceae; genus UBA964. Next base: position 92,384 of record CANHFH010000002.1, on the reverse strand, counting down.
CACCGCGCCACAGCGCGATCTGCGTCGAGAAGAACGGCGTGTCGCGCACGAACGACTTGGTGCCGTCGATCGGGTCGACGAGCCACAGGCTCTCGGCGTCCATCGCGTGACGGCCGGTCTCTTCGCCATAGAAGCCGTACCCCGGGAAACGCCGCTCGAGCACGCCGCGGATCGCCTCCTCGGCGCGCACATCGGCCTCGGTGACGGGCGAGCGGTCGGCCTTGACCGTGACGGTGAGGTTCTTGCGGTACAGATCGCGCACGACCTGCGTGGCGGCCTCGGCGGCCTCGAGCGCGGCTTGCAGTTCTGCGGACGGCACGAAATCGGCCTCGGCGACGGGGGTCGGGATGCTATCTTAAACCCCATGGGAAACCGCTTGAGCAAGATCTACACGCGCACCGGCGACGAAGGCACGACCGGCCTCGGCGACGGCACGCGCGTGCCGAAGGACACGGCGCGCGTCGAGGCCTACGGCACGGTCGACGAGGCCAACAGCGCGATCGGCGTGGTGCTCGCGGTGCCGGGTCTGCCCGATGCGGTGCGCCGCTGCCTGGTCGCGGTGCAGCACGACCTCTTCGACCTCGGCGGCGAGCTCTGCATCCCGGGGATGACGCTGGTCAGCGACGCGCAGGTCGAGCGGCTCGAGCAGGAGCTCGACGCCTTCAACGACCCGCTGCCGCCGCTCAAGGATTTCATCCTGCCGGGCGGCGGCCCGGCGGCGGCGGCCTGCCACCTCGCGCGCACCATCGTGCGCCGCGCGGAACGGCGGGTGTGGACGCTGTCCGCCCTCGAGGCGCAGGGCGCGCAGCCCATCTCGCCCGTCCCGGCGCGCTACCTCAACCGGCTCTCGGACCTGCTGTTCGTGGTGGCGCGGGTGCTCGCCCGCCACGAGAACGGCAGCGAGGTCATCTGGAAGCGCGAGCGCAGCTAGCGCTCCGCCACGACGCGCTCGTCGACCTCGCTGCGGATCAGCAGCCCCACCAGCAGCGCCACCACGATCGCGACCGCGAGCACCGTGAACGGCACCTGATAGCTGCCGTAGCGGTCGAAGAGCAGCCCGGTCACCCAACTGCCGAGACCGACGCCGATCGATTCCATCAGGCTGATGCTGCCGTTGATGCGGCCGATCTCGCGCAGCCCGAAATTGTTGACGGCGAGCATGTTGTACAGCGTGAAGAGACCGCCCCAGCCGAGCCCGATGACGACCGCCGAGGCCACCACCCACTCGCGCTCCATGCTGGCGAGCCCGATCATCCCCACCAGCATGATGACCTGGCAAGCGGTGAAGACCTTGTGGCGGTCGATGTGGTCGGCGAGCCAGCCGATCGCGAACTTCGCGGTCATCGCCACCAGGCTGAACAGGAACATCATCTTGCCGGCGTCGGCCAGCGTGTAGGCGAAGCCCTTGTTGAGGTGCAGGACGAAGTGCTGCACGAAGCTGAAGATCGAGTAGTAGGCGAGGAAACCCGACACCGCGATCGCCCAGAAGGTGCGGGTGCGCAGCGCTTGCTTGAAGGTGAGGCCGTGCTGTTTGAGGTCGGCGACCGCCGCCGACTGCCCCACGGCGCGGTAGCCCGCCTGCGCCGGCGTACCCTTGATCGCGACGGCGACCAGCACCAGCAGCACGACCGGCATGGCGGCGTTCCAGGTGAAGGCCTGCCGCCAACCGAAGGCCTCGATGAGCGGCGGGTTGACGAGCGGGAACACCGCACTGCCGAGGCTGGTGCCGATGAGGGCGATGCCGATGGCGAGCCCGCGGTGCTTCACGAACCAGCTCGACACGAGGAAGATCACCGTCATCGAGCCGGCGGCCGAGAGCGCGAGCGCGAACAGCATGTGGATGGCGTAGAGCTGCCGCAGCGCATCGCCCGACCACGCACCGTAGAACTTCCAGAGGAAGGCGAGCGCGAGCGCCGCCGCGACCGCGATCGCGGGCGTGCGGCCGAGCTGCGGCAGCAGGCTGCCGAGCGCGATCACCAGCACCGCCGCGAGTCCGAAGGCGCCGAGCGTCGCGATCAGCAGGATCACGGGCGGCGCCGCACCGTTCAGCAGCGCCGCGTAGCCGAGATAGCCGAGCGTCAACAGCGCGCAGCCGGTCATCAGCAGCCAGCGCGGATTGACCTTGTCGATGAGGATGCCGACGAACGGCGCCATCAGCGCGGTCAGCACGAACTTGATGGTGTCGGTGAACTTGAACGGGCCGCGGTCCCAGCCGAACTCGTCGAGCAGCGCCGAATCGAAGATGGTGACGCCCGTGGCCGTCATGCCGTTCGACAGGAACAGCGTGAGCATGCCCACGACGGCGACCAGCCACGGATACCAGGACGGCGCCTCACGCGGCGCGCTCTTGTCGTTCATCCGACCCCCCCCTTTAAACCCCGTCGCCCGGCGCGCGGCAGGATGCGATGCGCGCCCATTCGAAGGACGGCCCGGGATCGGTCTTGCGCCCGGGCGCGATATCACTATGCCCGACCACATGGCCGGCGGCGAGCGCCGGGTAGGTGGCCTGCAGCGCGCGCAGCAGCCCGCGCAGCGCCGCGTACTGGGCGTGTTCGTAGGGCGTCTCGTCCGTGCCCTCGAGCTCGATGCCCACCGAGAAGTCGTTGCAGACCGGACGGCCACGCCAGGACGACACCCCGGCATGCCAGGCCCGCTCATGGAAAGGTACGAACTGCACGACCGCGCCGTCGCGCCGTACGAGCAGATGCGCCGAGACACGCAGCCCCGCGATGCCCTCGAAGAAGGGGTGCGCATCGGCCGGCAGGTCGCCGCAGAACAGCCGGTCGATCCACGGTCCGCCGAACTCGCCGGGCGGCAGGCTGATGCCGTGCACGACCACGAGTTCAGGGAGCTGTCCGGCCGGCCGGGCATCGCGGTGCGGACTCAGCACCTGCCGCACGGCCCGCAGCAGCCCGGTGGCGGCGTCGATATGGAACTCGGGGTCGGCGACCATGCCCGCTGATGATGCCAGAACCGCCGTGCCAGAATAGCGGCATGAACAGCGGCCCGCCGCCCTCCAACGACGCCCTGCGCGCTCTCGACCTGGCGCATGTCTGGCATCCCTGCACCCAGATGAAGGACCACGAGCGGGAGATGCCGATGGTGCCGCTGCGCAGCGGGCGCGGCGCCTGGCTCGAGGACTTCGACGGCAAGCGCTACCTCGATGCCATCAGCTCCTGGTGGGTGAATCTTTGGGGACACGCGCATCCGCGCATCAACGAAGCGGTGAAGGCGCAGCTCGACGCGCTGCCGCACGCCATGTTCGCGGGCTTCACCCATGAGCCGGCGGCACGGCTCGCCGCCGAGCTCACCGCGGTCGCCCCGCCGGGGCTCACTCGCTGCTACTTCGCCGACAGCGGTTCGGCCGCGGTCGAGGTGGCGGTGAAGATGAGCTTCCACTATTGGCGCAACGCCGGGCGGACGCGCAGGACGCGCTTCGTCACCGTCGCCAACAGCTACCACGGCGAGACGCTGGGCGCGCTCGCGGTCGGCAACGTCGAGCTCTACAAGGCCATCTACCGACCGCTGCTGATGGATGTCATCACGGTGCCCGCGCCCGACACCGACGGCGCCGCGGAGGCGCTGGAGGCCGTGCTGGCGGCGCAGGGCGAGGAGATCGCGGCGGTGATCCTCGAGCCGCTGGTGCAGTGCGCGGGCGCGATGCGCATGCACTCCCCGGAGTACCTGCGCCGCGCGCGCGCCGCCTGCGACCGCCATGGCGTGCATCTCATCGCGGATGAGATCGCGGTCGGCTTCGGGCGCACGGGTCCGCTCTTCGCCTGCCAGCAGGCCGGCATCACGCCCGACTTCCTCTGCCTCTCCAAAGGCCTCACCGCCGGTTACCTCGCGATGTCGGCGGTGCTGACGCGCGACGAGGTGTACCAGGCGTTCTACGACGACTTCCACAAACTGAACGCCTTCCTGCATTCGCACAGCTACGCCGGCAACCCGCTCGGCTGCGCCGCGGCGCGCACCTCGCTCGCGATGCTGCAGGAGCCGGGGGCGGCCGAGGGACGCGCACGGCTCGCCTCCACGCTCGGCGCCGCGGCGCGCGCCGCCTTCGCGGACCATCCGCAGGTCGCCGAGGTGCGCCAGTGCGGGACCATCGTCGCCGTGGAGTTCGTGCGCGACCGCACGACCCGCGAACCGTATCCCTGGCGTGAGCGGCGCCATCTGCACATCTACCGCCACGCCATCGCGAGCGGCGTGCTGCTGCGGCCGCTCGGCAACGTCATCTACTTCATGCCGCCCTACATCGTCGGCGACGCCGAGATCGAGCGCATGGTGACGGTGGCCCGGGAAGGCCTCGACCTCGCGGTCGTCGCATGAGGCTGCCGCGCATCTTCGTCGAGGGACCGCTGGTCGCCGCGCAGCAGATGGAGCTGCCCGCGGCGGCGTCGCAGCACCTGCTCGCCGTGCTGCGGCTGCGCGTCGGCGCGCCGCTCGTGCTGTTCGACGGTCGCGGCGGCGAGCATCCCGCGCGTCTCGTCGCGGCAGGCCGCGGCAGCGCGCGCATCGAGGTCGGCGGACATCGGGCCATCGAGCGCGAATCACCGCTCGCGGTGACGCTGCTGCAGGGTCTCGCGCGCGGCGAGCGCATGGACATCGTGGTGCAGAAGGCGACCGAGCTCGGCGTGGCGCGCATCATCCCGGTGGCGGCGGCGCGCAGCGTGGTCCAGCTCGCCGAGGCGCGCGCCGGCAAACGCGTCGCGCATTGGCAGGCGGTCGCGGTGGCGGCCTGCGAGCAATGCGGGCGCAACCGTGTGCCCGAGATCACCGCACCGATGAGCCTCGTCGAGGCCTGCCGGCTCGCCGCCGCCGATGCCGGGACGCGGCTCTGGGCGCTCGACGCCGAGGGCGGCACGCCGCTCGCCGCAGCGCCACCGATGCGCGGCGAGCGCATCGCGCTGCTCGTCGGCCCCGAGGGCGGCCTCACCGACGAGGAGCTCGAGACCGCCGCGCTCATCGGCTTCGCGCGCCTGCGGCTCGGACCACGGGTGCTGCGCACCGAGACGGCGGGCCCCGCCGCCCTCGCCGCCCTGCAGGCGCTCGCCGGCGATTTCGGCGATTGAGCGCGGTCGGCGACTGACGCGCCGCCCGGCGCGCATTACACTCGCGGCATGAGCGCCCGCCGCACCCTCGCCGTGGTGATGGACCCCATCGCCGACATCAAGTTCGCCAAGGACACCTCGCTCGCGATGCTGCTCGCGGCGCAGGCCCGCGGCTTCGAGCTCTGGTACATGGAACAGGGCGATCTTTGGCTGCGCGACGGCGTCGCCTGCGGTCACGCCCGGCCGCTCACGGTGCGCGACGATCCCGCCGACTGGTTCACCCTCGGCGAGCGGCGCGTGACGCGCCTCGGCGATCTCGACGCGATCCTGATGCGCAAGGACCCGCCCTTCGACACCGAGTACATCTACTCGACCTACATCCTCGAGCGCGCCGAGGACCAGGGCGCGTTGGTGGTGAACCGGCCGCGCGGCCTGCGCGACATGAACGAGAAGGTCTACACGGCATGGTTCCCGCAGTGCTGCGCGCCGACGCTCGTCACGCGCGACATGGCCGACATGCACGCCTTCCTCGCCGAGCACGGCAAGGTGGTCTGCAAGCCGCTGCACGGCATGGGCGGCCGCTCCATCTTCGTCGTCGAGCAGGGCGACAAGAACGCCAATGTCATCCTCGAGACGCTCACCGATTACGGCACCCGCTACGCGATCGTGCAGCGCTACCTGCCGGAGATCGTCGAGACCGGCGACACGCGCGTGCTGCTGGTCGACGGCGAACCGATGCCGTTCGCGCTCGCCCGCATCCCGAGCGGCAGCGACAACCGCGGCAACCTCGCCGCCGGCGCGACCGGCGTCGGCCGCGCCTTGAACGACCGCGACCTGTTCCTCGCCGAGCAGATCGGACCGCGGCTCGCCGAGCAGGGGATGCTGTTCGTCGGCATCGATGTCATCGGCGGCTTCGTCACCGAGATCAATGTCACGAGCCCGACCGGCGCGCGCGAACTCGACAAGCAGTTCGGCATCGACATCGGCGGCGCGTTCATCGACGCCGTGCTGCGGCGGCTCGACGCCCGCGCGTGAGCGCCGGCACCGCAACCGCGGGCGCCGCCGCGGGCGGTGGCGTGCTGGCGGCCGACACGCCGCCCGAGAAGGACCGGCTCGCCACGACATTGTTCATCGCGCTGCTGTTGCACGGCATGGTGATCCTCGGCATCACCTTCGGTCGCCAAGGACCCTCGCAGGGCGCTGCGCCGACGCTCGATGTGCAGATGGTGGTGGACGCGCTCGACGAGGCGCGGGACGACGATGCGGCCTATCTCGCCGAGGTCGACCGCAAGGGCCGCGGCAGCACCACCCTGCGCCTGTCCGCCCTCACGCCCCGCGGTCTGCCGCCGCGCCCGCTGCAGGAAGAAGGCCCGCTCGACCCGACGGAGACCAGCCCCGACGGCCGGCCGACCCGCGAATCCGTGCTCGCCGCGCGCGTGCCCCGCATCACCGTCCTCTACTCCGGCCCGGCCGCGCTCGACCCCGTGACGCCGAGCGACCGCCTTGCGCGCCGACCGACCGCTCCCGCCACGCCGCTCACCGAGACCGGCGGCGAGGACCGGGTCGACCGCGCCCGGCTCACGGGCCCGCTGGCGCGGGACGGTGAGATGCTCTCGCCCGACACCCGAGCCGCGGTCATCGCCCCGTGGCTGGACGCGTGGCGGCGCAAGGTCGAGCGCCTCGGCACGCTCAACTTCCCCGAACAACTGGTCACCGGCCGCGAGACCGCGCCGGTGCTCGAGATCGAGGTGCTGGCGGACGGGCGGCTGCGTGAGGCGCGGGTGCGCCGCAGCAGCGGCAACCCCGCGCTCGACCAGGCTGCGCTACAGATCCTGCGGCAGGCCGCCCCCTTCCCGCCCTTCCCGGAGGCGCTGGCGAAGAGCGCGCCGAGCGTGCGCTTCGCCTACGAGTGGCGCTTCGAGGCTGGCGGCGGCGGCGGCTGAAGCCGCATACTGCGCGCATGGCGGACGGCAACAGCCTCAGCAACCACCTGCTCGTCGCGATGCCCTCGCTCGACGACCCGGATTTCTCGCACTCCGTCACCCTCGTCTGCGAGCACAGCGCCGAGAAAGGCGCGCTCGGCATCGTCATCAACAAGCCCCTGCCGATGACGCTCGACGAGGTCTTCGAGCAGATGCGCCTCGAAGCGGTGCGTCCGGAGATCGGCGCGCAGGTCGTGCTGCGCGGCGGCCCGGTGCACCGCGACCGCGGCTTCGTGCTGCACCGCCCGGGCGGCGACTGGGACTCCTCGCACCGCGTCTCCGAGGGCATCCAGGTCACCACCTCGCGCGATGTGCTGGCCGCGATCGCCTGCGGCGACGGTCCACGCGACGCCTTCATCGCGCTCGGCTATGCCGGCTGGGAAGCGGGGCAGCTCGAACGCGAGATGCACGAGAACGCCTGGCTGTCGCTGCCGGTGGACGAGCAGATCGTGTTCGCGACGCCCTTCGAGGACCGTTGGCATGCGGTGTGGCGGCAACTCGGCATCGATGTCGGCCGGGTGAGCCATGTCGCCGGGCACGCCTGAGACGCCCGGATCCGGGGCTACGCCGCCCGACCCCCGCACGACCGATCCGCGCGCGCCCTCCCGACCCGAGATCGTCCTCGCCCTCGATTACGGCCTGCGCCGCATCGGCCTCGCCGTCGCCGACACGCTGACGCGCGCACCGCGACCGCTGCCTGCGTTGCAGGTGATCGGCGACGCCGGCCCCGGCGAACGCGAGCTCACCGCCCTCGATGCCGTGGCGCGCGGGCTCGGCGCGCACAGGCTGATCGCCGGTTGCCCGTATAATGCCGACGGCGGCGCCCATCCGCTCGCGGGTCGGGCCCGCAGCTTCGCCGCGGCGCTCGGCGCTCGGCGCGCGCTGCCGGTGCACACGGTGGACGAGCGTTACTCGTCGCTGGAAGCCGAGGACCGCCTGCGCGAGCGGCGCGCCGCGGGCCACAAGCGCGGGCGCGTCTCGAAGGGCGAGGTGGACAGCGTGTCCGCCGCGGTGATCCTCGAACGCTGGCTGTCGGGAGAAGGACGGACCGATGGGTGAGATCGCGCAACTGCGCAGCGACGGCTCGCTGCGCCATCTGCTGACCCTCGACGGGCTGCCGCGTCCGCTGCTCGAGCGGCTGCTCGAGCGCGCCGCGCACTGGTGCCGCCCGCTCGGCGCGCCGGCGGCCCGCGGCGATGCGCTCGCCGGACGCACCGTCGCCGTGATGTTCGCCGAGCCCTCCACCCGAACCCGCGTGTCCTTCGAGCTCGCCGCGCGCCGCGTCGGCGCGGATGTGGCGATCATCGAGGTGCAGCTCTCCTCCCGTCTCAAGGGCGAGAGCGTGCTCGACACCGTCGCCACGCTCGAGGCGATGCATGTCGATGCCTTCGTGCTGCGCGATGCCGACGCCGATGTGCCGGACCTCGTCGCCGCGCATGTCGCACCGCATGTCAGCGTGCTGTCGGGGGGCGCGGGCAGCCGCTCGCATCCGACGCAGGGCCTGCTCGACGCCTTCACGGTGCTGCAGCGCAAGGGCCGCATCGAAGGTCTGCGCATCGCGATCGTCGGCGATGTGCGCCACTCGCGCGTCGCGCGCTCGGCCTGGCAGGCCTTCGCCGCGCTCGGCGCCGGCGAGATCCGCCTCGTCGCACCGCCCGGCCTGATGCCCGATGCAGGCGAGTTCGCAGGCTGCACGCGTCACGGCGCGCTCGAAGCGGGCATCGAGGGCTGCGATGCGGTGATGATGCTGCGCATCCAGAAAGAGCGCATGACCGCCGCCGCCATCCCGGGCGAGGCGGCGTACTTCGCCGAGTGGGGCCTGACGCCCGAGCGCCTGCGCCGCGCGCAGCCCGACGCGCTCGTGATGCACCCCGGCCCCATGAACCGCGGCGTCGAGATCGCCTCGGAGGTCGCCGACGGGCCGCAGTCGGTGATCCGCGACCAGGTGCGCCACGGCGTCGCGGTGCGCATGGCGGTGCTCGAGGCCGTGCTCGGCGCGGAGGGACGACGATGAACAGCGAGGCCCGACCCGTACAGCACCCCGCACACCGCGGCAGCATCGCGCTCGAGGACGGCCGCGTGCTCGGTCAGCACGCCTATCCGGGCGACCAGTACATCATCCGCATCGAGTCGCCGCGTTGCGCCGCGCGCGCACAACCCGGCCACTTCGCGCATCTCACGGTCGATGACGACATCCCGATGCGCCGACCGCTCTCGATCATGCGCGCCGATGCCGAAGCCGGCTGGATCGACATCCTCTACAAGGTCGTGGGACCGGGCCTCGCCGCGCTCGCCCGCCGCCGCGCCGGCGACACGCTGTCGGTGCTGGGTCCGATAGGCCAGGGCTTCACACCGCATGCCGAGCGGCCGCGCGCGCTGCTGATCGGCGGCGGCGTCGGCATCCCGCCGATGGTCTTTTTGGCCGAGCGCATGGTCGGCACGGCCTTCAGGCCGCTGGTGCTGATGGGTTCGGAGATCCCGTTCCCGTTCACCGCGCGCCCGTCGACGCATCTGCTGCCCGGCATCCCGACCGGCGTGATCGCCGCCATGCCGCTGCTCGAGGAGATGGGCGTGCCGAGCCGCCTCGCGAGCCGCAGCGGCTTCGCGGGCTGCTACGACGGCTTCGTCACCCAGCTCGCCGAGGAGTGGCTGGCCTCGCTCGCACCTGACGCGCTCGCCGAGGTCGAGGTCTTCGCCTGCGGGCCGACGCCGATGCTCGAGGCCACGGCGCGCGTGGCGGCGCGTTTCGGCCTGCCCTGCCAGGTGTCGCTCGAAGAATTCATGGCCTGCGCCGTCGGCGGCTGCGCCGGCTGCGCCGTCCGCGTCAAGACGCCCGCCGGTCCCGCCATGAAGCGCGTCTGTGTGGATGGACCGGTGTTCGACGCCTACACCGTGTTCGATGCCTGACACGGCGGCGAGCGCCGCCCCGACGCCCGCGACCCGCTTGGGTGCGGTCCGTGCCCGGATCGCGGCGGCCGCGGTCGCCGCCGGACGCGATCCTGCGGGCATCACGCTGGTCGCGGTGTCGAAGACCCAGCCCGCCGCAGCGGTCGCGGCGCTCGCCGATCTCGGTCAGCAGGACTTCGGCGAGAACTACCTGCAGGAAGCGCTGCCCAAGATCGACGCGCTGCGCGCCCGCGGGCTCATCTGGCACTACATCGGCCAGCTGCAGTCGAACAAGACGCGGCCGGTCGCCGAGCAGTTCGACTGGGTGCACACCGTCGACCGCATCAGGCTGGTCGAGCGGCTCGCGGCGCAACGGCCGTTCCATGCGCCGCCGCTCAATGTCTGCGTGCAGGTCAAGCTCGGCGACGAGACGACCAAGGGCGGCGCGGACCCTGCGGAGCTGCCGGCGCTGCTCGCGGCCGTCGCCGCGGCGCCACGGCTGCGGTTGCGCGGGTTGATGGCCTTGCCGCCCGAGGAGACCGATCCCGCGCGGCAGCGGCGCTGGTTCGCGGAGTTGGCGGCGCATGCGGCCGCGGCGCGGCGGGCGCATCCCGGCCTCGATACGCTCTCCATGGGCATGAGCGGCGACCTGGAAGCCGCGGTGACCGAAGGCACGACGATGCTGCGCATCGGCACCGCCCTCTTCGGCGAACGCATACAATCCAAGGCATGACCGACCGCATGACGACGGCCGCCGCGCAGACCGCCTCTCCCGCCCCGTCGTCGCCGGGCGCCGCGGTCGGCGACGAGGCGGCTGACGCGACCATCGCCGCGATCCGTGCCGATACCGTCGGGTTCCTGGGCGGCGGCCATATGGGCCGCGCGCTGGTCGCAGCGCTGCGCCGTCATGGCCATCCGGCCGCACAGATCCTGGTCGGCGAACCGGGCGCTGATCTGCGCCTCGCGCTCGAGCGGGATCTCGGCGTACGCACCACCGCCGACAACATCGAGGTGGCTGCGGCTGCCGACATCCTGGTGCTCGCGGTCAAGCCGCAGGACATGGCCGCGGCGCTGTCGCCCTTGCAGGCGACGCTCGCGAGCCGTCGGCCGCTCATCGTCTCCATCGCCGCAGGGCTACCCGTCGCGCGATTGCGGGAACTCTGCGGCGCCGGCCCTGGCACAGCGCTGCCCGTGGTGCGCGCCATGCCGAACCGCCCCGCCCTGCTCGGCCGCGGGGCGAGCGGGCTCTACGCGCCCCCTGACATCCCACCCGAGGCGCGTGCAAGGGCCGAAGCCGTCCTCGCCGCCGCAGGCATGGTGGCGTGGATCGACTCCGAGATGCTGATGGACGCGGTCACCGCCGTCTCGGGCAGCGGCCCGGCCTATTTCTTCAGACTCGCCGAGGCTTTGGCCGATGCCGGGCGCGCCCAGGGTCTGCCCGCGGAGGTCGCGGCGCGGCTGGCCGCGGCGACGCTCGCGGGCGCCGGCGCCATGGCCGCAGCCGACGCCGACCTCGCAGGCCTGCGCGCCGCCGTGACCTCGCGTGGCGGCACCACCGCGGCCGCGCTCACCACCCTTGAAGCCGGCGGTCTAGAGCGCCTCGTCGCGGAGGCGGTGGAATCGGCCACCCGCCGCGGCCGCGAACTCGCGCAGGCCGTACCGGACAGCACCGTCAAGAGAGGCTGACATGATCGACGCGCTGGCGTTCCTGGTCGACACACTGTTCTCGCTGCTCTTTTGGGCGTTCCTGCTGCGCTGCCTCCTGCAATGGGTGCGCGCGGGGTTCCGCAACCCCTTCGGCGCAGCGATCCTGCAGGCCACGGACTGGCTCGTATTGCCGCTGCGGCGCGTGCTGCCGTCGTTCGGCCGCATCGATACCGGGTCGGTGGTGGCGGTGCTCGCAGTGGCTCTCGCCCAGATCGGCGTGCTCGCGCTGCTCACCGGCGGCGGCTTCCCGGATGCCGGGACCTGGCTGTTGGAGGCCGGGCGTGAGGTCCTGCGCTCGGCGCTTTGGCTCTATTTCTGGGCGATCTTCATCTACGCCCTGCTGTCGATGATCGCGCCGGGCCAGGATTCGCCGTTGCTCGACATCCTCGAGGCGCTCTGCGAACCCGTGCTCTCGCGCATCCGCCGTGCCGTACCTTCCTTCGCGGGACTGGACCTCTCGCCGATGTGGGCGGCGATCATCATCCAGGTGCTGCTGATCCTCTTGCGCTGATGCGCGAAATGCCGGTTTTTCTAGCCTCGGGACGCGCGAAAAGTGTTTTTTCCCGCGGCTTGATGTGCTATGTTTCGCCCCGAAATGCGACGCGCGGCATGCCGCGCACCCATAAAAACCAGGAGAATCAACAGATGGCGAAAAAGGCCGGCCCGCCGACCAAGTCGGAAATCCTCAACCAGATCGCGAAAGACACCGGTCTCTCGCGCAAGGCCGTGAGTTCCGTGTTCGAGTCCCTGAACGGCGTCATGAAGAAGAGCCTGCGCGCGAACAGCCTGTTCACGCTGCCGGGCGTCGCCAAGTTCAAGGTCGTGAAGAAGCCCGCCACCAAGGCGCGCGAGGGCATCAACCCCTTCACCGGCGAGAAGATGGTCTTCAAGGCCAAGCCCGCCTCGAAGAAGATCCGCGCCATGGCGCTGAAGAACCTGAAGAACATGGTCAACTGACCGATCAGGCCATAGCCATGAAAAAGCCCGGGACGGCGACGTCCCGGGCTTTTTTTTGAGCTCTGTCCGGCCGGCCCGATGCGCCCGACCCCCTCGCGCGGCCTGCGCCGCCGCGGTGTCAGGGCGTGCCGCGCAGCTCCCGCGCGCGGCGCTCCATGCGGTCGGCCTGCTCGTCGCGGCGTTTCTTCGCCTCGGCCTTCTTGGTGTCGGCTTTGGCGCGCTGCTCGGGCGTCAGCAGCTGCCACACCTGCCGCCGCAACTGCGCACGCTGCTGCTCGCGCTGAGCGGACAGTTCGCCGATGCGCTTCGAGGTCGACGCGACCAGCGCGTCGTAGCCCTTCGCGTTCGGGTCCGCCTCGCGCAGCTTCAGCCGCTGCGCGCGCAGCTGCCCGCGCAGTTCGTCCATCTTCGGTCGCGACGCTTCCATCAGGCCGCGCATCTTCGTCCGCTGCTCCGGCGTGAAGTCGAGTTCGCGGGACATGCGCATCATCCACTCGACGCCGCGATGGCCCGGCCCGTCCACCCTGCCGCCCCGCATGCGCGGGCCTTCCATGCCCCTGCCCGGCATCATGCGAGCACCCGGGCGTCCGTCCGCGCCCGGCCCGTCGCTCATGATGAGGATGTCACGGCGTCGACCATCCGGTCCGGCCATGCCGCTACCCTCGGCGTCACCGTCGTGGTCGATGATGACGACGCGGCGGCCGTTGATCGCCGCAGCCCCTTGCTCCATGAGCTTTCCGTCCTTGTCGACCACGATCACACGCTCGGCGACGACCGTGGTGGGCGCGCCCGGCGGCGGCGGGGGCGGCGGTGCTTGGTCGGCCAGCGCGCGGCCGGCGATCAACGCGCCGGCGCAGAGCGCCGAGGCGATGAGGAAGGAGGGGTTGGCGGAACGCGGGGACATGTCTGGGCTCCTGGTTCAGGGATCGGACCGCGGCACTTCGATGCCGCACACTCTACCGCTTGAGACCCGTGGGACGAGCGAGCATTCCGCAAAGGGCTTGAAAAGTTGTGTGAAGAGCGGGCGGCCACCTTTGCAAACATGGCCCCGGAAGGCAACATCCCGCCCATCACATGCCCGGCCACATCCTCATCATCGACGACGACCGCGAACTCGCCGGTATGCTCGGCGAGTATCTCTCGCGTGAAGGCTTCGGCGTGACGAGCGCACCCGACGCCGAGGCCGCCGCGAGCGCCCTCGCCGCGCGTGAGCCCGACCTCGTCATCCTCGATGTCATGCTGCCCGGGCGCAGCGGCCTCGATCTGCTGCGCGACCTGCGCGCCACACGCCCGCGGCTGCCGGTGCTGATGCTGACGGCGAGGGGCGACCCCGTGGACCGTATCGTCGGTCTCGAGCTCGGTGCCGACGATTACCTACCCAAGCCCTTCGATCCGCGCGAGCTCGCCGCTCGCGTCCGCGCCATCCTGCGGCGCACGCCGTCGCCGGGGGCCGCGGACGCCGGGGGCGGGTCCGGAACTGCGGCTGCTGCGCCCAACGACACGCCGCTGCAGTGCGGACCGCTGCTGCTCGACCCGCGTCGTCGACGGGCGGCGCTGCGCGGGACCCAGCTCGAGCTCACCGGCGCGGAGTGGCGCGTGCTGCTCTGCCTGGCCCAGGTCGCGGACGCCCCGGTCGAGCGCGGTGCGCTCACCCAGCAAGCGCTCGGCCGCAAGCTCGCGCTCTACGACCGCGCCATCGACACCCATGTCAGCAACCTGCGCCGCAAGATCTCGGCCGCGGGCGGCGGCGTCCAGATCCGCGCGGTACGCGGCTCCGGCTACGAGCTCATCGAGGACGGCGCCGCATGATCCGCGGTCGGCTCGCCATGCGGATCTTTTCGGCGATCTTCCTCACGCTGCTGTCGGTCGCCGCGGGCACGGTCGCGCTCACCTCTTGGTGGCTCGATGCGCAGCGCGAGCAGACCGCCGAGGCCTCGCGCAGCGCGGTGCAGGCGGCGGCGATCGCGTTGGCCGAAGGTGGACGGGACGGGCTCGCCGCTTGGGCGAAGGCGCAGGATGCGGACCCGCGCGACCGTCGGCCGCGCTTCCTGGTGGTCGATGACTGGGGCGATGAGCTGCTCGGACGACCGATCCCGCCCCCGCTGCAAGCACGCCTCGATGACGCCTCGACGACGCCGCTACCGCAGGCTCCCGAGGTCATGGAGCGCGCGCGGCTGCGCATCCCGACGCTCACCAGCGATGACGGCGAGCGCTTCCGGCTGTTGCCGCTGCCGCCCCGCGGCCGTCGGCTCGGTCCCTTCGACCTGCCGGGGCTCCCCGCATCGCTGCTGCTGATGGCGCTCGGCATCACCGCGCTGGCGAGCCTGTGGCTCGCCCGCTCCATCACGCGACCGGTGCTCGACCTGCAGGATGCGACCGAGGCGCTCACGGCCGGCCGCCTCGAGGCCCGCGCTCCCGCGCGCACCGCCGCACGCCGCGACGAGCTCGGTCGTCTCGCCGGCGCCTTCGACGCGATGGCTTCGCGCATCGGCGCGCTGCTGCAGTCGCGCGAACGGCTGCTGCGGGATGTGTCGCACGAGATCCGCTCGCCGCTCGCGCGCATGCGCCTCGCCACCGGGCTCGCGGCGCAGGGCGCGGACCCGGCCATCCAGCTCGCACGCATCGATACCGAGGTGGAACGGCTCGATGCGCTCGTCAGCGGCATCCTCGATGTCTCGCGCCTCGCGCCGGGCGCGCCGCCGCTGTCCCGCGAGCCGATGGAACTGCTGCCCGTCATCGAGCGGTCGGTGGCGGACGCACGCTTCGAGGCCGACGCGCTCGGCAAGCACATCGACTGGGAGCCGCCCACTGATCCCGTCACCACGACGAGCGATGGAGCGATCGTGGCGCCGACGATCCTGGGCGATCCACACTGGGTGACCGCCGCCATCGAGAACGTGGTGCGGAACGCACTGCGTCACACGGCGCCCGGCACCGCCGTCAGGATCCGGCTCTCGCCCGAGGACGGTGGCTACGCGCTGCGGGTGCGCGACGCCGGACCCGGCGTGCCGGAGGCCGAGCTCGAGCAGATCTTCGAACCCTTCCACCGCGTGGCCGACGCCGCGGCACCGGGCGGGACCGGGCTCGGTCTGGCCATCGCCGCGAGATCCATGGCGGCGCACAGCGGTCGCATCGAAGCGCGCAACATCGCCCCGGCAGTCGCTGACGCCGCGGCGTCGGCGGGCACGAAACCCTCTGGCCTCGAGATGCGTCTCTGGTGGCCCGCCGCGGACGCGGCCGGCGACGCGACGAGCGGGACTCCGATCAGACCGGGTTGAGCTGCAGGCGTACGCGCAGCCCGGGCTCGGCGCCCTCGAGCAGCAGCTTCCCGCGGTGCAGCCGAGCGACCGCCGCCGCGATCGCGAGCCCGAGTCCCTTGCCGGGTTGCTGCGCCGCCCCTTCGAGGCGCACGAACGGTCGCAACGCCTGCTCGCGCGCATGCTCGGGGATGCCCGGACCCTCGTCGCGCACCAGCACCTCCGCGCCACCGGTGCCCAGCTTGTGCACCTCGAGCTCGAGTCGGGAGCCGCGCGGTGCGTACTTGATGGCGTTCTCGAGCAGGTTGCCGATGGCCTGCGCGAGGATCTGGCGGTGCGCCACCACCTGGCATGAGTCGATGCGGCACTCGAGCCGCTGCCCGCGCTCCTCGGCGAGCGGTCCGAAGAACTCCGCGAGATCGGCGGTCAACGCGCCGACATCCACCGGCTCCATCGCGTCGCGCGACAGACCCGCCTCGGCGCGCGCGAGGTCGACCAGCGCGTTGAAGGTCTGCAGCGCGCGCGTGGCCTCCGTCTCGGCGTCGCGCAGATGCACCTCGCGCACGGACTCCTCGGCTGCGCCCCGCGCCGCGCCGATGGCGCGGCCGACCCGCATCAGCGGCGCGCGCAGGTCGTGCGCGAGGCTCTCTGTCACGGTGCGCATGCCGCCGACCAACGCCTCGTTCTGGTCGAGCATCTCGTTGACCGTGCTGGTGAGCGCGCCGAGCGCGTCGAGCCGCTGCCGCGCCGGTGCCCGCGCCGCCATCTGCCCGCGCTGGATGTCGCGTGCCGCCGCCGCCAGGCCGGATACATGGTCGAGCACGAAGCGGTTGAACACCCAACCGGCGAGCAGAGCGACGAGGATGACCACCGTCGTCGCCACCAGACCCGCGAGACCCAGCGACAACGCCATCTCCCGTGCGGCGTTGTCGCGCCGGCTGATGATCAGCGCCGCGCCGTCGTCGAGGCGTCGCGCCACGACATAGCTGCGTGAACCGTCCTCGTGGGCGAACTGCATGCGCAATGCGGGCGCCGACAGCACCGCACGCCCGCCGGGCACGGTCTTGAGGTCGCCCACCAGCGCCTCGCCACGCGCATCGAGCAGCACGAACTCGGGCGCCTCGGGCAGCACCGCCCGACGCACTTCCAGGGTCTGCGTCAGCGTCTGTCGGCCGAGCAGCTCGCCCAACCGCTGCCGCAGGCTCAGGTCCTGGTCGAGCAGCGAATAGGTCTCGCGCACATGCACCGCCATCATCCGGGTCTGCAGCCACCAGAACGCACCGACGAAAGCGATGACGACCGCCGTCAGGGCGAGCGCCCCGGCGAGCATCGCGCGGCGGTCGAAGATCCACGGGGTCATGGGGCGAAGGATGCCACGGCCGACGGAGCCCCGGACTACAATCTCGGACAGGATGGGATCTGCCATGCCGCTGCTGCTCATCGAGGACGACCTCGCGCTCGCCGCCGAGGTCACGGCGGCTTTGGCTGCGCGCGACCTCACGGTCACCCATGTCGCCGAAGGCGCGGCCGGTCTCGCGGCGGCGCTGGGCGGCGGCTTCTCGGCCGTCATCACCGACCGCATGTTGCCGCAGATCGACGGACTGGACATCGTCCGCCGGCTGCGCGAGTCGGGCGACCGCACGCCCATCCTGGTCCTCTCCGCGCTCGATGCCGTGGATGAACGCGTGCGCGGACTGCGCGCCGGCAGCGACGACTATCTCGGCAAGCCGTTCGCCATCGAGGAGCTGGTGGCGCGGGTCGAATCGCTGCTGCGCCGCTCCGCGAGCGCCGCGCTCACCACGCTGCGCGTCGACGACCTCGAGCTCGACCTGCTGCAGCGGCGCGCGAGCCGCGCCGGCCGCGCGCTCGACCTCACCGCGCGCGAGTTCCGGCTGCTCGAGTACCTCGCGCGGCACGCCGGCAAGGTCGTCACCCGGGCGATGCTGCTGCAGAGCGTCTGGGACATCCATTACGATCCGCAGACCAACATCGTCGATGTGCATGTCAGCCGCCTGCGGCAGGCGGTCGACAAAGAATTCGAGCGACCGCTGATCCACACCGTGCGCGGCGTGGGCTACTCGATGTACGCCTGAGCGTCGGACGCCGCTCCGGCGGCGGGCGCCGCATCGACGACGAACGCCGACACCGTGTCCTGCAGCTCGTGCAGGCGGCCATGGAAGAAATGCGTCGCGCCGTCGAGCATCGCGATGCGCACCGCCGGCTGCAGGGTCTGCGCCCATGCGACGACGCCTGCGGCGGGTACGAGTTCGTCCTCGCTGCCCTGCACCACGAGCCACGGGAAGGACGGCGCGGCGATGGACGAGAAGTCCCAGCGGCCGACGGGCGGCGCGACCGTCACCAGCAGCGCGGGTGCGAGCCGCGCGGCGCCGCGCAGCGCGACATACGACCCGAACGAGAACCCGCCGAGCCACAGCGGCAGGTCCGGCCACCGCGACCGCGCCCAGTCCGCGACCGTCACCAGGTCGTCGGTCTCGCCGATGCCGTCGTCATGCGCTCCCTGCGAAGCGCCCACACCACGGAAATTGAAGCGCACCGCCGCAGCGCCCTGCGCCGTGAAGCTGCGCGCCACGGTGTGGATCACCTTGTTGGTGAGCGTGCCGCCGAAGAGCGGGTGCGGATGACAGCACACCGCGACCGCGCGCGGCGCGGCCGCCGGCAGGTCGACGATGAGCTCGATGTCGCCCGCAGCGCCGGCGATCAGCCGGCGCCCGCCGTCAGGGCCGACGGTGGACGACGCCATCCTTCATGACGAAGTGCAGACGCTGCATCGCCGTGATGTCCGCGAGCGGATCGCCGGGCACCGCGACGAGATCGGCGGTCTTGCCGACCTGCACGCTGCCGAGCTGCTCGTCGATGCCGAGGAACTTCGCGGGCAGCGAGGTCGCCGATTGGATCGCCGCCATCGCGGGCATGCCCGCCTCGACCATCAGCACGAACTCGCGCGCGTTGTCGCCGTGGGCCGAGACGCCCGTGTCGGTGCCGAACAGGATCTTCACGCCCGCCTTGTAGGCCTTGCCGAAGGTCGATTGGATCAGCGGCCCGATGGTGGCGGCTTTCGGCCGCACGATCTCCGGGAAGAAACCCGGCTCCTGCGAACGGTCGAACACCCAGCGGCCCGCCGTGATGGTCGGCACATACCAGGTGCCGCGCTCCTTCATGAGCTTCATGCCCTCCTCGTCCATGAAGGTGCCGTGCTCGATGGTGTCGACGCCGGCGCGCACCGCGCGCTTGAGGCCCTCCGCGCCGTGCGCATGCGCGGCCACCGTGAAGCCGTAGTCGCGCGCCGTGGCGACGACCGCGCGGATCTCGTCCTCGGTGAACTGGGGGTTGAGCCCGTTCTTGGCGATCGAGAGCACGCCGCCGGTGGCGGTGATCTTGATGACGTCCGAGCCGTCCTTGTAGCGCTGTCGTACGGCCTGCGCCGCCTGCTCCGGCCCGTTGACCACGCCCTCCGCGGGGCCAACATCGCGTCCGCCGAGATGCTGGGCCCAGCCGTTGGTCGGGTCGGCATGGCCGCCGGTGGTGGCGATCGACTTGCCGGCCGCGAAGACGCGCGGCCCCGGCACCTTACCGGCGTTGATGGCGTTGCGCAGCGCGATCGAGGCCAAGAAGGTGTCGCCGAGGTCGCGCACCGTGGTGAAACCCGCCTGCAGCGTACGCTCGGCGAACATCGCGCCGTCGAGCGCGACATCCGTACCGTTCTTGCGGAACGCGTCGCCGGCGCTGCTACGGCTGTATTCGCTCGTGAGATGGACATGCATGTCCATCAGGCCCGGCATCAAGGTCGAGCCGCGCAGGTCGATGACGGTGTCGCCCGCACCGGGCGCGCGGTAGCCCGCCTCGATCGCGACGATGCGGCCGCCGTCGACCACGACCGTGCGCTCGCGCTGCACCTTGTCGGTGACGCCGTCGACGACGCGACCGGCGTGTATGAGCGTGGCGGCGGACGCCTGCGATCCGACCATCGCAGCGAGCGCCGTCGACACCATCATCGCGGTCGCCGCCACGGCGCGCCGACGCGCGGCCATCAGCGGATGCCCATCAGTTCGACATCGAAGACCAAGGTGGCGCCGCCCGGGATCACGCCGCCCGCGCCGCGCGCGCCGTACCCGAGTTCCGGCGGGATCACGAGCCGCCGCTTGCCGCCGACCTTCATGCCCTCGACCCCCTGGTCCCAACCACGGATGACCTCTCCCCCGCCGACGCGGAAAGAGAAGGTATCGCCATGGTCGCGCGAGCTGTCGAACTTGCGGCCTTTGTTGTCGGGCGCCGCGGCATCCCACAGCCAGCCGGTGTAATGGACCACCGCGGTCTGTCCGGCAGCGACGGCAGGACCGGTGCCCGGCTCGAGGTCTTGGGCTTGCAGTTGATCAGGTGACATGGGCGCTCCAGGAGGTACGGTGGTGGGGGCAGGGGCTTGTCCAGCATCGACGGGCATGGCCTCGGCGATCCCGGCGGGCAACTCAGGCTCCGTGAGGCCCGCAGGCGGACCCGCATCCGCTGCCTCGGCCGTCGGAGTTCGATAGAAGAGCTCTGGCACGACGCGCATCGCGAGCACGGTGAGACCCATCAGCACGAGGATGATGGTGGCGGCAGCGCGCAGCGTCATGGCTCGGCCCCCGACGCAGTCCCGGAGGCCGGCGCGAACGACAGCGACACGGAGTTGATGCAGTAGCGCAGCCCGGTGGGCCGCGGTCCGTCGTCGAACACATGGCCGAGATGCGCGCCGCAGGCCGCGCAGACCACCTCGGTGCGCACCATGCCGTGGCTCGTGTCGCGGATCTCGCGCACGCGGTCGCCGGCGAGCGGCGTCCAGAAGCTCGGCCAGCCGGAACCCGAGTCGTACTTGGTGTCGGAGGCGAAGAGATCCGCGCCGCAGCACACGCAACCGTAGGTGCCGCGTTCCTTGTTGTGGGTGAACGCGCCCGTGAAGGCGCGCTCCGTGCCCTTGTGCTGCGTGACCTCGAAGGCGAGCGGCGAGAGCCGATCGCGCAGGTCGTCGGTCGCGCCGCAGGTCGCGGGCGGGTTGGGCGGGGTGCCGGTCGCCATGCCGCGATTATGGCATGCCGACCGGCGGCCGCTGCGGGGCGGTCAGCCGCCCGGGGTCATCAACTGCCCGAGCAGGCGGTTCAGCCGCCGTACGAACTCCCCGGGGTTGGCGACCGAGCCGGACTCGGCCAACTTCGCCTGGTCGAACACCAGCAGCGCGAGGTCGTTGAACCCCTCGCCGTCCGGCGTCGCCTCGAGCCGCCGCAGCAACGGGTGGCCGGCGTTGACCTCGAGCGCGGGCTGGGCCTCGGGTACGGGCTGTCCCGCAGCGGCCAGGATGCGGCGCATCTGCGCGCCGACATCCCCTTCGTCGAGCACGAGACAGGCCGGCGAATCCGCGAGGCGGGTGCTGACCTTGACCTCGCTCACGCGTTCGCCGAGCGCGTCCTTGAGGCGCTTGAGCAGGGGTTCGGCGTCCTTGAGCGCCGCCTCGGCCGCGGCCTTGTCGGCCTCGCCCTCGAGCCCGCCGAGCTCGAGGTCGCCGCGCGCGGCGTCCTTGAAGCGCTTGCCTTCGAACTCGCGCAGGTGGCCCATCATCCACTCGTCGACGCGATCGGCGAGCAGCAGCACCTCGACGCCCTTGGCGCGCAGCTGCTCGAGATACGGGCTGCCGCGGGCCGCGGTCACCGTGTCGGCGATGAGGTAGTAGATGCGGTCCTGCCCGGTCTTCATGCGGGCGATGTACTCGGCGAGCGTCGTCTTCGGCTCGTCCGACTCCTCATGGGTGCTCGCGAAACGCAGCAGCGGCAGGATCTTGTCGCGGTTCGAGGGGTCCTCGCCCGTGCCTTCCTTCAGCACCGGTCCGAACTCCTTCCAGAACGCGGCGTACTTCTCGGGCTCATCCTTGGCGAGCCGCGCGAGGAGATCCAGCGCACGCTTCGTGAGCGCGGCGCGCATCGCCTCGACCTCGGCGTCCTTCTGCAGCAGCTCGCGCGAGACGTTGAGCGGCAGGTCGTTTGAATCGAGTACGCCGCGCATGAAGCGCAGGTACATCGGCAGGAACTGCTCGGCGTCGTCCATGATGAACACGCGTCGCACATAGAGCTTGAGGCCCCGCGAGGCGTCGCGCTGGTAGAGGTCGAAGGGCGCACGGCCGGGGATGTAGAGCAGCGAGGTGTACTCGCGCTTGCCCTCGACCTTGTTGTGGCTCCAGGCGAGGGGGTCGGCGAAGTCGTGCGCGACATGCCGGTAGAATTCTTTGTATTCGTCGTCCGTGACCTCGCTGCGCGGCCGCGTCCACAGCGCCTGCCCCTGGTTGGCGGGCTCCCAGTCGAGGCTGGCCTCGCCCTCCTTGCGCATCAGCACCGGGAAGGCGATGTGGTCCGAATAGCGGCGCACCAACGAGCGCAGCCGCCAACCGTCGGCGAAGTCCTTGGCGTCGTCCTTGAGATGCAGCACCACCATCGTGCCGCGCTCCTCGCGCGGCGAGGTCTCGATGGTGAAGTCGCCGTCGGCCTTCGAGGCCCAGCGGACACCGGCGGAGGCCGGCTCGCCCGCCTTGCGGGTGAACACCTCGACCTCGTCGGCGACGATGAACGCCGAATAGAAGCCGACGCCGAACTGGCCGATGAGCTGCGAGTCCTTCTGCTGATCGCCCGTGAGCCGCTTGAAGAACTCCCCGGTGCCCGACTTGGCGATGGTGCCGAGGTGGGCGATCGCCTCCTCGCGCGTCATGCCGATGCCGTTGTCGCGGATGGAGAGCGTGCCCTTGGCCGCGTCGTAGTCCACCCAGACCTTGAGCTCGGCCTCGCCCGCCATCAGGTCAGGCTGGGCGAGCGCCAGGAAACGCAGCTTGTCGTTGGCGTCCGAGGCGTTCGAGATGAGTTCGCGCAGGAAGATCTCGCGGTGGCTGTAGAGCGAGTGGATCATGAGCTTCAGTAGCTCACGCACCTCGGCCTGGAAGCCGTGCTTCTCTGCGCTGTTCGGGGGGGTGGGGGCGCCGTTGCCGGCGCTGGAAGGGTCGGTCGACGCGGTCGTCGGTTCGGTCATGTCAGAGCTCCACGCGAGGCCCGCACACAAGGGCCTTTGCAGCATGGGGCCAAGGCGTGTGGTTTCAAGGGGGTATCGTCACCTCGCGCCAGGATCCGGGCGCAAGCCCCTCGAGACCGATGCGGCCGATCCGTACGCGTACCAACCGCAGCGTCGGGAAGCCGACCCGGGCCGTCATGCGACGCACCTGACGGTTGCGGCCTTCGCGCAGGGTGAGCTCGACCCAGGAGGTCGGGATGCGGGCCCGATAGCGGATGGGTGGATCGCGCGACCAGAGGTCCGGGGGTTCGTCGATGCGCTGCGCCTCGGCGGGACGGGTCGTGAAATCGCCGAGATCCACGCCCTGCCGCAGCCTCGCGAGGGCCTCCTCGGTCACGAGGCCCTCCACCTGCGCCCAGTAGACCTTGGGCAGTTTGTGCCGCGGTTCGGTGATGCGCGCCTGCAGCGGCCCGTCATCGGTCAACAGCAGCAGACCCTCGCTGTCGTGGTCGAGACGGCCTGCGGGATGGACGCGCGGGATGCGGATGTGATCCGCGAGCGTCGACCTCCCGGGCTCCGGCGTGAACTTGCAGAGCACTCCGTAGGGCTTGTTGAAGGCGATGAGCATGGCGCGTCGGACGCCCGCCGCCTGCGGTTCAGCCCTTCACCACCCGGTAGCAGGGCACATAGGCCGAGCCGGGCAGCTTCATGCGCTGCTGGGCCACGAACGAGGCGAGGAGCTCGTCGAGCATGTGGGTGATGGCGGGGTCGCCGACGATCTCGAAGGGGCCGTGGCGCTCGATGGCGCGGATGCCGTGCTCCTTGACGTTGCCGGTGACGATGCCGGAGAACGCGCGGCGCAGGTCGGCGGCGAGCTCGTGCACCGGCTGGTCGCGGTGCAGGCGCAGGGTGCGCATCGAGGCGTGGGTCACCTCGAAGGGCCGCTGGAACTCGGGGTCGATGCGCAGCAGCCAGTTGTAGTTGTAGGAGTCGGACTCGCGGCGGCGGAACTCGCGCACGGTCTCGACGCCGCGGTCCATGATGCGCGCGACCTCGGCGGGGTCGTCGATGACGATGCGGATGCGCTCGAGCGCGGCGGGGCCGAGCGTGCCGGCGAGGAAGGTGCGGATGCGCTCGAAGTATTCCGCGCTCGCGCGCGGACCGGTGAGCACCAGCGGGAACGGCTGCGCGGCGTTCGCCGGGTCGAGCAGGATGCCGAGCAGGTAGAAGATCTCCTCGGCGGTACCGACGCCGCCCGGGAACACGACGAGGCCGTGCGCCACGCGCACGAAGGCCTCGAGCCGCTTCTCGATGTCGGGCAGGATCACGAGGTTGTTGACGATGGGGTTCGGCGGCTCGGCGGCGATGATGCCGGGCTCGGTGAGGCCGATGTAGCGGCCGCCGACGATGCGCTGCTTGGCGTGGCCGATGGTCGCGCCCTTCATCGGGCCCTTCATGGCGCCCGGACCGCAGCCGGTGCAGACATCGAGGCCGCGCAGGCCGAGCTCGTAGCCGACCTTCTTGGTGTACTCGTATTCGACCCGGTTGATGGAGTGGCCGCCCCAGCACACGACCAGGTTCGGCCGCAGCTTGTGGCCCATCAGCCGCGCGTTGCGCAGGATGTGGAACACGGCGTTGGTGATGGACTGGGGCTTGCTGAGGTCGAAGCGGCCGCTCTCGACGATCTCGTTGGCGGTGTAGACCACATCGCGCAGCACCGCGAACAGCAGCTCCTTGGTGCCGCGGATCATCTGCCCGTCGACGAAGGCCATCGCGGGGGCGTTCTTGATCTCGAGCTTGACGCCGAAGGAGTGGCGCACGAGCTTGATGTCGAAATCGCGGTAGCGCTCGAAGATGGCGCGCGCGTCGTCGGTGTCGCTGCCGGCGTTGAGCACGGCGAGCGCGCAGCGGCGGAAGAGCGGATACAGGCCGCCCTGCCCGCTCGACAGAAGCTGCTCCATCTCCTCCTGCGAGAGCGTCTCGAGCGCGCCGCGCGGCGCGACGCGCGCGTCGACGGACTCGGGGATGACGATGCTGGTTTCCATGGGGTCTCTCGGGCGGCGCGGGATCAGGGCCGGATGTCGATCGGGGTGTTGGAGGGCACCAGCAGCCAGAACTCCATCATGTCGGCGTTGGTGAGCGCGATGCAGCCGTCGGTCCAGTCCTCGCTCTCGTAATAGCGTGCGGAGCGCTTCGGCTCGTTCGGCTGACCGTGGACCATGATCAGACCGCCGGGGCGCCGGCCCATCTTCCGGGCGCGCGCGGTGTCGGTAGCGTTCGGGTAGGAGACATGCATCGAGAGGAAGAACTCGCTGCGTGCGTTGCGGGCGCCGAGCATGTAGCGGCCTTCCGGCGTGCGCGAATCGCCCTCGAACATCTTGTGGCCGGTGGGGTCGCCGCCGAGCGCGATGCGGAACTCGCGCAGCTGCTCATCGCCCTGGAAGATCTCGAGGCGGCGCTCGGCCTTGTGCACCACCACATGGGTCGCGATGGGGAGGTCGGAGTCGCGCAGCCGCGCGGTGCGCGAGTCGAAGTTGGGCGTCGAGGATGCGCTGGCGGCGGTCGCGGCGGTCGCAGCGTTCGCGGCAGGCGCGACGGCCGAGAGGACGACCCACAGCATCGCGATGCACCAGCGTGACGGCAGACCCATCCGCTGATTATAGGCGTTGATTGTAGGCGCGGGTCAGGGCGCGGCGGTGTCGCTCGCGGTGGCTCCTGCGGCGCCGGGCGCCGAAGGCGTGACGCGCAGCACGGCCGCGAGCCGCTCGGGCGTCCAGGGACTCCCGGTCGGCAGCCGCAGCCGATACCCCGCCGGCACCGGCCGCTCGCCGTTCCAGACCGCGGGGCGCAGCGCGGGGTTGAGCTCACGCAGCATCGGCTGCGGCAGGTCGAGCACACGGCCGAGCTCCGCCGCCGCCACCGCCGTCGGCAGCGCGATCTCGACGGGGCGCAGCGGCGCGGCCCGCTGCACGCCCGGGAAGTAGCGCTGCGGATCCTGATCGATGGTGAGCGCGGCGAGGAACGAGGGATAGAAGTTGCGCGAGGCGAAACCGAACGCCGGGCCGCGGTAGCGGCGCGCGATCACCGCGAAATCGTCGGTGCCCATGGCGTCGCGCGCGCGGCGCATGCCGGCGGCGCCGTGGTTGTAGGCGGTGAGCGCCAGCGGCCATGACCCCAGCAGACGGAAATTGTTGGCCAGCAGCTGCGCCGCGGCCTCGGTGGCGCGGAACGGGTCCATGCGCTCGTCGACCGCTCCGTCGACGCGCATGTAGAGCCGCGCCGTGCCCGGCATGAACTGCCACATCCCGGCGGCGCCGACCTTCGAGTACGCGGTCGGATCGAAGGACGACTCGACATGCGGCAGCGCGATGAGCTCCGGCGGCAGCTGCGCCGCGGCGATCACGGCGGCGATGTGCTCGCGCCAAGCACCCGAGCGCTCGACCCCGGCACGGAACCGGTCGGCCTGACCGAGCTGGAAGCGCACATCCGCCAACGCGGCGGTGAGCACCGCGGCATCGGGATCGCGGCCGAGCGCATCGCGCCACACCGTCGTGACCCACGCGGCATCGCCCTGCAGCGGCTGCCCGGCGGTGAGCGCGTCGGCGGCGGCGCGCAGCGCGGCGGACCAACGGTCGCGCGCGGCGGTGATGGCCTCGCGCCGCGGGTCGGACCCCGGCGGCGCATCGGGCAGCGCCGCGACGCCGTAGACCACGCCGAGGTTGCGTGCGTCGTGCACGAAGCCCTGCCGCGTGCTGATCTCGGTGTAGACGCGGATCCAGAAGTCGACATCGCGCTGCAGCTCGGTGTAGCGCGGCATGACGGATTGAGCGGACGCGACGCCCGATAGCCCCGCGCCTGCAAGCAGGAGCGCGAGGATGAGCAGCGGGGGACGGAGGGTCGAGGCCAGCGGCCTCAGCCGCACTTCGAGTCCCCGCAGTTCAGGCAGGTCATGCAGCCGTCCATCATCACGACGGCGGCGGTGCTGCACTTGCTGCAGAGCTGCGCGCCTTCGGGGAAGTGCGACTTGGAGAAGGCGTCGGTCTGCTTGCCGCGGGCCTCGAACTCGGCGCGCTTCTCGTCGATGAGCTTCTTCTGGTGCTCGTCGAGCTCGGTGCGCCCCATCAGGCCGATGGTCTGCAGGTGCTTCTCGATGACATGGCCGAGTTCGGCGATGATCGAGGGCATGAACTTGCCGCCCGGCTGCCAGTAGCCGCCGCGCGGGTCGAACACGGCCTTCAGCTCCTCGACGAGGAACGCGACATCACCGCCCTTGCGGAACACGGCGGAGATGATGCGCGTCAGCGCCACGATCCACTGGTAGTGGTCGAGGTTCTTGCTGTTGATGAAGACCTCGAACGGGCGACGCTGCTCGTGCTCGGTGCCTTCGTTGAGGATGATGTCGTTGATCGTGACATACATCGCGTGGTCGGAGACCGGCGTCTTGATCTTGTATGTGGAGCCGATCAGCACCTCGGGGCGCTGGACCTCCTCCGTCAGGCGCACGACCTTGCCGCCGTGGCTGGTGGGCAGCTCGGCGACATTGGTGGCGGTCGCGGCGGGCACGGGCTCGCCGCCCGGCTTCTGCACGCGGTACTTGGAGATCTTCTTGTCTATCTTGATCGCAGCCATCGTGGGCGGTCCTCAGAACTTGCCGTAATACCCTTCTTTGAGGGCATCGAAAAGGTTGGCGGCGGTGTGCTTCTCACCGTCGTACTCGATCTCCTCGTCGCCCTTGACCGACACCTCGGTGCCGTCGTCGAGCGTGAACACATAGGTGGTGTTCTTGAGGTCCTCTTCCTTGACGAGCACGCCCTGGAAGGCTTCCGGGTTGAAGCGGAAGGTGGTGCAGCCCTTCAGACCCTTCTCGTGCGCGTACAGGTAGATGTCCTTGAAGGACTCGTACTTGAAGTCGGTGGGCACGTTCGCGGTCTTGGAGATCGAGGAGTCGATCCACTTCTGCGAGGCGGCCTGGATGTCGACATGCGCGGTCGGCGTGATGTCATCGGCCGTCGTGAAGTAGTCGGGCAGCTTCTCGGCGACGCTGGTGCCGTTCGGCATCGCCTGGCGGTTGATGAGCTCACGGTAGGCGAGCAGCTCGTAGGAGAAGACATCGACCTTCTCCTTGGACTTCTTGCCTTCGCGGATCACGTTGCGGAAGTAGTGGTGCGCGAACGAGGGCTCGATGCCGTTGCTCGCGTTGTTGGCGAGCGAGAGGCTGATGGTGCCGGTGGGCGCGATCGAGGTGTGGTGCGTGAAGCGCGCGCCGACCAGCGCGAGCTGCTCGACGAGGTTCGGCGCGACGCCCGCGATGCGCTGCATGTAGCGGCTGTAGCGCGCATGCAGCACGCGGCCCGGGATCTTGCTGCCGACCTTCCAGCCGTCGCGCGCCATCTCGGGACGCTTGCGCAGCATCTCGGCGGTGACGGTGAACTCCTCGTTCATGATGGGCGCAGGACCCTTCTCGCGGGCGAGGTCGAGTCCGGCCTCCCAGCCGGCGACCGCCATCTCGCGCGAGACATCCTCGGTGAACTGCACGGACTCGGGCGAGCCGTACTTCATGCGCAGCAGCGTCATGGTGCTGCCCAAGCCGAGGAAGCCCATGCCGTGACGGCGCTTGCGCAGGATCTCGTTGCGCTGGCCCTCGAGCGGCAGGCCGTTCACCTCGACCACGTTGTCGAGCATGCGCGTGAAGACCTTGACGACCTCGCGGTACTCGGCCCAGTCGAACTCGGCCTCGGCCGTGAACGGCTTGCGCACGAAGCGCGTGAGGTTGACCGAGCCGAGCAGGCAGGAGCCGTACGGCGGCAGCGGCTGCTCGCCGCAGGGGTTGGTGGCGCGGATGTTCTCGCACCACCAGTTGTTGTTCATCTCGTTGACGCGGTCGATGAGGATGAAGCCCGGCTCCGCGAAATCGTAGGTGGAGGACATGATGCTGTCCCACATGCGGCGCGCCGGCATGGTCTTGTAGACCTTGCAGGCGACGAGGCCGGTCTCGTTGACGACGAAGCGGCCGTCGTAGGGCCACTCGCGCCACACGAACTTCGTCTCGTCCTTGAGGTCGGGCTTGTCGGCGTCGTACTCCTTGCGGGAGATCGGGAACGCGAGCTTCCACTCGCGGTCCTCGCGCACGGCCTGCATGAACTCGTCGGTGATGAGCAGCGACAGGTTGAACTGGCGCAGCCGCCCGTTCTCGCGCTTGGCGCGGATGAACTCCATGGCGTCGGGGTGGCCGACATCGAAGGTGCCCATCTGCGCGCCGCGACGGCCGCCGGCGGACGACACCGTGAAGCACATCTTGTCGTAGATATCCATGAAGGACAGCGGACCCGAGGTGTAGGCGCCGGCGCCCGAGACATACGCGCCGCGCGGACGCAGCGTCGAGAACTCGTAGCCGATGCCGCAACCCGCCTTCAGCGTGAGGCCGGCCTCATGCACCTTGTCGAGGATGTCGTCCATCGAGTCCTGGATGGTGCCGGACACGGTGCAGTTGATGGTGGAGGTGGCGGGCTTGTGCTCGAGCGCGCCGGCGTTCGAGGTGATGCGGCCCGCGGGGATCGCGCCGCGGCGCAACGCCCAAAGAAAACGCTCGTACCAGTGCTCACGCTCTGCGGGCGCTTCGACATCGGCGAGCGCGCGCGCGACGCGCTTGTAGGTGTCGTCCATCGCGAGGTCGATCGGCTCGCCGGACTTGGATACCAAGCGATACTTCTTGTCCCAGATGTCGAGCGATGCCTCCTGGAAAGGGATGGCATCGAGGTCGTGTTCGACGAACTTGACGACACTGTTCATGCGCGGCGGAACTCCCGTCGAAATGCTTGAAGCCGGCGGTCAGGCCGGCGGAAAAACCCCCGGAAAACCCGGGAAAAACCTTGAAAAGCCCTGGACTCAAAAAAAGATGCGGACCCGGCGGTCTCCGGCTGCCGATGGCGCCGGGATTTTTTGCCGTGGATCCGGTCGGCCATCGTCCAAAGGCCGCTCTCCCCTGTCCCGACCCCTCACCCCGCGGCGCCCGGTGCACGAGGCCCGGACACACAAGATGTTGTGTCGACGGGGGGAAGGTTAAGCATGGCCCGGAACAGCGTCAAGGCTTTGCAATGATTAAGTCGAAGGAAGCGAAAATTTAATCAGATCAACATGTTACGGAAACACGGGCCGATAAACGATTCGTCAAGCCTCTCTCCATCGGCCATCCGACTCGGTTGTACCCTCGCCGCAACATGTTGTGTCAGGAGTACTCCACACTTCGTCCACAAGTTATCCCCTTGAAAGCCGACCGGACATCCGCATATCCCGAATCAACCGGGCCGATGCCCGTCACAGATCCGCCCCAAGGGGCAAGGAGACGACCATGAGCCTGATGCGTTATGAATGGAGCCTGCTCAACCCGGCCGATGCCCGCCCGCTCGCCCTGCTGCCGCGGGTCGAGGCCCAGGAAGAAGCCGACCGATATGTGCTGCGCGCCGACCTGCCGGGGGTCGCCCCGCAGGACACCCAGATCACCGTCGAGCAGGGCGTGCTGACCCTCGAGGCACAGCGCCCGGCCAACCATCCCCAGGGCACCGTGACCCGCTTCCAGCGCCGCTTCGCGCTGCCCGAGGACGCCGATGCCGAGCAGATCTCGGCCCGTTCGTCCCACGGCGTGCTCGAGGTCGCGATCGCGAAGCTCACGAAGGTCCAGCCGCGCCGGATCACGGTCGAGGCGGCCTGACCGACGACGACCTGACGATACAGACGACCCCCGCCTACAATCCCCCAGGTGGCTCCCGCCCCTGGGGGTCCTTTTCGCTCTGGTGACCGCCGCATGCCGCGACCGTCCGCGCTCCTCGCCCTGTTGCTGACCTCCTTCGCCGGTCTGCTCGGCCTCGCTCCGGGCGCCGTCGCCCAGAACCGGCCGGCGGAACGGCCCGCAGACCGGCCCGCAGACCGAGAGGTCGCGCCGATGCCCTCGCTCGCGCCGATGATCAAGCGGGTCTCGCCCGCCGTGGTCAGCATCGGCATCCGCGGCGCCGTGCGCGAACAGCAGCGCAACCCGCTGCTCGACGACCCGTTCTTCCGCCGCTTCTTCAATGTCCCGCCCGACCAGGGCCAGCAGGGCGCGCGCGAGCGGCCGTTCCAGTCGGCCGGGTCGGGCGTGATCGTCGATGCGCGTCGCGGCTACATCATCACCAACGCGCATGTGGTCGAGAACGCGCGCGAGATCACCGTCACTCTGTTCGATGAACGCGAGTTCCCGGCGAAGCTGGTCGGCAGCGACCCGCGCACCGACATCGCGGTGGTGCAGATCGAGGCGCCCGGTCTCACGCAGATCTCGCTCGGCGATTCCGACCGGCTCGAGCCCGGCGACTATGTCGCCGCCATCGGCAACCCTTTCGGCCTGCAGCACTCGGTGTCGTACGGCATCGTGAGCGCGCTCGGCCGCTCCGGCATGAACCCCGACGGCTTCGAGAGCCTCATCCAGACCGACGCCTCCATCAACCCCGGCAACTCGGGCGGCGCCCTCGTGAACCTGCGCGGCGAACTGGTCGGCATCAACAACATGATCCTCTCCGGCAGCGGCGGGAACATCGGCATCGGCTTCGCGATCCCGGTGAACATGGCGCGATCGGTGATGGACCAGCTGATCCGCTTCGGCTCGGTGCGACGCGGCCAGATCGGCGTGACGCTGGCACCGGTCACCGCCGACATCGCGCAGGCGCTCGGCCTCGCCGCGCCGAACGGTGCATTGGTGACGCAGGTCGCGCGCGAGTCCGCCGCCGCGCGCGCCGGTCTGCGCGCCGGCGATGTCGTCACCGGCGTCAACGGCAAGGCGGTGAGGTCGGTCGCGGAGTTCCGCAACGCCATCGGCCTGATGCGGGTCGGCGACCGCGCCGAGATCGCGCTGCTGCGCGAAGGCAAGCCGGTCAAGGTCTCGGCCGTGGTCACCGACCCGGCGGCGAACGGCATCGCCGCGCAGCCCGCGCAGGGCGGCCCCGCCGGCGCCGCGGCGCCCGGCGCGCTGCATCGCGGTCTCGACGGTGCACAGCTCGAGGACCAGCCGGACGGCGGCGTCGTCGTGCGCGGCATCACGGCGGGCACACCGGCTGCGGGCGGGGGTCTGCGCGCGGGCGATGTGATCATCGCCGCCAACGGCGCACGCATCGCGCGGCGCACCGACCTCGTCGCGGCCTCGTCGGCGGCCGCCGCGCGCGGCGGCACGCTGGTGCTGCAGGTGCGCCGCAACGGCGAGACCACCATCGTGCTGCTGCGATGAGCGCTCCCCGCATGGATGGCCTCGACGCCACGCCCGCGCCGCGCCGCATCGCCCTGCTCGGCGGGACGGGTTTCGTCGGCACCGCGCTCGCCGCCAGGCTCGCCGCCGACGGCCACGAACTGCGGCTGCTCACCCGCGACCCGCGCCGTGCCGACCATCTGCGTGTGCTGCCCGGCGCGCGCGTGCTGCGCGCCGATGTGCACGACGAGGCCGCGCTGCGCAGAGCGCTCGAGGGCTGCGACACCGTCGTCAACCTGGTCGGCATCCTCAATGAAAAGGGCTTCTCGGGCCGCGGCTTCGCCGAAGCCCACGCCGAGCTAGCGCGCAAGACCGTCGCCGCCGCGGTGGCGGCGGGCGCGACGCGGCTGCTGCACATGAGCGCCCTGGGCGCGGCCGAGGGCGGCCCCAGCTTCTATCTGCAGTCCAAGGGCGTGGCCGAGCGCCATGTGCGCGCCGCACCGCCCGCGCTCGGCTGGACCATCCTGCGTCCGTCGGTGATCTTCGGCGCGGGCGACTCCTTCATGAACCGCTTCGCGGGTCTGCTGCGGTTGTCCCGAGGCGTCATCCCGTTGGCGCGCGCCGAGGCGCGCTTCGCGCCGGTGTGGGTGGGCGATGTCGCGGAGGCCTTCGCGCGTGCGCTCGCCGACCGCGGCACCGTCGGCAAGTCCTACGATCTCTGCGGTCCCGAGGTGTTCACGCTCGGTGCGCTGGTGCGGCTCGCGGGAGGATTCTCCGGCACGCGCGCGCACGTGCTGCCGCTGCCCGACTGGGCGGCGCGGCTGCAGGCGCGGGTGATGGACTTCGTCCCGGGCAAGCCCTTCTCCACCGACAACTACCGGTCGCTGACCGTCGACAACATCAGCGACGACGACGGCTGCGCCCGTCTCGGCATCACGCCCGCCTCGCTGCGCGCCGTCGGTCCGACCTACCTGCGCCGCTGAGCCCGCATGCGGCGCGGCGCCGCCGCGCGCCGCCTCGGTTACCATGCGACGCATGGAGACCTATCTGGTCGGCGGTGCGGTGCGTGACGAGCTGCTCGGTCGTCCGGTGGGCGAGCGGGACTGGGTGGTGGTGGGCGCGACGCCCGCCGATCTCGAGGCACAGGGCTTCCGCGCCGTCGGCCGCGACTTCCCGGTGTTCCTGCACCCGCAGACCCACGAGGAGTACGCGCTGGCGCGGCTCGAGCGCAAGGTCGCGCCCGGCTACCGCGGCTTCACCACCGACTTCGCGCCGACCGTCACGCTGGAGCAGGACCTCGCGCGGCGCGACCTCACCGTCAACGCCATGGCGCGCGCCGCCGACGGACGGCTCATCGACCCCTACGGCGGGCGTGCCGACCTCGAGCGCCGCGTGCTGCGCCATGTCTCGCCGGCGTTCGTCGAGGACCCGGTGCGCATCCTGCGCGTGGCGCGCTTCGCGGCGCGCTTCGCGCCGCTCGGCTTCAGCATCGCGCCCGAGACCATGACGCTGATGCAGCGCATGGTCGCCGACGGCGAGGTCGACGCGTTGGTGCCCGAACGCGTGTGGCGCGAGATCGAGCGCGCGCTCGGCGAACCGCAGCCGCGCGCCGCCATCGAGACGCTGCGCGCCTGCGGCGCGCTGCGCGTGCTGCTGCCGGAGCTCGATGCGCTGTTCGGCGTGCCGCAACCGCCGCAGCACCACCCGGAGGTCGACAGCGGCGAGCATGTGCTGCTCGCGCTGCAGGCCGCCGCGGCGCGCGGCGCGAGCGTTCCGGTGCGCTTCGCGGTGCTGCTGCACGACCTCGGCAAGGCGCTGACGCCGCGCGAGGAGCTGCCGCGCCACATCGCCCACGAGACCCGCGGCCTCGCCCCCATCGAGGCCGCCTGCGCCCGGCTGCGCGCGCCGCAGGAACACCGCGACCTCGCGCTGCTCGCGAGCCGCTTCCATACCCATGTGCACCGCGGCCTCGAGCTGCGGTCCGCGACGCTGCTCGAGATGTACGAGGCCTGCGATGCGTTCCGGCGGCCGGCGCGGTTCGCCGAGCTGCTGGAGGTCTGCGAGTGCGACGCCCGCGGCCGGCTCGGCCGCGAAGCGGAGCCTTATCCGCAGCGCGCCCGGGTCGAGGCGGGTCTCGCCGCCGCTGCCGCGGTGCAGCTCGACGAGACGGAACGCGTGGGCCTCGTGGGGCCAGCGTACGGCGAACGGCTGCGCCGCAAGCGGCTCGCCGCCGTCGAGGCCGCCTGCCCGAAGTGACCGTCGCCGCGCGGCGGCGATGCAGGCCACACGGCTCGGCCGCTACAGCCCGCGCCTGAGGTCCTGCAGCGCGAAGGCCGTCGGCGCCCCGCAATCTTTGGCGAGCGCCATGACCTTCACCGCCTCGCCCATCTCGCCGGGCAGCAGCAACCGCCGCACGCCCTGCGCCAGCTGCGCGCGCGCGACCTCGCCGAGCGCGGCCTCGCCCGCCGTCGGCGGCGCGAGCCGCGCCGCGAGCCGCGCCTCGATGCCGCCGCCGAGCAGGAAGCCGGCTTGGGTGGTGAAGCCCGCCACCTCCAGCCCCGCCGCCACGCCGGCCTCGGCGAGCGCGGTGAAATCGACCCAGGCGGTGATGTCCTGCAAGCCGGGCCAAAGAAACGGGTCGCCGTGCGCGTGATGGCGGTGGTGGCAGCGCAGGCTGCCCATCGCACGGTCGGGATGCAGCAGCTGCGTGCGCGGCAAGCCGTAGTCGACGAACAGCAGCAGGCCGGCCTCGAGCACATCGGCGAGCGAGGCCACCCAGGCCGCGAGCTGCGGGTGGAACTCGCCGCAGCAGCCCTCCGGCAGCGTCACCCCGGCGGCGGCCAGATCGTCGAGGCGCTGCGCCATCGCCGCGACGAAGCCCGCATCGCCCGTACAAGCGCCGTCGGCGGGACGCGCGCGCCACTCGAAGCGCGGCATGTCGTCGCGCGCCGCACCCGCGGCGCGACCGACGCCGAGCCGCCACGCAGCACCGCCGCGCATCACGAAGCGCTCGCAGGGCAGCGCGTCGATCACCTCGTTGGCGAACAGCACGCCGCGGAACGGCGCAGGCAGAGAATCAAGCCAGCGCGGCGGGATGCGGCGTGCGTCGACCGGCGGCTCGTCCGACGCGGCGAGCAGCGCCTGTTGACGCGAGCGCAGGTCCGGGCTGACCTCGAGCAGTGAATAACCGGTGATGGGAGTGCCTCGCGCCCTGAACTCGGCGAGCGCCCCCGCCGCGAACCGTCCCGTGCCGGGGCCGAGTTCGAGCACCTCGCCGCCGCCGAGCGCACGCAGCACGCCGTCGATCTGCGCGGCGCAGACCTCGGCGAACAGCGGCGAGATCTCCGGTGCGGTGACGAAGTCCCCCGCCTCGCCGAACTTGTCCGCACCCGCGGCGTAGTAGCCGAGCCCGGGCGCGTAGAGCGCGAGCTGCATGTAGTCGGCGAAGGACAGCCAGCCGCCCGCCGCGTCGAGCGCGGAGCCGATGACGCCCGCGAGCCGGCGCGAGTGTGCGGCGGCCTCCGCGCCGGGCGACGGCCATGTGCCGCGGTCGGCGACGGACGGCCCGCGCGGTGACGCGCCGGACATGCGCCTCAGCCGCCCGCGGCGGCGAGGTCGTCCCGCGTGCGCTCGAGGGCGATGCCCACCGCGCGCGCGCCGCGCACGGCGCCCGGCTTGTCGATCTGGATGCGCACCCAGGCGACGCCGAACCCGCGCAGCAGCAGGAGCGCCGTGCGCTCGGCCATGGTCTCGACCAGCATGAAGGAGGACGCGCCGACGAAGTCCTGCACGGTCCCGGCCACGCGGCCGTAGTCGACCGTATCGGCGATGTCGTCGCGCACCGCGGCGCGCGCGCAATCGACCGGGAGTTCGAGGTCGATGACCACGCGCTGCTTCACGCGCCGCTCCCAATCATTGACGCCGAT
Organism: Pseudomonadota bacterium; assembly: GCA_947459825.1. GTDB lineage: Bacteria > Pseudomonadota > Gammaproteobacteria > Steroidobacterales > Steroidobacteraceae > UBA964. The sequence goes on along the minus strand of CANHFH010000002.1, from coordinate 56,372 downwards.
GATGCACTCGACCTCGAGGCCGCGCAGGCAGATGCTGTCGCCGTGGTGCTGGGTCATGTGATGCTCTCGTATCGGCGCGTCATGGGGCGTGGTCCCGCACCGCGGCGGGCGGCCGCAGCGTATCGAGCGGCCAGCGTGCGCGGGCGCGGATGCCGGGGCCGTCATGCTCGCCGGCCGCGAGCCTCGCGAGCCCGGCCACCGCGATCATCGCCGCGTTGTCGGTGCAGAACTCCAGCCGCGGATGGTACACGCGGGCGCCGCGCCGGCGCGCCGCAGCATGCAGTCTCTCGCGCAGCCGCAGGTTGGCGCCGACGCCGCCCGACACGACGAGCGCATCGAGACCGGTCTCCTCGAGCGCGCGCATCGCTTTCGCGACCAGCGTGTCGACGACGGCCTCCTCGAGGGCGCGTGCGATGTCGGCGCGGTCCGCCTCGCCCGCATCCGCGGGCAAGGCGCGCACCGCGTGCAGCACCGCGGTCTTGAGGCCCGAGAAGCTGAACTCGAGCCCCGGCCGATCGAGCATGGGGCGCGGGAACTCGTGGACGCCTGCGCGACCGCGCTCGGCGAGGCGCGCAAGATGCGGACCGCCGGGGTACGGCAGACCGAGCAGCTTCGCGCTCTTGTCGAAGGCCTCGCCGGCGGCATCGTCACGGGTCTCGCCGAGCAGCCGGTAGTCGCCGATCGCGCGCGCCTCGATGAGCATGGTGTGCCCGCCCGACACCAGCAACGCGAGGTGCGGGAACGGCGGCGGGTCAGGCTCGAGCAGCGGCGCGAGCAGGTGACCCTCGAGATGGTGCACACCGATGGTCGGCAGCCCCCAGGCCGTCGCCAGCGACCGAGCGAGCGCTGATCCGGTGAGCAAGGCTCCGATCAGGCCGGGGCCGGCCGTATAGGCGATGCCGCCGAGGTCGGACGGGGTGGTGTCGGCTTCGGCCAAGGCGCTGTGCACCAGGGGCAGCAGCCGCTGGACATGGTCCCGGGAGGCGAGCTCCGGGACCACCCCGCCATACGCCCGATGCAGGTCGACCTGCGAGAACAGGGCATGCGCCAGCAACCCCCGCTGGTCGTCGAGGACGGCGGCGGCGGACTCATCACAGGAGGATTCGAGGGCGAGGATACGCATGGGGTTTTGCCTTTCCGGGCGGGGGACATTAGAATCCCCGCCCCTGCCTCGATGGGGCAGAGCGGCGTTCCAGTGGTTTTCCCTTACCGATCAAGGCTTTGAGGTTTCAGATGCCGAGCGTTCGTGTCCGCGAGAATGAATACTTCGACGCCGCCCTGCGGCGTTTCAAGCGCGCCTGCGAGAAGGCGGGTGTGCTGACCGAGCTGCGCCGCCGCGAATTCTACGAGAAGCCGACGCAGGAGCGTAAGCGCAAGAAGGCCGCCGCCGTGAAGCGCGCCATCAAGCGCTCGGGCCCGCGCATCGCGCGCGCCCGCTGATCCGCACCCGCTGCGGGTACGCACGATGTCGCTCAAGGAGCGCATCACCGAGGACATGAAGACCGCGATGCGCTCCGGTGACAAGGAGCGCCTCGGTCAGATCCGCATGCTGCAGGCCGCCATCAAGCAGCGCGAGGTCGACGAGCGCATCACGCTCGACGACACGCAGGTGATGGCGGTGCTCGAGAAGATGATCAAGCAGCGTCGCGAGGCCATCGCGCAGTTCGAGGCCGGCGGTCGCGCCGACCTCGCCGCCAAAGAGGCCACCGAGATCACGCTGCTGCAGACCTACCTGCCCGAACAGCTCTCCGCCGCCGAGCTCGAGGCGCTGGTCGCCGCGGCGATCGCCGAGACCGGCGCCACCACCGTCAAGGACATGGGCAAGGTGATGGGCCTCGTGAAGGGCCGCGCCGCCGGCCGTGCCGACATGGGCGCCGTCGGCGCGCTCATCAAGGCGAAGCTCGCCACGGTCTGACGGACGCCGCGTATCCTGTCGCCCATGAGCGGGCGCATCCCCCAGGCTTTCATCGACGACCTGTTGGCGCGCACCGACATCGTCGAGCTCATCGGCAGCCGCATCACGCTCAAAAAATCCGGCCGCGAGTACAAGGCCTGCTGCCCCTTCCACGGCGAGAAGACGCCCTCTTTCTGGGTCAGCCCCGACAAGCAGTTCTACCATTGCTTCGGCTGCAGCGCGCACGGCAGCGCGCTCGGCTTCCTGATGAACCACGACCGGCTGACCTTCCCCGAAGCGGTCGAGGAGCTCGCCTCGCGCGCCGGCGTCGAGATACCGCGCGAGGCGCGTCCCGATGACGGCCGCAGCCGCGACGCGGCGGACCTCAGCGCGCTGATGGGCCAGGTGGCCTCGCACTGGCAGGGCCTGCTGCGTGCCGACGCCCGCGCCTCACGCTACGCGCTCGAGCAGCGCGGGCTCACCCCGGACACGCTCGCACGCTTCATGGTGGGCTACGCCGCGAACTCCTGGAACGATGTGCTGCGCCGGTTCAGCGGGGGCGGCGGCAACGCACGCGGCGCCGAGCAGCTCGCGGCCTGCGGCCTCGTCATCGAGCGCGAGGGCGGCGGCTCGCAGGGCGGCGAGCGCCACTACGACCGTTTCCGCGACCGGCTGATGTTCCCGATCCGCGATGCACGCGGCCGCGTGATCGCCTTCGGCGGCCGCATCATCGACCAGGGTGAACCCAAATACCTCAACTCGCCCGAGACCACCCTCTTCCACAAGGGCCGCGAGCTCTACGGCCTCTACGAGGTGCGTCAGTCGCGCGCGCCGTTCAAGCGCCTGCTGGTGGTCGAGGGCTACATGGATGTCGTGCGGCTGCATCAGGCCGGCATCACCTACGCCGTCGCCACGCTCGGCACCGCGACCACGCCTGAGCACCTGAAGCGCGCGTTCCGGCTCGTCCCGGAGGTGGTGTTCGCCTTCGACGGCGACCGCGCCGGTCGCGCCGCCGCCTGGCGCGCCCTCAACAACGCGCTGCCCGAGGCGCGCGAGGGCCGGCAGCTGCGCTTCCTCTTCCTGCCCGACGGGCAGGACCCGGATTCTTTGGTCGGCGCCGAGGGCCGCGAGGCCTTCGAGTCGCGGCTCGAGGGTGCGCTGCCGCTCTCGGAATATCTGGTGCAGGAGCTCGGCTCGCAGGTCGACCTCGCGCACGCGGACGGCCGCGCACGCTTCGCCGAGAGCGCGCGGCCCATGGTCGCGAAGGTCCCCGAGGGTGTGTTCCGCGAACTGCTGGTGGAGCGCCTCGCCGAGGCGATCCGTCTGCCCGCCGCCCGTCTGCGCGAATTGTGGGGCGCGGGCGATGGCCGGAGCGGCGGCGGCGGAGGCGGCACCGGCCCGACCTCCGGCCTCGGCGCGCTCACCGGCGCCCGCAACGACGGCGCTCGCGGCGGCCCAGGCGGCGGGCAAGCCCGTGGACGCGCCGGGCAGAGCGCAGGGCGCGGCGGCCTGATGCGGCAGGCGGTCATGATGCTGGTCCACTACCCGCCCATCGCCGGCCAGTTGGAAGCCGCCGAACTCGCCGACCTGGAGGGTCTCGACGAACCGGGTGCCGACATCCTCCGGGCCTTGGTCGCGGACCTGCGCGCCGAGCCCTGCGCCAGTGCCGGCCAGTTGCTCGAGCGCTGGCGGGAGCGGCCGGAGGTCGAGCGCTTCGGACGATTGGCCGCCGCCGAGGTCTTGGTCCCCGATAAAGCCGCTGCACTGCGCGAGCTGCAGACGGCGCTCGGGCGCATGCAGGCCGAGCGACGGCGGCGGCGCTTCGACGAGCTGCTGGAACGCGAGCGGGATGGCGCGATCACCCCCGCGGAGCGGACGGAACTTCAGGGCTTGATGGCCGGTCCGACCGGCAGCTGACCGCGACCCGAGGGCGCCTGCGGCGGAGGTCCGCCGTCCCTGGCTCGGGACACCCTTGGAGGTAGGTCGGGACCCTCCGCTGTGGTATCATTCCCGGTTCACCTTCCCCCCTCCGCGACCGCCCGGATTTCCTGCCCCCGGGCCCCCGAGACATGGCCAAGCAACTCAAGAACCGCAAGCCCTCGACGCCCAAGCAGAAGCCCGCTGCCGCCGCCAAGGCGCCGGTGAAGACGGCGGCTGCCAAGTCCCCCAGCAAGCCCGCCGCGAAGCCTGTTGCGAAGCCCGCCGCCAAGCCTGTTGCGAAGCCCGCGGCCAAGCCGGTCGCTGCCAAGGGCTCGAACAAGCCGGCCGCCGCCGCGAAACCGGCGCCCGCCGCCAAGCCTGTCGTCGCCGCCAAGCCGGCCACGGCCGCCAAGCCTGCTGCTGCCACGAAGCCGACGCCCGCCGCCAAGCCGGCCACGGACGCGAAGCCCACCGCACCCGCCAAGCCCGCCACGCCTGTGGCCGCTGAAGCCGCAGCCGCCGCGCCCGCCGCCAAGTCCAAAAAGTCCAAGGCCGGCGGCACCGGCGACGGCAACAAGCCGATCGCGCTGCCGGATCGTCGCCCGCTCGCGCTGCCCGAGGAGCGCCAGTCGCAGCTCAAGCAGCTGATCGCACTCGGCAAGGAGCGCGGCTACCTGACCTACGCCCAGGTCAACGACTACCTGCCCTCCGAGATCGTCGATCCCGAACAGATCGAGGAGATCGTCAGCACCATCAACGACATGGGCATCACGGTCTACGAGAAGGCGCCCGAGAACGAGTCGCTGCTCGCGCCTGAGACCAATGCCGCCTCCGACGAAGCGATCGAGGAGGCCGCCGCCGCGCTGGCCGCGCTCGACGCGGAGCTCGGCCGCACCACCGACCCGGTGCGCATGTACATGCGCGAGATGGGCACGGTCGAGCTGCTGACGCGCGAGGGCGAGATCAGCATCGCCAAGCGCATCGAGGAAGGCCTCGAGGCCGTCCGCAACCAGATCTCGCTGTACCTGCCCACCTACGAGTACATCTTCAAGGCCTACGAGCCGCTGAAGTCCGGGCAGGGCCGCCTCGCCGACATCATCGTCGGTTTCATCGACCCGAACGCGCCCGATGTCATCGCGCAGCCGCAGAACCCGGCCAAGACCGAGGCCGCCGCGCCCGCGGTCGCCGAGACCGAAGAAGCCGCCGACGATGGCGACAGCGACGAAGAGGCTGCGGACACGGGTCCGGATCCGGCCGAGGCCGCGAAGCGCTTCGCCTCGCTCGCCAAGATCCACAACCAGCTGCAGACCGCGATCACCAAGATCGGGCTCGCCGACCCCAAGGCGCAGAAGCTGCGCAAGAAGCTCGCCGCCGAGTTCATGGAGCTCAAGCTCGCGCCCAAGATGTTCGAGGCGCTGATCGGCAACCTGCGCGTGCAGGTCAACGAGATCCGGCAGCTCGAGAGGGAGGTCATGCTGCTCGCCGTGCGCGACGCCGGCATGCCGCGCAAGGAGTTCATATCGAGCTTCCCGCGCAACGAGACCAACGAGCGCTGGGCCGCCAAGCACGCCAAGGCCGGCAAGAAGTGGTCGGCCGGCATCGGCCGCGTAGCCGACGGCATCCGCGCGCGCCAGGTGCAGCTCGCCGCCATCGAGCTCCGCAGCCGCCTCAGCATCGGCGACATCAAGGACATCAACCGCGAGGTCTCGATCGGCGAGGCCAAGGCGCGCCGCGCCAAGAAGGAGATGGTCGAAGCCAACCTGCGCCTCGTGATCTCCATCGCCAAGAAGTACACGAACCGCGGCCTGCAGTTCCTCGACCTCATCCAGGAAGGCAACATCGGCCTGATGAAGGCGGTCGACAAGTTCGAGTACCGCCGCGGCTACAAGTTCTCGACCTACGCGACCTGGTGGATCCGCCAGGCCATCACCCGCTCGATCGCCGACCAGGCGCGCACCATCCGCATCCCGGTCCACATGATCGAGACCATCAACAAGCTGAACCGCATCTCGCGGCAGATGCTGCAGGAGATGGGACGCGAACCGACGCCGGACGAGCTGGCCGCGCGCATGGACATGCCCGAGGACAAGGTCCGCAAGGTGCTGAAGATCGCCAAGGAACCGATCTCCATGGAGACGCCGATCGGCGACGACGAGGATTCGCACCTCGGCGATTTCATCGAGGACACCTCGGTGGCTTCGCCGATCGAGCAGGCGACCGCCGAGTCGCTGCGCGAGACGACGCATGCCGTGCTCGCCCAGCTGACGCCGCGCGAGGCCAAGGTGCTGCGCATGCGCTTCGGCATCGACCTCAACACCGACCACACCCTCGAGGAGGTCGGCAAGCAGTTCGATGTGACGCGCGAGCGCATCCGCCAGATCGAGGCGAAGGCGCTGCGCAAGCTGCGCCACCCGAGCCGCAGCGAGCAGCTGCGCTCCTTCCTCATCGAGGATTGAGCGCCCGATGATGCGGCGCGGCTCCGTCGTCGTCGCAGCGGCGATCTCGATCGCCTCCCCGGTCATGCTCACGCCGGTCGCGCAGGCCGACGGGTCGTCCGGGACCGCGCCCATCGACCTGATCACCGGCCGCGGCTTCGTCTGGGTCGGCACCTTCGCCAACAGCACGGCACTCGACATCCGCCTCGACCCCTCGACCAACCTGCCCGGCACCGAGATCGACTGGGACCAGCGCTTCGATCTCCAGAACTCGAAGCGTTTCCGCATGGACGCGGTGTGGCGCTTCTCGCCCAAGCACCACCTGCGCCTGCTCTACACCGACTACTCGCAGACCGACCGCACCACCCTCGATACCGAGGTGCAGTGGGGCGACGACATCTTCCCGGTCAACGCACAGGTGACCGGCACATTGGGCTTCGAGGTCATCGAGGCCGCCTACGAATACGCCTTCGTGGCGAGCGAGCGCGCCGAAGTGGCCGGCTCGATCGGACTGCACTACACCACGCTCGAGGCGCGCTTGGCGGCCACCGTGACCTCACCCACCACGGGCGCACGCACCATCGGTGGTCCGCGCTCGGTCGAGGCTCCGCTGCCGGTGGTCGGCGTGCGCGGGATGTGGCGGCTCGGCGAGAAGGTCTATCTCGATGCGCAGGCGCAGTACTTCTCGCTCGCCATCGACGACATCAAGGGCAGCCTCTACAACTACCGCGCGGCGCTGGTGTGGCAGCCGACCCGACGCGTCGGCGTGGGTCTCGGCTATGACGCGTTCGGGGTCGACGTCGATCTCAGGCAGGACGACTTCCGCGGCAAGGTCGACTGGGTCTACCGCGGACCGCAGGCCTTCGTCAGCGTCGCGTTCTGACCGACGTCGCGTCCTGACCGCCGCTCTCGACGACACGGCGCCGCCGCACCCGCGCCAGACCCCACACACCGAACAACGCCAGACCGAGCAGGTCCATCGAGCCGCCGCCGCCCGGATCGGTGGCGCGGTTGGTGACGGTGATGGTGAAACTCATCGGCGCGCTGGTCAGCAGCCCGTCCGAGGCGGTCACGCTGATGGTGTAGTCGCCGCCCGGCGAGGCGCTCGACCAGGTCAGCGCACCCGCCGAGGTGAGCACCGCTCCCGTCGGTAGACCGGTCGCGCTGAAGGTGAGCGCATCGTTCTCGGGATCGGTGCCGGTGATGTTCAGGTTCACATCCTCCTGCAGGCGCACCGAGAAGCTGCGTACCACGGTGACCGTCGGCGCGGTGTTGGCGCGTACCGTGATCGTCACCGTGCTCGGGGCGCTCGTGAACACCCCATCCGAGGCGGTGACCGACACCGTGTAGGTGCCCGCGGGCGTCGCGTTCGACCAGTTGAACACGCCCGCGGTGCTGAACGTCGCACCGCTCGGCAAGCCCGTCGCCGCGTAGGTGAGCGCGTCGTTCTGCGGGTCGGTGCCCGTCACCGTGAAGGTCAGCGGCGCGCCGGCGCGGACCGTCTGCGGCGGCAAGGCCGTCACCGTCGGTGCCGTGTTGGGCGTCACCGTGATCCCGATCTGACGACTGGTGGTCAGCAGGCCATCCGAAGCCGTGACGGTCACCGTGTAGCTCCCCGCCACCGGAGCAGGCCATGAGAAGACCGCTGCGTTGTCGACCACCGTAGCGGTCGCTCCGGTCGGCAGGCCGGTCATCGAGACCGTCAAGGGATCGCCCTCGGCATCGGCCGCGGGGACGCTGAAGGTCAGGGCTTGTCCTGCACGCGTCGTCTGGTTGGAGAGGGAACCGAAGGTCGGCGCGGTGTTGGCGCGCACCGTAATCGTGATCGTGCGCGCCGCGCTCGTGAGCAGCCCGTCCGAGGCCGTGATCGACACCGTGTAGGTGCCGGCCGGCGTCGCGTTCGTCCAGCTGAACACGCCCGCCGCGCTGAATGTCGCACCGGTCGGTACACCGGTCGCTGCGAAGGTCAGCGCGTCACCCTCGGCGTCGGTGCCCGCAGCGGTGAAGGTCAAGGCCTCGCCCACCCGTACGCTCGGGTTGGCGATCGCATTGACCACGGGCGCCGTGTTGGCGCGCACCGTGATCGTCACCGTGCGCGCCGCGCTCGTGAGCAGCCCGTCCGAAGCGGTGACCGAGAGCGTGTAGACGCCGACCACCGCCGCCGACCAACTGAACACGCCCGCCGCGCTGAACGTCGCACCGCTCGGCACCCCCGTCGCCGAGAAGGTGAGCGGATCTGCCTCTGCATCGATACCGGTGGCGGTGAAGGTAACCGACTGACCCGCCCGGACGCTCGGATTGGCGATCGCGTTGACCGTCGGCGCAGTGTTGGCGCGTACCGTGATCGTCACCGTACGCGCCGCGCTCGTGAGCAGCCCGTCCGAGGCCGTGATCGACACCGTGTACGTGCCGGCGACCGGCGACGGCCAACTGAACACGCCCGCAGTGCTGAACGTCGCACCGGTCGGCACACCGGTCGCCGCGAAGGTCAGCGCGTCGCTCTCAGGATCCGTGCCCGTCGCGGTGAAGTTGACCGCCTGGCCTACCCGCACGCTCGGGTTGGTGATCGTGTTGATCGTCGGCGCGGTGTTGGCGCGCACCGTGATCGTCACCGTGCGCGCCGCGCTGGTGAGCGCACCGTCCGACGCAGTCACCGACACCGTGTAGGTCCCGGCGACCGGCGTCGGCCAGCTGAACACGCCCGCCGCGCTGAACGTCGCACCGGTCGGCACACCGGTCGCCGCGAAGGTGAGCGCATCGTTCTCGGCATCGGTGGCGGTCGCGGTGAAGTTGACCGCCTCGCCTACCCGCACGCTCGGGTTGGTGATCGCGTTGACCGTCGGCGCGGTGTTCGGCGCCACCGTGATCGTCACCGTGCGCGGAGCGCTGGCTAGATTGCCGTCGGACGCCGTGACGGAAACGGAGAAAGTGCCGGCCGTGGCAGAGGCCCAGTTGAACACCCCGGCCGAACTGAATGTCGCACCGGTCGGTACACCGGTCGCCGTGAAGGTCAGCGGGTCGATCTCAGGATCCCCGCCCGTCGCGGTGAAGGTCACCGTCTGACCGGCGCGCACGCTCGGGTTGGTGATCGCGTCGACCGTCGGCGCGTTGTTGGCGCGCATGTTGACCGTCGCGGAGGCCGACGCACCGGTGGTGTCGGTGGCGGTGAAGCGGAAGCTCAGCGCTCCGCCCGACGTCGGTCCTTCCAGCGTCGGCGCGGGGAAGGTGAAGGTGGTGCTGGTCGAAGTGGTGCTGCTCAGCATCATCTCAGGCCCGGACATCTGCTGCCAGCGGTAGGTCAGGTCCGCCGACGAGCCTGCGCTGCCGGGCGTCGCCGCACCGGTGAGCGTGACCGTGCTGCCGGCGACCGCGATGGCCGCGCTGGTCTGCGCCGTGACAGTCGGCGTCAACGCCGTCAGGCGCGCCATGGCCGCCGAGGCGTCGAGCAGACCGGTGCCGCAGCGCAACGTACCGACCTCGTTCGTCCAACAATAGGTCCCTGTCGGGAACGCGCGCGCCGACGCCTTGAGGATGGACTCCACGCCGTCGGGAGTGAGCGAGGGCATGGCGGAGACGAGCAGCGCCGCGGCGCCCGAGACATGGGCGGCAGCGACGCTGGTGCCGGCATCGGCGAACACCAACGCTGCATCTGTGGCCGGCGTGGTGGTGCCGGTGTTGTCGGTCGACCAAAGTTCACGCCAAGTGGTGTTGGCTGCGAGGGCGGTACCGTGGGGCGGACAGGCCGTGCCCGTGAGCGTCGCGCAGGTGCCGCCGCCGGGGGCGCTGATGTCCGTCCCCGCGCCCCAGTTGGCCGTGTTCATCTTGTCACCCTCGACGGTGTGCGAGGTGACGGAGATGACGCCGGAACAGCTGGCCGGCGAACCGATGACGGACATGCTGTCGTTGCCGGTCGCGACCACCACCACCGATCCGGCAGTGCGCGCGGCGTCGATCGCGCTCTGCAGCGTGGAGTCGGCGGGGCAGGTGCCGATGCCGCTCAGGCTGAGGTTGATGACCCGCGCCGGCGTCGTGTTGGCGGGGATGCCCATCAATTCCCATGTAGTACCTTCAGGCTGCGCGCCCGAGGCCCAGCGGATCGCGTCCGCCACATCGACCATGAAGCCCTTGCACTTGCCGAGCACGCGCACCGGCAGCACCTTCGACTCGTAGGCGACGCCCGCCATGCCGATGGTGTTGTTGCCCACCGCGGCGATCACGCCCGCCATCGCGGTGCCATGCCATGAGCTCGACGCCTCCGTGCAGCCGGCGAACACGCTGTTAGCGAGATCGCCTGCGGAGATCCAGTCACCGGGATCGGCCGGGTCGGCATCACGACCGTTGGAATCGTTGGCGACCAGGAACCCCGAATCCGGGTTGCGGACATCCGTCCCGACGAAATCGTAGCCGGCGATCGTCGAGTCGGCGTTCAACAACACATTCGGCGCGAGATCGGCGTGCGTGACGATGCCGGTGTCGAGCACCGCGACCGTGACGCCCGCACCGCGTGTCCGGTCCCATGCCGTAGGCAGGTTCGCGCCGCCGTTGCGCGCGCCCGCCGGCGCCTTGAGGTTCCACTGGATCTCACGGGCGTCGTTGAAGAGTTCGTCGTCGGGCGTGAGCGCGGGCCGTACCACCGCGTCGACTTCGACCAGCGCCACGGCCGGATCGGCGCGCAACCGCCGCACGGCGTCCTCGAGCGTGCCCGCCGACGGCAAGCGGACATGGACGAGGTGGGCGAGGTTGGAGGTCGGACGACCGTAGGACAAGGTCAGACCGAGCGCGCGGCCGACGCGACGCAAGCCCGCCTCGGCCTCGGCACGGGTGGCGAGCCTGCCGCTCGCGGCTTCAGGGGCAAAACGGACGACCAGCCGGGCCGCGGCCTGACGTTCGGCAGCGACGGAGGTCGCGACGGCCGGCTCGGACACGGCGACAAAGGACCCCACCGAGCCGCGGCCGAGCCACGCCGCGCCGAGCGCCAAGGCGCTCAACGCCAGCAACGGGACCCACAAGGCTCGGCGCGAAATCAAGATCGACATCCCCCGCCCCCGCCCGGCCACAGCATCAAATTATACACGAAGCGCGGCCCCACCCGTTCCGGCGCCGGCGATGCAGGAGCCGTGACGCGAGCCACGACCCGAGCAGACCGAGGCCGAGCAGATCCCACGCGCCGCCCCCGCCGCGCAGCGGCGGGTTCACGGTGATGGTCACGCTGACCGGCGCGCCCGTCTCGAAACCGTCGTTGGCGGTGATGGACAGCGTGTAGGCGCCGGCCGGTGTGGCGGCGGGCCAGGAGAACTCACCCGACGGACGGAACGTCGCACCCTCCGGCACCCCGGTGGCCGTGAAGGTGAGGGCGTCGTTCTCCGGGTCGGTCGCCGTGGCGCGCAACGAGACCGCGGCGCCGCTCTCGACCGTCAGCGCCGCGAGCGGCGCGACCACGGGCAAGCCGTTGGCGCGCAGGTCCACCACCCGGCTGGCGACGATGCCGTCCGCATCGGTGGCGGTGAACCGGAAGGACATCGCGCCGCCCGGCGAGGGCGCGGTGAAAGAGGTCTGCAGCGCCGAGGTATCGACGAGCGTGACGGCAGGCCCGGCGGTCTGCTGCCAGCGATAGGTGAAGACCGTCGAAGCGCCGGGCTTGGCCGTGACCGTAGCGTTGAGCGGGACCGCTGCACCGTTGCGCACCACCGCCGTCGGCGTGGACGTGGTGACGGTCGGGGCGAGGTCGGCGAGACGCTGGAAGGCCCGCGTCGCATCGAGCATGCCGGTGCCGCAGCGCGCATCGGTCTGCTGCGAGCAATAGGTGCCCGCCGGGAACGGTCGCGCCGAGGCGGTGATGAGGCTGCGCACCGTATCCGGCTTGAGCGTAGGCATGTGCGAGAACAGCAGCGCTGCCACGCCGGAAACATGCGGCGTGGCCATGCTGGTGCCCACCTCGCCGCCGAACACCGTCCGGTCGGTACCGGGACCTCGCGTGCCGTCGCTGATGGTGGAGAGCACGGAACGGTACAGCGTCCCGACCGCCCCGGCGGTGCCGTTCGGCAAGCAGTTGAGCGCCGCGGTGGAACACCGGCCACCACCCGGCGCGCTGATGGAGGTCCCGACACCGACGTTGGCGAAGCTTGAATTGTCCCCCTCGACGGTGTGCGAGGTGACCGCGATGACACCCAGGCAGCTGGCCGGCGAGCCGATCGTCAGCGCAGAGTCGTTGCCGGTGGCCGCCACCACCAACGCTCCCGCGGCGTGTGCCGCATCGATGGCCGACTGGCGCGTCGGCGGGCAGGCGTTGCTGCTGGCTCCGAGACTGAGGTTGATCACCCGCGCCGGCGTGGCGTTCGGCGGGATGCCGAGCGCGTCCCACGAGCCGCCGTCCGGCGCTGCGCCCGCCGACCAACGGATCGCGTCGGTGATGTCGGAGCTGTAGCCGAAACACTTGCCGAGCGCGCGCACCGCGAGGACTTTGGCCTCGTACGCGACACCCACCACGCCGAGCCCGTTGTCACCGACCGCCGCCACCGTGCCCGCGACATGGGTGCCGTGCCAGGAGGAGTCGCCCACCTCGCATCCGAAGAAGATCGGGTTGGCGGCCTCTTCGGCGGTGATCCAGTCGCCAGGATCCGATGGATCGGCGTCCCGTCCGTCTCCGTCGTTGGCGACCAGGAAACCGCCGCCGAAGAAGGGTTCGTCGCGGCCGATGAAATCGAAGCCGCGGATGATGTTCGCCTCGAGGTCGTCGTGGCGGAAGATCCCGGTGTCGATGACCGCCACCACCACGCCCTTGCCTCGGGAGATCTGCCAGGCAGCGGGGAGATTGACGCCGCCGGCGCGCAGCGTGGTCGGTGCCTTGAGGGGCCACAACCGCTCGACGACGGTGTCCACATACATCGTGTCGTTCGGCGTGCTCTGCGGGTAGAGCAGCTCGTCGACCTCGACGTCGGCCACCGCCGGGTCGCGCCGAAGCCGTGCCGCCAGAGCCTGCGCCGCGGGCTGCGACAAGGCCTCGCGGAGACGGAACACATGCGCGAGCTCCGCCATCGGGCGTCGATAGAGCAGCTGGGTCCCGGCGCTCCTCGACAGCTTATCGACGCGCGGGACCGTCATCGACACACGCGTACCGCTGCGCGTCTCGTCGCGGAAGCGGACGATCAACTGCGTGGCCGGCGTTGCGGACCGCCGGCTCGACCGGGGCGTCGCTTCGTCCGACGCCGCTGCCGCCCGTAGCGCCGTCGGCTTGACGCCCGACGGGATGCCCGGCGCGGCCTGTACGGCAGCGGTCGCGAGCAGCGCTGCCGCCGCCCAGACCGCCCGCCGAGGCCAGCCGAACTGATCGATGACGCTCCTCATGGCTGCTCCCGGGGGACGCTCCATCCGTACCGTCCTCAAGAGTAGCACCCGACGCTCCCGGAACACACCACGCCGCGGCGCATCAGGGCCGCTGCCGGAAGACATGGTCGAAGCGCTCCTCGAGCGCCGGATTGGTGCCGCGCAGCTGGTCGACGACCTCGCGGGCCCAGTCGAAGTAGGCGCGGCGCCGCTCGACCGACCAGCGCTGCGGCGGGCTGGAGATCATGCTGCGCAGGTTGCAGATCTTGTCGGCGAGCTTGACGAGCCGCGCGCGCGACGAGGCGATCTTGGCGCGCGTGATCTGCAGCTTCTTGCGCACCCGCCAATCGAGCGAGGGCTCGTCGGTCACCTCGAGCACGATGGACGCGATCTCCTCGCCGAACTCGCCCTGCAGCTCCTGCACCGTGGTCTGCGTGTCCTCGAGCGTGTCGTGCAGCAGGGCGGCGGCGAGCGTCGCCTCGTCGCGCACCCCGCCCTCGAACCACAGCACATGCGCGAGCTCGAGCGGGTGGTTGATGTACGGCTCGGCGCGCTGCCCCTTGCGGCGCTGGTCGCGGTGCTTCCAGGCGGCGAAGCGCGTGGCGCGCAGCAGCAGGCCGACGGCTTCAGGGCGTGAAGACGGCACGGTGCTCGCGGATGAACTGCGCCAGCGTGGTCGCGGGACGCCCCATGACGCGCTGGAAGGTGTCGGTGGGGTCGACCACATAGCCCGCGGCGATCTCGGCGAAGATGTCGCAGACCGCATCGAGATGCCAACGGCTCGTCAGGAACTTGCCGAGATGAGCCTTGTAGGCGGCCGGGTCCTGCGGGACATACTCGACCTTGCGGCCGAGCTCACGGCTGAAGGTCGCGGCGACCTCGTGGAAAGTCAGCTTGTCGGGGCTCGTGACATCGTAGCTCTGGCGCTCGTGCCCGGGCGTCGCGAGGCAATGCGCCGCGAACGCGCCCGCGTCGCGCGAATCCGAGAACGTCGCCGCACCCGTGTCGCCGAAAGGATAGTGGAACCTGCCCTCGGTCTTGATGGTGTAGGCGTTGGCGAGGAAGTTCTGCATGTAGAAGCTCGGACGCACCATCGTCCAGGGGATGCCCGTCGCGCGGATGTGCTGCTCCGAGTCCCAATGCATGCGGTGCGTGGGGTTGTGCGCGGTCGGCAGCGACTCCATCGAAGAGATCTTGACGATGTGCACGACGCGCGCCTCCGCCGCGAGGTCGACGACCTGCTTCTCGAACTCGAGCTGCCGCTCGCCGTTCGGGAAGATCACCGCGACCTTGCTGACGCCGCGCAGCGCCGCGCGCACGCTCGCCGCGTCGCCCGCATCACCCACGGCGAGCTCCACGCCCGCCGCCGCCAGCGGCGCCGCTTTCGCGGCATCGCGCACCAAGGCGCGCACCGGCACGCCGCGCGCCGCGAGGTCCCGCGCCGCCTGGCCACCCGTACGGCCGGTCGCTCCCGTGATCAGGATCATCATCCCCCCTGGCGCCGGTCGGCGCATAATCAAGGCGTCTGGATACCACAGAACCCGAGGCAGCCGCCATGATCCGCAGCATCTGCGACCTCTCCGATGACCACCCTGCGCTCGCGCGCGCCGTCGATCCCGTGTTCCGCGACTTCGGCGGACTGCGCGTCTTCCACGGCCGCATCACCACGCTGCGTTGCCACGAGGACAACATGCTGCTGCGGCGCACGCTCTCGACGCCCGGCGAGGGCCGCGTCATGGTGGTCGACGGCGGCGGCTCGCTGCGCCGCGCGCTGATCGGCGACAAGCTGGGCGCACTGCTGCTGCAGCATGGTTGGGCGGGCATCGTGGTGAACGGCGCCGCGCGCGATGTCGAGAACCTGCGCGACATGCCGGTGGCGGTGCGCGCGCTCGGCATCTGCCCGACCCGGCCTGGCCAGGAAGGCACGGGCGAGCGCGATGTCGTCGTCGATTTCGCGGGTACGGTGTTCCGTCCCGGCGAATGGCTCTACGCCGACGAGAACGGGATCATCGTGAGCGCCGAAGCGCTCGCCTGAGACGGCGGACCGGCGCTACAGCCAGCGCGTACGGCTCGCGGCATCCGGCGTGCGCGGCGGCGCCGTCGCGAGCGGCGTGCCGACATGCAGGAAGCCGATGACCGCATCGCCTTCCGGCACGCCGAGCGCCTCTTTCACCACCGGATCGTAGGCGGGGTTGCCGGTCTTCCAGGCGAGACCGAGCCCCATCTCGACGGCCGCCAACCAAAGATTCTGGATCGCGGCGCCGACCGCCACCCACTGCTCGACCGCGGGCACCTTCGGGTGCGGCTCGGCATGCGCCGACACCACGATCAGCACCGGTGAGCGGAAAGCCTTCTCGCGTTCGCGCGCCACCGCCTCGTCGGCGACCTCCGGCATGCGCCGGCGCAGCGCCTCGGCCAGCGCATCGGCGAACACGCCACGCGCCTCGCCCTGCAGCACCGTGAACCGCCACGGCGCGAGCTGCCCATGGTCGGGCGCGCAGACCGCAGCCTGCAGCAAGGCCTCGATGTCGGCCCGCGACGGCGGCAGATCGGAGAATCGTTTGGTGGAGCGACGGGCCGCGATGGCCGCCCTGACGGGCGAGGATCGAACGGAGGCGGTCGGCTCGGAAGGAGGCGTCTCGGTGCTCATGTCGGTCGGTAGACACTCCGCGCGCCGGACGATGCCGGCGCGCGGAGGATACCGGAAGAGCGCTCGACCCGTCGGAGACGACGACGGGCCGCGCCGTTCAGGGTCTGATCAGCCCGCGCCGCCCGACTGCGTGGGCTCCGTGCGCATCCAGATCCCCGCACCGCCCGACTGCGTGACACCCGTCAATGAGATCGTGAAGGCCGTACCTCCCAGAACGATGACGAAGGAGATGCCCGAGTTGCCGGGACCCGCGATGGTCAGGGTGGCGGCATCGGCCGAAGCGCCGCTGAACGAGGCGACGGCAAGGGCGGCGAAAGTGGCGAGGCGGGAGGCGGTGCGGCGGTTGTTCATGGGGCATCTCCGAATCGATGATGTGACGGTAATCACGGATTTAGTCAATCTTCACCGTAGGATACGGACTGACCTGCCGGAACCGGACATCGACACCCCGACAAACTGTCGGATATTTAGGGGTAGAAGGTGGCGGTGGGGTCCCTCCAGCGTCGGATGTCGTCTTCTGTGGCGGACGCGCCACGGATATGCGCCAAAAAGACGCGAGCCTCCCTCAAGGCCGGGTGCTCGGGCGGCATGCCCTGCTCGAGGTCCGTGACGATCCCCGCCAGACTCGTAGCGAGGATGTTCCGCCCGGTCGCGTCCTCCGCGGCGCCCGCGCGCCAACGGACGAAGGCCAGCGACAGCCGGACCAACGCCACCCGCGGGTGCCCCTCCCCGAACACGTCATGGGCCTTACGGACGGCCGTCTCGAGGAGCGGGATGGCCGTCGCGCTGTCACCCTGACGCTCCAGAGCAAGCCCTCGGTGCCAAAGCGGATAGAGCGGCCACTCGCTGTCGTCGTCGTCGGTGAGCGCGGACCACGGCTTGACGGCCAACAGCCGAAGCACCTCGGCGGGCGTCGAATGGGCCTGCGCCCACTCGAGCTCGGTCACGCCGATGCGCAGCTGGTCCCCCACCGGAGGGTCGAGGTTCGTCCGACGCCACCCGTCGATCAGGTCGCGGGCTTCTGCGGGCTGGCCCACCGCGAGCCACAATCGCGCCTGCAGCGCGACCTCACGCGAGGGGGGCGGTCCAGGCGGTAAGGTCCCCGAGGCGCGCTGATGGCGCGTGCGCGCGGCCATCCAGTCGAGCGCCTCCTGCGGACGACCGAGCCTCCACAGATAGGCCAAGTAGAAGAACGGCAGCGCCGACGCGACGGGTGGATGCTCGCCGTAGAGCTGATCCGATTCCGCCATCTGCTGACGGACCAAGGGCCAGCCCTCGCGGTACTCGCCGAGCCAGAACAGGTTGGACAGCAGTTGCAACCGCTGGTCGAAACGCGGCAGGCGGTCGAGCTGCGACCGCTCGAGCAGCTGCACCGCCTCGCGATGGTCACGCAGCGCCGCAGCCCGGTCGCGGTCGGGCGCGACCCGGTTCACCCAGGTCTCGCTCGCGCTGCGCCCGAACAATGCGCGGACCTGCGAGGCGAGATCGCCGGACATCCGCGCGGCCTCGACCGAGCGCGTGAAGTGTTCCTTGGCTTCGCGGCGGTCGCCGACATACAGCGCCACCCAGCCGCGTTGCCACTCGTAGCGCTCACGCACCTGCGGCGACATGTCCTCCACAGGCAGCTGGTCGCGCACGCGGTCGAGCACGGCGGCCATCTCCCCCACCCGCTCGACCACCGCCAACGCCTTGCCTTGCTCGAGCAAGGCGAGCGCCACCGACTCGTTCGGAGCGCCGTTGCTGCCGAGCAGCGATGCGCGCTTCTGGTGGACATCCACCACCCGGCTGAAGTCGCCGAAGCGGTCCCAGACCTGCGCGACGGAATGGAGCACATCGGCCTGCAGCATCGGGTCGCCGGACAGCCGGTCGATGAGCTTCTGCTCGTTGGCCGAGAGCAGTTCGCGCACCGTGACATCGCGCCCGGCATGCAATGCAGGGTTGGCGTCGTTGAAGATGCCCATCACGAAGTCGCGCGTGGCGTTGGCGCGTCGCGCCTCTTCGCGGGCGACGCCGGCCTGCTGCACCGCCACCAAGGCCGCCACCATCACCGCCACCACGCCGGCGGTGATGCCGCCTGCGATCAGGCGGTTGCGGACCAGGAACTTGCGGAGACTTATCCAGGCCGACGGTGGCCGGGCCTGTACGGCGCGGCCGGTCGACCAGCGACGCAGGTCGTCGTGCAGGGCGAGCGCCGAGCCGTAACGCTCACGCGGGTCACGGGCCAGCGCACGCAGCACGATGGCATCGAGGTCGCCCTGCAGCTGGCGTGCGAGGCGCCTCGGCGTCGAGTCGCGGGCGAAGGCGATCACCTCGCTCATCTGCACCCGACTCGGCGCGCGCACATCTTCTTCGAGGATGGCGTGCTCGTACTCTGCGACCGAGCCGCGCTTGACCGCGTAGGGCGATCCGCCGCTCAGCAGCTCATGCAGCATCACCCCGAGCGAATACACATCGGAGCCGACGCCGAGCCGCTTCCCCTCCATCTGTTCCGGGCTCGCGTAGCGCGGCGTCATGGCGCGGGTCGCGGTCTGCGTCGCGGCATCCTCGCCCTCGACCACGGACTGGGCGACCAGAGAGGAGACGCCGAAATCCAGCAGCTTCGGCTCGCCCTTGGCGTTGACCAGCACATTGGCCGGCTTGAGGTCGCGGTGCACCACGAGCGCGGTGTGTGCGTACTGCACCGCCTCCAGGATGTTCATGAAGAGCGCGACCCGCGCCCGGATGTCGAGACGCTGCTCGTCGCAGTACCGGTCGAGGTTGACGCCCTCGACGTACTCGATGGCGAGGAACGGTCGACCTCGCTGGTCGACGCCTGCGTCGTAGAGCCGCGCGATGTAAGGGTGGTCGAGCGCACCCAGGATGTCCCGCTCGCGCTCCATGCGCGCCGCGAGGCCCTCGGCCCAGGCGAGCTGCGGCAGCTTGATGGCCAGCTTGCGCTTGAGCTGACCGTCGGCGCGCTGCGCCAGCCAGACCGTGCCTTGGCCGCCGCTGCCGATGCGTTCGAGGATGCGGTAGGGGCCGATCTCGTCGCCCGGCTTCAGGTCGGGGGCCGGCTCGGACATCCTGGGCAGGGTGTCGAGGAAGGACTCCGTCTCGATGCCCGCCTGCGCCGTCAGCAGCCCGCGCAGCGTGCCCTTCAGGCCATGGTGTTCGGGGGCGAGGCGGTCGAGCCAGGCCTCACGCTCGGACGGCTCGAGTGCCAGCACCTCGTCGAGGAGCCGGTTGATGACCGCCCATTGCGAAGAAAGGTCGGAGAGCAGTTTCAAGGTTAGCCGTCCGTCGCGGAGCGATGACGGCGCGGTCGATCACCCGCGACAGACCGCCCCGCCGGTCAACTGGTCACCGCGGCGACCGCGGAGGGCGGTCGACGCAAGATGAGTATAGCCCCCGAGACCGCGTCCATGCGACAGCGGTCGTAGGTCTCGCGCGGCACCGCGGGCGAGTCGAGATCGATGCAGACGATGCTCGCCGCTTCGACGAGACGGCGCTCGAGCTCGAACGCGCCGTTGACGGTGCTGAGGTCGAGGTCGCCGTAGGGGATGGTGACGCCGTCGGACTTGGTCGTCGGAGAGTCCAGGCCGGCGGCGAAGAGGCTGGCAGCGGCGAAGGCCAACATCAGGGAAAGGAGGACACCTCCGCTGCGGAGGTGCGGATGGAGCGATGCGGGTGCGATGGATCGGCTCGTGATGCTGGACATCATCTCCCCGGAAGGGTCACCTCGGCGAAGCCGTTCGTCGGCTGCTCAGCTACGAGTACGGAAAACGGCGGCGGAAGCGGACATCCAGGTCCGTTCCGCCGCGCCGCGCATCAAGCGACCTTCGGCAGGCGCTCGAGATAGAGACCGGATTCGATGCCGCACTGCACATCGAGCAGCTGGCGCAGCGTGGCGCGCACGGCGAGATCCTCGGCCACGAGGCTCTCCAACCAGCGCTCGCGCGCCTCGGGGGCGAGGTCGAGGGCCTGATCGAGCAGACGATCGAGCACGGACCACTGGGGCATCAAGCGCGGTAGAAGGGGCATCACGGACCTCCGATATCTTTGCGTTATGGCGACGGATCGCCCGGCGTCGCGGGTCCATCGACCGCCGCACAACGCCTGCTTGCCAGTGAATACGGAACGGCAAGGCACGACCGGACATCGGAGCGAAAAAAAAACGGCGCTCGCGCGATGCGGCGCCGTCGATCGGTCGGACGCCGGACGGCGGAAGACGGCGCTCAGCGCGTGCGCAGCGCCGCCGCCAGCAGCAGTCGCGCCTTCTCCCAATCGCGGCGCACGGTGCGCTCGGTGACGCCGAGCGCTTCGGCGATCTCGGCTTCGCGCAGACCGCCGAAGTAGCGCATCTCGACCACCTTGGCGAGGCGCGCATCGAGCCCGGCGAGCTGCTCGAGCGCCTCGTGCACATCCATGATCTCGTCTTCGCCCGCGGGCACGCCGTCGCGCACATCGGTGTTGAGCGTGGTGTGCGCGGCGTCGCCGCCCCGCCGCTCCGCCTGACGGGCCCGCGCGACATCGACGATGATGGACCGCATCATCTGCGAACCGTAGGCCAGGAAGTGCGAGCGGTCCTTCGGCGTCAGCCGATCGGCAGCCGTGAACTTGAGGAAGCACTCGTGCACCAGCACCGTGGTGTTGAGCATGGTGTTGCGCTGGTGCGAGGCGAGCCGCGCATGGGCGATGCGCCGCAGATCCGGGTACAGGGCATCGAAGAGGCCGTCGAACGCCCCCCGGTCGCCGTCGCGGGCCCGGCCCAGCAGTACCGTGATATCTCCCATGGAATCAATATAGCGCATATGGCCGGAGACCATCGCGCCCCCCCCGGGCGGCCGCGTGGAGCGCCGCCGTCGGCCGTGCTCAGCCCCCCGGACCGGCACCGCCCAAGAGCTGCCTTACGCCCTCCTCGATCTGCGACATCATCGTCCCGAACCCGTCATCGCCGCCGTAGTACGGGTCCGGCACCTCACGGTCGTCAAGGAAGAGACGGACGGGCACGGCGCTGCCCGCGGGCCGACGCGCCTCGAGCTGCGCGGCGTTGTCGCGGTCCATGGCGAGGATGAGGTCATGGGCCGCGAAGTCCGCCGCGGTGATCTCACGGCAGCGGAACGCGGTGAGGTCGTAGCCGCGCGCCGCGCAGGCGGCGATCGAGCGCGGATCCGCCGAGTCGCCGGCGTGCTTGTCCTTGAGGCCGGCCGAAGAGAAGGACCAGCCCGCCGCCCCGCTGCGCACGGCCATCGCACGCGCCACGATCTCGGCCACCGGTGAGCGGCAATAGTTCCCTGCATCCACGAACAGCACTCTCACGACGGTCGTCTCCTTCAGGTCGATGGATCGGTGGGCGCGGCACGCGCGCCGCAAGCGGCGACCGCGTCATCGACGCGACGCAGCCAGTCGCCGGGGTAGCGCGACGCATACCACTCGCGCAACGGTGCGGTCGCGGCGCGGAACTCGGCGCGCTGCGCATCCGTGATGTAGTCGATGGTGCCGCCGCCGGTCTCGAACGCGGCGAGCGCCGGAGCCTCGCGGTCCTTGGCCGCGCGGCGCGTCGCCGCGGCGAGCGCCACGAACGCCTCGCGCACCGCCTGCTGCACATCGGGCGGCAAGCGCTGCCAACCCTGCTCCGAATACCACCAGAAGGACGCCATGTAGGCGTGGCGGTCCACGAAGAGGTGCCGGATGTGCTCGTCGAACTTCATCCCCATCACGTCCTGGATGCTGTTCTTGGTGCCGGCGAGCATGCCGGCGCCGAGCGCGGTGTAGATCTCCGAGAACGGCAGCGCCATCGGGCTCGCGCCGAGCTCGCGCACCATCTCCTGCTCGAGCGCCGACGGCAGCGTGCGGATGCGCAGCCCCGCGAGGTCCGCGACGCGCGTGATGCGCCGCTCGGTCATCGCGAAACTGCGCCAGCCGCCGGTGTTGCCGACCGCCATCAGGCGCAGCCCGAGACCTTGCTGCAGGATCGCCTCGCCCATCGCCCGCGGCACCTCGCCGTCGAACACGCACTCGGCCACGGCGTCGTCGGCGAAGGTGTACGGCAGATCGAACACCTGCGCCGGCCCGTAGAGCCCTGCGAGGCCGCCGATGGTGGTCTGGTGCATCTCGAGGATGCCGCTCTGCAGCGCCTCCATGCACTCGCGCTCGTTGCCGCAGAACTGCCCGGACGGATAGATCTGCACGGCGACGCGGTCGCCGAGCCGCTGCCGCAGCGCCTCGCGGAACGCCACCGCGCCGATGTAGTCCTCGTCGTCCTGCGAAGCGAGGAAAGCGATGCGGATGGTGATCTCGGCCTGCTGCGCACGCGAGCCGACGATGCCGGCGACGCAGGCCAGTACCACGACGGCGAGCAGCCAACGGCGCAAGGTCACGGTCACGGGGACACCGCCATCAGAGCAGCCCCAGCCAACGCGGCAGCGTCAGCACCAGCGCCGGGAAGAAGGTGATGAGGAACAGCACCGCGATCTCGACCGCGAGGAACGGCAGGATGGCGCGCACGATGTTCTCCAGCCGCTCGCGCGCGACCGAGGCGGTGACGAACAGGACGAGCCCCATCGGCGGCGTGGCGAGGCCGATGGTGAGGTTCACGCACATCACCAGCGCGAAATGCACCGGGTCGACGCCGAGCGCCGTGAACACCGGCGACAACACCGGACCCAGGATGAGGATCGCGGGGCCGGCGTCGAGGAACATGCCGACGATCAGCAGCAGGATGTTGACCAGGAACAGCAGCAGCAGCGGGTTATCGGTGATGGCGAGGATGGTCTCGGCGATCCGGGTGGCGAGTCCGGAAACGGTGACCAGCCAACCGAGGGTCACCGCTGCGCCCACCAGCAACAGGATCACGCCCGACTGCAGCGCGGTGGCGCGGAAGATGCGCTTGAGGTCCCGCCAGCCCGTGTTGCGCAGCACGAAGACGGTGACGAAGAGCGCGTAGGCCACCGCGACGGCCGCGGCCTCGGTGGCCGTGAAGACGCCGCTCAGCATGCCGCCGAGCAGGATCACGGGCAGCAGCAACGCGAGCCACGCGCCACGGAACGCCTGGCCACGCTCGGCCCAGGTCGCGCGCGGCGTGGCCGGCGGCAGCTTGTACCGGCCCGCGAGCAAGCGGATGAGGCCCATGAGACCGAGACCGATGAGGATGCCCGGCACGACACCGGCCGCGAACAGCGCGCCGATGGAGACGTTCATCACGAAGCCGTACAGCACCATGATGCCGGAGGGCGGGATGATCGGGCCGATCACCGCCGCCGCCGCGGTGACCGCCGACGCGAAGGGCCGCGAGTAGCCCTGCTTCTCCATCTCCGGGATCAGCATCTTGCCGATGGCCGAGGCGTCGGCGACGGCGGAGCCGGAGATGCCGGCGAACATCATGGACGAGAGCACATTGACCTGCGCGAGGCCGCCGCGCACATGCCCGACCAGGGTCTGCGCGAAGCGCACGATGGCGGCTGTGATGCCGCCGGAGTTCATGAGCTCGCCGGCGAGGATGAAGAACGGCACGGCCAGCAGCGGGAAGCTGTCGATGCCGTTGTAGAAACGCGCGAGCAGCGCCGCGAAGTAGCGCGTCTCACCGTCGAGGACGAGGCTCAGGCCCGGCCCGAGCAGCAGCGCGAACACCACCGGTGCGCCGAGCGCCAGCAGCAGGATGAAGATCCAGAAGAACGCGATGGACATGACCGTCAGTCCTGCGGCTCGCGCTCGAGCAACGGCACCACCCCGACCAGCGGCTCGCGGCCCGCCTCGCCCGAGACCAGGTCATGCAGCAGGCGCAGCACCGCTTCGACCGAGACCGACAGCAGCGCCGCCAGCGACAACGGCACGATCGCGTACACCCAGCCCATGCTCAAGGGCAGCGCCGTCGCCACCAGCGTCGAGCCGCGGCCCACGAAAGCGATGCCCTCGATGAGGAACATCAGGCAGATCCAGCCGATGAGCAGGTTGATCGCGATGGCGAGCGCGTACAGCAGCCGCGGCGGCAAAGCCTCGACGAGCATCGTGATGGCGACATGTCCCGCAGCACGGTAGCCCATCGGCGCTGCGAGCAACGCGCCCCACACCAGCGCCCAACGCGCGATCTCCTCGGCCCAGTCGAGGGTGTGGTTGAAGAGGCCACGGGAGGCGATCTGCGCCAGCGCCACCGCCAGCATCAGCGCGAGCAGCGCCGCAGAAAAAGAAAGCCCCCATCTCGCGATGGGGGCGTTCACTGCACCGAGCAGCCTCAGGGCGGCCGCGAGCGCGCGCTTCACGACGCTCGGACCGCCCTGCGCCGGATCAGTTGCCGCCGAAGCGGAAGCGCGCCTGGATGCCGAAGTAGCGGTCGGCGTCACGCGGGATCTGCAGACGCGGCACGCCGCCCGGGCCACCCGCCGTCTTGAGGACGGTGTAGGCCTCGTCCGTGACGTTGCGACCGATCAGGCTGAGGCGGATGCGGTCGTCCGCATCGGTGAGCGCCAGCGCGACATCGACCGTGGTGTAGCTCGGGATCTTGAGCGCCGCCGGCTCGTTGAGGTCCGAGAACTGGTCCTCCGTGTACGACACGACGACGTTCGGCGCCAGCGTCCACGAGCCGATCGGGAACGCGCCTTCGACCACCAGCGAGCCCTTCAGCTCCGGGGCGAGCGGCAGCTGGGTGCCGTCACGCACCGTCGGCGTGGAGCCCGGCGGGGTGAAGAACTTGTCCACCTGCGCATCGGTGTAGGCCAAGCCGCCGCCGATCGCGAAGTAGGACGAGGGCTTGAACTGGAAGTCGAACTCCACGCCCTGCGACGACACCTCGCCCGCGTTGGTGAGCGTCGTGATGAGCGCACCGTTCAGGAAGGTGAAGTTGTTGGCCTGGAAGTCCGAGTAGTCGGCGCGGAACGCCGCCAGGTTGAAGAGCATCCGGCCATCGAGGGCCGACGACTTCAAGCCCGCCTCGTAGGAGTCCACGATCTCGGCGTCGATCACCGGCGTGTTGTTGACGCCCATGTTGAAGAACACGTTGTACGCCGGGCCCTTGTAGCCGCGCGAGTAGGTCGCGTAGAGCATCACATCGTCGGTGAAGTCGAGCTGCGCACCCAGACGCCCCGAGACGTTGCCCGAGGTGTCGCTGCCGCCGAGCGTCGCCGTCGGACCCGAACCGGCCGGAGCCGTGCGGATGCCGGGACCCGCCGAGGGCGAGAAGTTGTAGGTGTGGTAGTAGCTCAGCTCGTCGCGCGTGGCACGCAGACCGCCGATGACGCGGAAGCGGTCGGACAGGTTCCAGGTGCCGTCGACGAAGGCGGCCATGTTCTGGAACTTCGCGCCGAAGGTGGCGTTGGCGCTCGGCGTGGTGTCGATCACCGAGGCGCCGGCGCGGCAGGGCGCGAGGCCCGTCGCGTTCACCGGGAGGGTGGTCGAACGGCAGACGATGGTGTCACGCCGGAAGAAACGCTCGGCATCGGTCTTCGAGAAGTAGAGACCGGCGACATAGTCGATCGTCTCACCGCCCGCCGAGGCGATGCGCAGCTCCTGCGACAGCGTCTTGGTCTCCTGCGGACCGAAATCGTGCAGCTGCGCGAAGGTGTTGCCGACATAAGCGGCGGCCGTGTCCAACCAGTCGCCTTCGCGGATCTCGGTGGCGTCCCATGTGCGATAAGCGGTGATCGAGGTGAGGGTCTTGTCGTCCCAGTCGATATCGCCCTGCAGCGAGAAGCCCCAGGCGCGCTCGAAGGAGCGCATCTGCAGGTCCTGACGCACGGTGCGCGTCTTGTCGCCGAGGAAGGTGACGCCGGTCATGAGCGACTGCAGCGCAGGACCGTTGGCGCCGGTGGGCGCCGTGCCGATCACTTCGACGCAGCAGTTGTCGTCCGACTGCCGGTAATCGAGGTTCAGCTGCCACTTGCTGGTCTCGGCGTCGAAGTCCCAGGAACTGCGTACGCCCTTGCGGTCGTAGCCGTTCATCTTGCCGCCGCCGGCGGTGGCGGAGACGTTGTTGATGTACCCGTTGAAGTCGCCCCAGGTGACCGTGGTGCGCGAACGGACGTTCTCGGAGATCGGCAGGTCGACCGCCGCCTTCACGCGGACCTCGTCGTCCTCGTAGTAGCCGAAGTCGACATAGCCGCCGAACTCGTCGCCCGGACGCTTGGTGACGATGTTCACCACGCCCGCCGAGGCGTTCTTGCCGAACAGCGTACCCTGCGGACCGCGCAGCACCTCGACGCGCTCGACGTCGTAGAGATCGCCGAAAGCCTCACCGGCCGACGACAGCACCACGCCGTCGAGCACCGTGGCGACGCTCGGCTGCGCGGCGATCGCGAAGTTGATGGTGCCGACGCCGCGCAGGAACACCGACTGGTTCAGCGAGGTGTTGGTCTTGCGGATGTTGAGCGAGGGCACGAGTGCGCGCAGCGACTCGATGTTGTAGCTGCCGGTGGACTCGGCGAGCGCGCCGCTGACCACGCTGACCGCGATGGGTACATCCTGCAGTTTCTGTTCGCGCTTCTGCGCGGTGATGACGATCTCGTCGAGACGCTCGACGCCGTCCTGGGCGTAGGCCCCCGGCGCCGCGAGCATCGCGCAGATCCCTGCGACCGCACCCGCAACCAACTTGTTTCGCGTCGACATCATGTTTCCCCTGTGTTGTACCGACGCAACGAGCGTGGCCGGCATAAGACTGCCGGCACGCTAACAAAGATGTTCCCATCAGACAAGACACCGCGGCGGGTCTGCGACGGAGTGTTCATGCCTGCCAGTGCTCCGTGGCGACGATGGCGCCGCGCAGCGGTCCGGCGGGGCCGCCCAACGGGATGCGCGCGCCGCGGCGCGCGAACATCGCGATCTCGTCGAGCGCCAACCGCAGCCGATGCACGCGGCCGCCCTCGACCGCGCGGCCGTCCGGGAACCGCACCCACTCCCCCGCCGGCAGATAGACCGTCACTTCGCCGTCCGGGCGCAGACAGGGTGCGACCAGCAGGTCGCCGCCCAGGAAGAACTGGTCCTCGAAGGCCCAGGACGCGCGGTCCTCGGGGCAGGCGATGACCATCGGTCGCTGCACCGGCAGGCCCGTGGCCGCCGACCCGCGCACCGCCTGCCACAGATAAGGCAGCAGCCGCTGCCGCAACTCGAGCGCCGCGCGCGCGATGCGCTCGGCCTCCGGTCCGTAGGACCACGGCTCGCGCGGACCGATGCCGTGCAGCCGCAGATGCGCGGAGAACACCGCCGCCTGCAGCCAGCGGACATAGAGCACGGGGTCGCGGGTATCGCCGTAGAAGCCGCCCACATCGGTCGCGTAGTACGGCGCGCCGGTGAGCCCCCACGAGATGCCGCTGCGCAGGTTGCCGGCGAGCCCGCCCCAGTCGGCCTGCGGATCGCCGCCCCACTGCGAGGGATATCTTTGGGAGCCGGACCACCCGGCACGGCTGAAGAGGAAGGCGCCGTCGCGGCCGAACCGCTGCGCCGCCTCGTACACGCAACGGTTGTAGAGCAGCGCGTAGATGTTGTGCAGGGCGTCGCCCTGCGAGCCGTCGCGCGCGAGCATGTGCGGCTCGATCTGCTCGCCGAAATCGGCCTTGATCATGTCGACGCCGAGCTCGAAGAGGTCGCGGTGCTTGTCGCGCCAGAACGCGTAGGCCTCGGGGTGGGTGAAATCCACCACGCCGGACTCCGGCAGCTGCGTGAGCACCGCGCCGAAGGGTTCCGGGTCCCAGGCGTAGCGGTACGGCTCGCCGGTGCGCGCGTCGCGCAGCAGCCAACCCTTGGCGGCCATCTCGGCGAACAGCGGATGCCGCACCGACACCAGCGGGTACTCCCACACGCAGATGCGGAAGCCCATGGACTTGAGCTCGTCGATGACCGGCTTCGGGTCGGGGTAGCGCTTCGGGCACCACTCGAACGCGAAGCGCGTGTCGGTGTCCTGCCAGGCGCGGCCATCGAAGGTGATGACCTCACAGGGCAGCCCGCGTGCGCGCACCTCGCGCGCCACCGACAGGATCTCGTCGGCGTCCTTGTAGTACGCCTTCGAGAGGATGGTGCCGAGGCTCCAAGGCGGCGGCTCCGGGGCACGGCCCGTGAGGTCGGTGTACTGGCGCAGCTGCGCCGCGCCGTCGGCACCGGTCAGCACGAAGACATCGAGCCCCTCGCCCTCCACCGCCAGCAGATACGCGCGCTGCGACCACGGGCCGAAGCCGACGCCGTGGGTCACCGGATCGGGGCCGTGCACGAACACGCCCCAACCCTCCGGACTCCAGGCGAACGGGGCGTTCTTGTAGCTGCGCTCGGCGTTGAGACCCAGCGCATCGTGGTTGTAGGAGCGCAGCCACTGCCCGCGCTTGTCGAGCTTGCCGGACTTCTCGCCGAGACCGTACACCGGCGTGTCGGCGCCGAGATCGACGGTGAAGAGCCAGCGTCCGTCGTGGCGCGCCAGCGGCGGCAGCCGGAAACGGCGCACGAAATGGCCGTCGGTCGACGAGCCCTGCACCCGGCGACCATCCAGCAGCAGCTCGAAGTGGAACGGCGCATGGCCGACGCGCAGTTCGAGCGCGCCACCGGACGCGGTGCGCGCGGTGACGCGCGAGCCGCCGTCGATCGCCTCCAACTGCAGCTGCAACGGCACGGGCGCCGCGACCAGGATGCCGTAGTCGCGCACCGGCGGTCCGACACGCAGCCGCAGCCCGTGATCGTGCAGCGTCAGCACGATCTCGCCCGCCGAAGTCGGCAAGCGCAGCTCGTGGCCGGCGCCCACGGCGACGAGCGCCGGAGCGCCCGTGACGGCGAGCGCCGGGATGCGGCCCCAGTTCGGGACGCCGGGATCCATCACGCGAGCTCGAGCACCGGGATCTGCCAGCGCTGCGCCAACGCGCGCAGCGCCTCGCGGTGGTCGCCGTAGGCGAGCGCGAAGTGGTGCTCCAACGCCTCGTCGAGGATGCGCTGGCTCACCTCGCCCGCCGGGCGGTCGAAGCGCACCGTGCCCGAGCAGCCGGTGAAGGCCATCGGCGCACGCAACACCTCCGCGCCCGCGATCACGAGCTTGAGCGCGTTGCGCGAGCGCGAGATGCGCGCCAGCGTGATGCGGCCCGGCTTGATCGGGAACTGGTGCAGCAGCGGCATGCGGCGGTTGGTGTGGATGGTGGCCTCGGGCTTGAACTCGGGGTCGCACATGGAGAGCGGCGCGAGCCCGCAGTGCCACAGCACGGCGGTGTCGTCGGCGGCGGTGATGTCGACGAGATCGGCCATCCATGCGGGCTCGCCCGCGAGTTCCTGGAGGATGAGCTGCGTCATCGAGCCGTTGACATCGGCCTCGCAGGCCGAGGGCACCTTCTTCTGGTTCATCATGGCCATCGGCCCGCAGGCCGCGCAGCCGTATTCGGTGAACATCTCGGGCCAGCAGCGCACCGCGAGGCCCTTCGCGCCCGTATCGCGCTGCACATCTTCCAACGCGCAGAACACGCGGAACGAGCGGTCGAGCTGCTCGGCATCGACCTCGGCCACGCCCGCCACCTGCGCCTCGACGCGCTCGCGCACCGCGGCGACCCGTGCCGGGTCGGTGGCGCGCGCCCGCGCGAAGAGATCGGGCAGCTCCACCTGCTCGACGCTCATACCGGTGAGCCGAGCGAGCAGCGCCGGATCGTATTCGCAGGTGTCGAAGCCGTCCGGATGACGGCCCACGACCGTTATCTTTGAATCGGCCAGCGTGCCGAGCACGCGGGCGGCGGCGGCGTCCGCCGCGGCGACCGCCGCGGCCGGCGGCTGCGCCACCGACGCCGGGATCGCGTGCACCCGCGCGAGCGCACGCAGGCTCTCGCCGATGCCGGGCGCGTCGGGATCCGCGTACAGCGAGCCGTGCGGCACAGCCGCGCGACCGAGCGCATGCGCCGCGAGGTTGAGTCCGCAGTAGGCGTTCAAGCGCAGACGACCGCCGATGCGCGGCTCGGGCAGCGCCCAGACCGCGAGCGGCACCTTGGCCTCGCGCGCGAGCTTCACCGTCATGGTGGCGTCCGTGAAGGTGACCTGCAGGATCAGCAGCAGGTCGATGGGTCCGGCGGCGGCGATCTCCGCGACCGCCTGCTCGGCGGCAGCACGGTCGAACAGCAGACCGCGCGGCCCCACCGTGCGGATGCCGGCCGCCTCGAGCGCCGCGAACGCACGCTCCTTGGTCGCTTCCGCGAAGGGCACATCGAAGGTCGGTCGGGCGAGCACCGCCACGCCATAGGTCAGCATGTCATCGTCCTCCTCAAGACCCGAACCCGGGGTAAACATGGCGGAAGGTCGCATCCGCCGGCGTCACGCGCGCACCTTGCGCACCGTAGCAGGCGTGGGTGTGCCAGGGTGTCGCCGAGGCATCCGTGAGCGCGTTCAGGCCGCGCATGTATTCCCGCGCCTCGCCCCGCAGACCGTCACGGATCGCATCCCAATCGGGGAACTGCGTGAACGCCCGCGCCCAGATGGCGCGGCCCGCGAGATAGCCCGAAGCCCCTGCGCGGTAGGCGTGCGTGAGCACGCGACGGAACTCGGTCATGCCGGCGCCCGCCGACAGCATCACCCACGGCCGACCGGCGGCCGCACCGACGGCGTCGAACCAGCGCTGCGCGTCCTCCCAGCCGGGCTCGCCGACGCCGGGCACCTGCGCCGCGGGCACCGGGCTCTCGAGCTTGAAGAGGTCGACGCCGAAACGCGGGTCGGCGAAGGTGCGCACGCTCTCGACGACGAACTCCGGATGCTTGCCCTGCATCTCGATGTAGTCGCGGGTCTGCGCCGCATCCGAAGCGAGCGGATAGACCAGCAGCTCGAACACGAACGGGATGTCGTAGCGCTTGCAGGCCTCGCCGATGCGCTGCGTGAAATCCTGCTGGGCACGGCAGACCGCGGGGTCGGCGTCCGGCCGGTACCAGGCCAGCACCTTCACGGCATCGCCGCCCGCGCGCTTGATCTTCTCCACCGACCAATCGTCGATCTCGGACGACAGGCGACCGCCCGGGGTTTCTTTGAAGATCGAGTCCTCGAGCGTGAGGATCATGCCGCGCGAGGCGTCGAGCATCGTGACGCCGCGCGGATACGCGTAGTGCGGGTCGAGCAGCATCGCCGACGACTCCGCCTGCAGCTCGCGGATGAGCATCTCCTTGAACCCCGCGACATCCTCCCACGGCGCCTCCGCCGTGCCGCGCTTCTCGCGGATCGGGTTCTTGATCGGCGGCCTTTGGTCGACCGCCGTCATCTTGAAGCGCCCGGCGGCGTCCGCCATGCGACGCATACCCCGGTATTTCCCAGCTGAAAGGTCCAAGCCTCGTCCTCCTTCAGGCGCCGCCTGCCGTCGACGACAGCAGCGCATCGCGTTCCGCGCGCGTCGGCGCGCCCGCACGCCCACCCGGGCGCGTCACCTTTATCGCGGCGGCGGCCGAGGCCGCGCGCACCGCGGCGGTCTCGTCGAGGCCTTCCGCCAGCGCCAGCGCGAACGCGCCGTGCCAGACATCGCCGGCGCCGAGCGTGTCGACCGCCGTCACGCGGAACGCGGGCGAATGCACGATCGCGCCGGCGCGGCCGTGCAGCACGCCCTCCGCGCCCATGGTCACCGCGCACCATGCGCCGGTCTCGCGCGCGATGCGCTGCAGAGCCGCCGCACAGGCGCCCGCATCGAGCGGCGTGTCCGCCGCGAGCCCGAGATGGTCGCGCAGGCCCGGCAGCGAGAACGCGACATGCGTCGCCGCCCGCGGCAACGGCGAGCCGGGCGGCAGCGGCACATCGGCGTCGAGCACCGCGGGCAGCGCCGCAGCGCGGGCGCGGGCCAGCATCAGCGCAGCGCCCTCCGGCCAGCGCACATCGGCGAGCACCGCATCGACGCCCGTGAGGTCGATCTGCGCGAGCCAGGCCGGGTCGGCGGGCATCGCGGGGTCGGTGTGGTTGACGATCATGCGCTCGCCGGGATCGTCGACCACCACCGCCGAACGCGAGGACGCACGCCCCGCGAAGCGGCGCAGCTGCGCGCAATCGACGCCGTGGCCGCGGAGCTCGCGCTCGATCTCGTCGGCCACCGCATCGTCGCCGACGCGAGCCGCGAGTCGCGCGCGGCCGCCGAGGCGCGCGATGGCCACCGCGGCCGTCGCCGCCGGGCCGCCGCCGACGCTGGTGAAACCCGTGGCGCGGTTCTTCGAGCCGCCGACCGGCAGTCGCGACAGCCGGTAGACATGGTCCTGCACGGCATGACCGACACACAGCACCGTCTTGGCGGCGACGCCGATATCGACGGCCGCCGTCACGACAGCGTCACCGCATAGGAGAGATGCGTGGTGTCGCAGCGGCTGAGGCGCCATTCGACCACCCGCCCTTCGACGGTGCGCGCGACGCGCTCTATCTGCAGCAAGGGCGCGCCGAGCACCACACCGAGCCGCCGCACATCCTCGCGGCGCGCGGCATCGGCACGCAGCCGCTCGTCGACCGCGGCGATGTTGATCCGGTATTCCCGCTGGTAGAGCGCATAGAGCGCGTTCGGCAGCGGCGCGAGGCGCTCGAGCCCAGGGAACACCGCGGCGGGCACCACCACGCGCTCGACCATGGTCGGACGACCGTCGAGCACGCGGGTGCGGAGGATCTCGATGACCTCCTCGTCCGGCGCCAGCCCGAGCGCACGCTGCTCGACGGCGCGCGCCGGTCGCAGCTTCAGGGTCTCGTCGGCGCTCGAGGGCACGGCCCGCTCGCCGTCGGCGCGGGTGAGGCGGAAGAAGCGGAACAGCGCCTGCTCCTGCGTGAGCTCGGCCACGAAGGTGCCCTTGCCCTGCCGCCGGTCGATCATCTTGTCGAGCGCGAGCGCGTCGAGCGCCTTGCGCACGGTGCCCTGGCTGACCCCGAGCTGGGCGGCGAGCGCCTGCTCGCTCGGCAGCGCCTCGCCGGCGCGCCACTCGCCGCCGGCGATGCGCTTGAGCAGCGACTCGTAGACCTGGCCGTAGAGCGGGCGGAAGCGCAGCGGCTCCCCGCCCGCAGGCAGCTCAGGGAGGCTTGCCGCGGGGGTACTCATGTGTTTAGTATCTTATATAAGACTTGCAGTCCGCAAGCGAACCCCAGGAGTCTATTCCGTGAGCGTTCCCCAACTGCTCGTGCACGATCGCAAGGACAACGTCGGCGTGGTCGTGGTCGAAGGCCTCAAGGCCGGCACCGACATGCTCTGCGTCGTGACCGAGGACAATTCCGATTTCCGCCTCACCGCCCGCCATGATGTGCCGATCGGCCACAAGGTGGCGCTCGTCGACCTCGCGGTCGGCGACACGGTGACCAAGTACGGACAGGACATCGGCCGCATCGTCGCGCCGGTCGCCAAGGGCGAGCATGTCCATGTCCACAACCTCAAGACCAAGCGTTGGTAAGCCGCACATGAGCCATCACAACCGCAAGATCTGGGCCTTCCGCCGCGAGAACGGCCGCGTGGGCGTCCGCAACCATGTCGCCATCCTGCCGGTGGACGACATCTCGAACGCCGCCTGCGAGGCCGTCGCCAACAACATCAAGGGCACGATCGCGCTGCCGCACGCCTACGGGCGCCTGCAGTTCGGCGCCGACCTCGACCTGCACTTCCGCACGATGATCGGCACCGGCTCCAACCCGAACGTCGCCGCCTGCATCGTGATCGGCATCGAGCCGGGCTGGACGCAGCGCATCGTCGACGGCATCGCCAAGACCGGCAAGCCGGTCGCCGGCTTCTGGATCGAGGGCAACGGCGACATCGCCACCGTGGCCGCCGCGTCGCGCAAGGCCAAAGAATTCGTGCACCAGACCTCGGGCCAGGTGCGCGTCGAGTGCGACATCAGCGAGCTGTGGGTCGCAGCCAAGTGCGGCGAGAGCGACACCACCACCGGTCTCGCCTCCTGCCCCACCGTCGGCAACATGTACGACAAGCTGATCCCGCACGGTCTCTACGGCTGCTTCGGCGAGACCTCCGAGCTCACGGGCGCCGAGCACCTCGCCGCGGCACGCGCCGCGACGCCCGAGGTGCGCGAGAAGTTCATGAAGACCTGGCAGGCTTATCAGGACGATGTCATCGAGGCGAACAAGACCTCCGACCTCTCCGAGAGCCAGCCCACCAAGGGCAACATCGCCGGCGGCCTCACCACCATCGAAGAGAAAGCGCTCGGCAACCTCGAGAAGATCGGCAAGAAGGTGAAGTTCATCGATGTGCTGGAGCCCGCCGAGGCGCCGGCGCGCGGCCAAGGCCTCTACTTCATGGACACCTCCTCGGCCGCCGCCGAGTGCTGCACGCTGCAGGCCGCCGCGGGCTATGTGGTGCACATCTTCCCGACCGGCCAGGGCAATGTCATCGGCAACCCGATCATGCCGGTGATCAAGGTCACCGGTAATCCGCGCACCGTGCGCTTGATGCCCGAGCATGTCGATGTCGACGTATCGGGCGTGGTGCGCCGCGAGATGACCATCGACCAGGCGGGCGACGCGCTCATCGACTGCATCGAGCAGACGGCGAACGGCCGGCTCACCGCCGCCGAGGCGCTGGGTCATGTCGAGTTCGTCATGACCAAGCTCTACCGCAGCGCCTGACGGCGCCGCGCGACGCGCAGGACCTCCCGTGACGGCATCCAGCCCGACGCCCACCGCGGCGCGCCTCACGCTTGGCGAAGCCGAGGTGCTCGCTGCGACGGCGCTGCGTGCCCAAGGCGCATCGGAAGCGGCCGCGCGCGCGACGGCGCGCGCGTTGGTCGTGGCGGAGGCCGATGGCCAGGCCGCGCACGGCCTCGCGCGCGTGCCGGCCTATGCCGCGCAGGCGCGCTCGGGCAAGGTCAAAGGCGACGCCGTGCCGGTGTCGACGCGCGTCGCACCCGGCGTGCTGCGCGTCGATGCAGGACTAGGCTTCGCGTACCCCGCCATCGACCTCGCGATCGCCGAGCTCGTGCCGCTCGCCCGCTCGCAAGGCATCGCTGCCGCGGCCATCCATCGCTCGCACCACTTCGGTCAGGTGGGCGCGCATGCCGAGCGCCTCGCCGAAGCCGGCCTCGTCGCGCTCGTCTTCGGCAACACGCCGAAGGCGATGGCGTTCTACGGCGGCAAGCGCGCGATGCTCGGCACCAACCCGCTCGCCTTCGCAGCGCCGATCGCGGACGCTGCGCCGCTCGTGGTCGACCTCGCGTTGTCGGTGGCGGCGCGCGGCAAGATCGTCGCTGCGCAGAAAGCCGGCAAGGCGATCCCGTCCGATTGGGCCGTCGACCGCGACGGCCAACCGACCACCGATCCCACGGCCGCGCTCGCCGGCACGCTCTCGCCCATCGGCGGCGCCAAAGGCGGTGCGCTCGCCCTGATGGTGGAGATCCTCGGCGCGGCGCTCACCGCCGGCGCGTTCGGCTGGGAGGCCAGCTCCTTCTTCGATGCCGAGGGCGCACCGCCCGACATGGGGCACCTCTTCATCGCCATCGATCCCGGCCCGGTCGCGGGCGGCGCGTTCGGCGCGCGCATGGCGACGCTCGCCGCCGCGATGGCCGAGGAACCCGAGGTGCGCCTGCCCGGCTCGCGCCGGCTCGCCGCCCGCGCCCGCGCGCGCAGCGAGGGTCTCACCGTACCGCCGGCGCTGCTCGCCGAGATCCGCGCGCTCATCGCCTGAGGGACCGCCATGGCCGACATCGTCATCAGCGAATTCATGGACGAGGCCGCGATCCGCGAGCTGCTGCCCGGGCGTGATGTGCTCTACGATGCCAAGCTCGTCGACCATCCGGCCGATCTCATCGCCGCGCTAGCCGATGCGCGCGCGCTCGTCGTCCGCAACCGCACGCAGGTGCGCGGCGCGCTGCTCGAGGCCGCCCCCAAGCTGCGCGTGGTCGGACGCCTCGGCGTCGGCCTCGACAACATCGATGTGGAGACCTGCAAGGCGCGCGGCATCGCCGTCTGCCCCGCCACCGGCGCCAACGATGTCGCGGTCGCCGAGTGGGCGATCACCGCGATGCTGGTGCTGCTGCGCGGCGCGTGGTCCGCGACACCGCAGGTCATCGCCGGCGCGTGGCCGCGCATGAGCACCATCGGCCGCGAGGCCTCGGGCAAGACGCTCGGCCTCGTGGGTTTGGGCGGCATCGCACGCGAGACCGCCACCCGCGCCGCGGCGCTCGGCCTGCGCATCTGCGCCGCCGACCCGCTGTTGCCCGCCGACCATCCGGCGTGGAAGCTCGCCGAGCGCGTCACCCTCGATGAGCTCGTGCAGCGCAGCGATGTCGTGAGCCTCCATGTGCCGCTGACGGACGAGACCCGTGGCCTCTTCGACGCCGCGCGCATCGCCGCGATGCGCCGCGGCAGCATCCTCCTCAACGCGGCCCGCGGCGGTGTGGTGGACGAGGCCGCGCTCGCCGCCGCGCTGCGCAGCGGACACCTCGGCGGCGCCGCGCTCGATGTGTTCGCGCAGGAGCCGCTCGACGCCGCGCAGGGCGCGCTGTTCGCCGGCGTGCCGAACCTGCTCCTGACGCCGCACATCGCCGGTGTCACCGACGAGTCCAACGTCCGCGTCAGCCGCGTCACGCTCGAGGCCGTGCTGCGGCACCTCAAGGATTGAGGTCGAGATGAGCGGCGCCGACCCCGGGCCTCAGAGCGCAGCACCTGCGCAGCGCGCAAGCACCGCGCTGCCGACCGACTGCGACCTGCTGGTCGTCGGCGGCGGCGTCAACGGCGCCGGCATCGCGCGCGACGCGGCGGGCCGCGGCCTGCGCGTGGTGCTCGTCGAGCAGCACGACCTCGCCTCGCACACCTCCTCGGCCAGCACCAAGCTGATCCACGGCGGCCTGCGCTACCTCGAGTTCATGCAGTTCGGCCTGGTGCGCAAGGCGCTCGCCGAGCGCGAGACGCTGCTCGGCATCGCGCCCCACATCATGTGGCCGCTGCGCTTCGTGATGCCGCATGACGCCTCGCTGCGCCCGGCCTGGATGATCCGTGCCGGCCTCTTCCTGTACGACCACCTCGCCCGTCGGCGGCATCTGCCGGGCTCGCAGGGCATCGACCTGCGACGGCACCCGGCCGGCGCGCCGCTGCGCGAAGGGATCCCGCGCGGCTTCGAGTACTCGGACGGCTGGGTCGACGATGCAAGGCTCGTGGTGCTCAACGCCCTCGACGCCGCCGAACGCGGCGCCACCATCGCCACCCGCATGCGCTGCAGCGCGCTCGAGCCGGACGGCGCCGGCGGCTGGCGCGCCACGCTGCAGCCGACGACGACATCGACGACGGACGCGACGGCCACCGATGGCACCACGGCGACGACACTGCGCGCCCGCGCCGTCGTCAACGCCGCAGGGCCGTGGGCCGCGCAGCTGCACGATCTCGCCACGCCGGGTCCGGCGCGCCACGGTCTGCGGCTCGTCAAGGGCAGCCACATCGTCGTCCCCAAGCTCTTCGACCACCCGTACGCCTACATCTTCCAGGCCAGCGACCGCCGTATCGTGTTCGCGATCCCCTACGAGACGGACTTCACGCTGATCGGCACCACGGATGTGGAGCACCACGCGGACCCCGCCGCGCCGCGCATCGACGCCGATGAGGTCGCATATCTTTGCCGCGAGGCCAGGCGCTACTTCCGGAGGGCCTTGGCGCCGGCCGATGTCGTGTGGACCTATTCCGGCGTACGACCGCTGCTCGAGGACGAGACCAGCGACGCACGCGCCGTATCGCGCGACTATGCGCTCGTCATGGACACGGCGCCCGCGCCGCTGTTGAGCGTGTTCGGCGGCAAGATCACCACCTACCGCACGCTGGCGCAGGAAGCCGTGACGAAGCTCGCCCCGCTGCTCGGCTGTCGCGCGCCGTCCTGGACCGGCGGCGCGCCGCTGCCCGGGGGCGATCTGGCGGGCGGCGGACGCCTCTGCACCGGCCGGGCCGAGGACGAATTCGCGGCCTTCGTCGCGCGCCTCGGTGCCGAGCGGCCTTGGCTGCCGGCGCCGCTCGCGCTGCGCTACGCCCGCGCCTACGGCAGCCGCGTTCAGCGCCTGCTGGGCGATGCCCGTGCCCTCGCCGACCTCGGTGCCGAGGTCGCGCCCGGCCTGTACGCGCGCGAGCTCGCCTACCTCGCCGAGGTCGAGTGGGCGCGCAGCGCCGAGGATGTGCTCTGGCGCCGCAGCAAACTCGGCCTGCACCTGTCGCCCGATGCCGCACGGGCCGTGGCAGACTGGTTCGCCTCACGCACCGCCTGAACGCACCGCTCAAGGAGACGCGCGCATGAGCCGCTACATCCTCGCCCTCGACCAAGGCACCACGAGTTCGCGATCCATCCTGTTCGACGCGGCGGGCCGCATCGTCGCCGTCGCGCAGCGCGAGTTCACGCAGCACTTCCCCGCGCCCGGTCAGGTCGAGCACGACGCCGACGAGATCTGGGCGACGCAGTCGGCGACCATCGACGAGGTGCTGCAGACCGCCGGGGTCGCGCCCGCCGACATCGCCGCCGTCGGCATCACCAACCAACGCGAGACCACGGTGCTGTGGGACCGCAGCACCGGCGCGCCCGTAGCGCGCGCCATCGTCTGGCAGGACCGGCGCACCGCCGATGTCTGCGCGCAGCTGCGCGCCGCCGGACACGAACCGGAGGTCACGGCGCGCACCGGGCTCCTGCTCGACCCGTACTTCTCGGGCACCAAGCTCGCGTGGCTGCTCGATCATGTACCGGGCGCCCGCGCGCGCGCCGAGCGCGGCGAGCTCTGCTTCGGAACCATCGATTGCTGGCTCGCCTGGAAGCTCTCCGGCGGCCGCCACCATGTCACCGATGTCAGCAATGCAAGCCGTACACTTCTGTTGAACCTCGGTACCGGACAGTGGGATGAGCATCTGCTCGGACTGTTGCGCATCCCGCGCGCCTGCCTGCCGACGGTACGGCCCTCCTCGGCGGACGACGGCCTGCGCGCGCGGATCGGCGGACTCGAAGTGCCGCTCACCGCGCTCGCCGGCGACCAGCAGTCCGCGCTCTTCGGCCAGGCCTGTCTCGAGCCCGGCATGGCCAAGAACACCTACGGCACCGGCTGCTTCATGCTGATGCACACGGGCGACGCGCCGCTGATGTCCAAGCATCGGCTGTTGACGACCATCGCCTGCACACAGGGACCGCTGCAGTACGCACTCGAAGGCAGCGTGTTCGTCGGCGGCGCCGTGGTGCAGTGGCTGCGCGACGGTCTCGGTTTCGTGAAGGACGCCGCCGAGATCGAGGCGCTCGCCACCAGCGTGCCCGACCACGGCGGTGTCTATGTGGTACCCGCGTTCACCGGACTCGGCAGCCCGCACTGGGATCCGTTCGCGCGTGGCGCCATCGTCGGCATCACCCGCGGCACCACACGCGGCCACATCGCGCGCGCCGCGCTCGAGGCCATCGCCTTCCAGAGCGCGGAGCTCCTGAACGCGATGCAGCTCGACGCCGGTCGCCCGCTGCGCGAACTGCGCGTCGACGGCGGCGCCTCGCGGAACGATTTCCTGATGCAGTTCCAGGCGGACCTGCTGGGCGTGCCGGTGGTGCGTCCGGCGGTCACCGAGACGACGGCGCTCGGCGCGGCCTATCTCGCGGGGCTAGCGGTCGGCTACTGGAAGTCCACGGCGGAGATCGCCCGGCAATGGCGCATCGAACGCCGCTTCGAGCCGCGCATCAGCCGCGATGCGGCGGCGGCGCGCATGCGCGAGTGGGCGAAGGCGGTGGAACGCTCACGGGGCTGGGCGGCCGGCTGATCGCCGCACGCGCGGACCACACCGGGTGTGCGGTGCGGTCCGAAGGGTTCAGCGCGCGGGCGCCTCACGCAGCCTGCGACGCAGTTCGGTCAGCGGTAATTGCCCGGGCGCCGACGCCGCGCCCGCGCTCGCCCAGGTGATGCGCGATCCGTGGCGGAACCCGATGACGCGGCTCGGCACGCCCATCTCCCCCATCGCCATGCTGACGAGCGGGATGGCGAGCGACCGGTCCGCGTCCGCCGTCGCCGCGAGCAAGGCGTCCACATCACGCGCCGACCGCGGCATCACGGCGAGCTTCGCGACATCCGCACCGAGATCCGCCGCGCGGGCGAACGCCCTCACCATCTCGTCGACCGGCGGCGTGCGGTCGAAGTGGTGCGCCGACAGCACAAGCGGTACACCCGCGCCGCGGCAGACCGCGCGCAACGCATGCAGGGCGGCAGGGTCGGCGTCCGTCTCGAAGTCGGCGAGGTCGGCGACACCGGCATCGACCAGCGCGATCAGCCGCGCCGCTCGCTCCGCGTCATCCAGACCGTGGTCACGCCCGCCCTCACGGGCGGCACGCAGCGTCACGAGCAGCGGCAGAGGCCCGGTCGTCTCGCGCAGCGCAGCTGCGGCGCCCGCGAGGGCGACCACATCGGCTGCGCCATCGAAGGCATCGACCCGCCATTCGAGCAGGTCCGGCGCTGAGGCATCGCCCACCTGCGCGATCGCAGCCATGGTGCGCGCTTCCTCGCGGATCGCGGACGCCGTCGCGCCGACCAAGGGCACGCAGACGAGCGGCGCCTCGCCCTGCCCCAAGGTCCGTCCACGGACGACGATCGGCTTGCTCACGCGGGCAGACTAACCTGCCCGCCCCGGATCCGCCCGTCCTGCGACCGGCTGCACCGGACGACGGCAGGGCGCGAACAGATCGAGTTCCGGCTTGCGAGCGCGGGTCTCGACATCGAGCAACCCGAGCACCGAGTGGAACAGGTTGTCATGCGACAGCGGCGTATCGCGGCGCGAGGCGATGCAGGCCATATCGACACCGAGCCGGTCGGTGGCGCCCGGCGAGGCCCAGAACACCATCGGTACATGGGTCTGCAACCGCGGCGCGACCGCATAGGGCATGGCGTGCAGGAAGATGCCGTTCTCGCCCAGAGACTCACCATGGTCCGACACATAGAGCAGCGCGCTGTCGACCTGTGGCGACAGGCGCTGCAGAGATGCGATGGCGTCGGCGAGCAAGTGGTCGGTATAGAGCACGGTGTTGTCGTAGGCGTTGACGATGTCGGTGACCGCGCACTTCGAGAAATCGGTCTGGCGGCACTCGGGAGTGAAGCGGGCGAACGCCGGCGGATAGCGCAGGTGGTAGCCCGGGCCGTGGCTGCCGAGCATGTGCATGACGATCACCTGGCGCGATGCAAGCGTACCCAGGTCCCGCTTGAAATCCTCGAACATCGCGCCGTCCATGCAGGGCTGGCCCGGCTTGCAGAACTGCGGATGAGCGCGCGGTTCGGCGCGTGATTCCGTGACATCACGGCACACGCCTTTGCAGTTGGTGTTGTTGCCGTACCAGCGCCGCTCCCATCCCGCCTTGCCGAGGATGTCGATGAGGTTGTCGCGCGCCCGTGCGCGCTGCGGCGAGAAGCCCTCGCGCCCGAGGTCCGAGAACATGCAGGGCACGGAGATCGCGGTCGAGGTGCCGCAGGAGCTGACCTCCGTGAAGTAGACGAGACCCGGGACCTCGGCGAGTTCCGGGGTGGTCTGCCGCGCATAGCCCGCGAGCCCGAAGTTCGCCGCGCGCGCCGTCTCACCCACCACCAGCACCATCACGAACGGACGGTCTGGTCCCCCAGCCGCGACAGCGGTCGCAGCCGCCGTGGCGCCGGTCGCCGCCGCAGGCGCCGCCGAAGGCGCCGCCAAGCGGGCACCCGTGCGGGCGCCGTCGCCGATCGGCTCATACGGCAAAGGCTTGCGCGTCGACTCCGCGATATGGCTGCCGACACCGGCGATCCAGTTGACCGGCACCAGCACATGGCGCAGCTCGCGGTTGTTGCGCAGCAGCGAAGCGTGGTCCTGGTAGAAACCGGCGGCGATCAACCCCACCGCGGCCAGCGAGGCCACGACGACGCCCACGCGCTGCAGCGCCTCACGCCGCCACGACAGCCGCAGCAACGGCCAACGCAGCACCGCGAGGGCGGGCAGCACGCCGAGCAGCGCGACATAGCCGAGCAGCTTCGCGTTCACGAGCTCCGCGGACTCGACCGCATCGGTCTCGAACACGTTGCGGATCATCGTCTTGTCGATGAGCACACCGTAGGCGAGCACGAAATACGACGCGAGCGCGCCGAGCACGACCACCAGCGCGAGCAGCGGCTTGGCCAGCGGCCGCACGAGCGTGAGCACCGAGAGTAAGAGGTTGATGACCACGAACGCCAGCAACGCGAGCGACGCGAGGAACACCGCGTCGTGGAAGGACGACGGCGGCCGCAGCGCCCAGACGCGCCCCCAGAACGCGGCGTTGAGCGCCAGCAGGCACCAGAGCGAGACGAGGGCCGTCAGCGCGACCGTGGACAGTGGACGAAGGCGTGGCAAGCGGTATCCCTCAGGGCCCGGTGACCGCCCATTTTCGCCGTCTTCGCGGCGTGCGGCTACTGGCTCCAGCCGAGATGCCGTGCGAGCGCGCCGGCGCTGCGCCGGTAACCGGGCGCGGTGAGGTGGATCAGGTCGCCCGACATCAAGGGCGGCGACATCCGCGACCAGCGATAGGCCGCCCCGGGGCCGCCCATGGCGCGCTGCCAATCCCACGCGCTGCAGCCGAAGGTGGCGCCCACCTCCGCCTGGATCTCGTTGATCCGCGCGTGGATGCGCGGGTACCGCAGCAACTGGTCGACCGACGGCGAACCGCTGCGGCTGCCGCGCTTGCGGCGGATGATGGAGCCGCGGTCCGGCGCGCCCACCAGCAGACAGGCCGCGTCGGGGAAGACCTTGCGCATGTTCATCAGCGCGCGGTCGAGCATCTGCGCGTAGCGCACCGGGTCGAAGTCGCCCGCCGCCTCGTTGGTGCCGAACTCGAGCACCACCGCGTCGTACCCGCGCTCGTAGAACGCCGCCGACAGGTGCGCGGGATTGGCGACCGCCCAGCCGTTGGCGGTGGCGCCCGGGATGCCGAACACGTCCACGGTGAGGCTGGGCTCGGTGATCTTGTCGACGAAGAACCCCTGCAGCGCGACCTGGCCCGCCACGACACGGATCTTGACGGTCGACAACAGATCGCCGTCCTCGAAGTAGATCTCCTTGGGTGCAGGATCGTCGTAGTCGCTCGCCGCCTCGAGGAGGTAGGACTCCTCGGGACCCTCGTTCACCGACACCGCGATCTCGGCCTCGCCCGCCATGGGCCGGTAGAGCATGCGCAGCCGCAACGCTTCGGGTTCGCGCTCGGTGTCGCGCAGATCCAGCCAAAGATAAGCGCCGTCGGGGTTGCCGTCGACGCGCATCTCGGCCAGCGCCGGCCCGGCGTTGACCTCGACGCGCGAGACATAGGCCATGGAGAGGCTCCAGGCGCTGCCGACGCAGAACGCGCGCACGGGGATGCGCACGCCGCGACGCGTCATGAAGGGCGGGATGAAGGCGTTGCCGGTATCGATGCCGCCGAGCCCGAGGATGCGGCGCAGCTCATCGCCGAAGATGCCGGAGGCGATATGGCTGTCGCCCCAGATGGCGAGACGACGGATGCCGGGGCCGCGCACGCCGGCGACGCCCGGTCGGAACTGCTCCGCGAGCTGCGGATCGGCATCGGGCGCCGGTTCGCTCACATCACCCAACGCATCGAGGTCGAAGGGGACGACCTCCTCGTCCGCGGACGACGGACGGCGCGCGGGAGAACGCCCGCCGACGGCGGGACAGGCCAGGTCCGGGATGTAGCCCTGTGCATGGGCGGCCGGCGCGTAGGCCGCTGCGCCCGCCAGCGACATCAAAGAAAGGATCGTCGCGGCGAGACGCGGCGGCGCGACGGCCCTCACCGCTCGCCCCCCGGCGGGCTCGGATCGGCCGACGGCGCAGGCGGAGGATCGGGGGTCGGCGGCGACGCAGCCGGATCGGCGGGAGCCGCCGTCGGAGCCTCCGGTGTCGTCGCCGACCCGGTCGGCACCGTCTGCACGTCCCCGGCGGACGCGGCGGGGCCGCCGCCGCTGCCAGCGCTCGCCGGTGCAGCCGCTGCATCCGACGCCGGCGCCGCGGGCGCTGGCGTCGTGGTGGCGACCGCGGTCGCTGCCGTCGCCGAGGGCGCGGGCGCGGTCGCTGCGAGGCTGACCGGCAGCCCGCGCTGCTCGAGGATCTCGCGATGCCGGACGGCGGTACGGTCGCGATAGACGCCATCGACCGGCAGACCGAGCAGCAGCTGCAGGTCACGCACGGCCTGGCCGCGCTGCAGCCAACGGAAGCGCTGCGCGAGCAGGCTCTCGGGCGTGAACATCATCAGCGTCGGTCGACCGATGGTCTTGAGGCAACCCCAACCGCTGAAGCCTACCGGCGGCTCGAAGCGGCCGTCCGGCCGCTGCCAGCCCTGCGTGGAAACGCGGTTGGCGACGATGATCTGCTGCGCCGGCGTCGCCGCATCGGGGGTCGGCGC
Organism: Pseudomonadota bacterium; assembly: GCA_947459825.1. Taxonomy (GTDB): domain Bacteria; phylum Pseudomonadota; class Gammaproteobacteria; order Steroidobacterales; family Steroidobacteraceae; genus UBA964. The sequence goes on along the minus strand of CANHFH010000002.1, from coordinate 11,925 downwards.
GAACTCGCGGCCACCCCACTGCCGCCAAGTGCCGACATAGATGCCGAGACCACCCGCGTACTCGCCGCCGTTCTGCCAGTTGTTGCCGGTCTCGCAGCGCGCCATCGTCTGCCAGAAGGAGTCCGGCGCCATCGGTCGGGTATGCCGCACCAGGCTGGGCGCGTAGTCCTCAGGCTCGGTGGCCTCGGGCATGATCGGCGAGAGCAGCTGTCGCGGCTCGTCGGGCGCTGCGTCCGGCGGCGGCGCCTTGCTGAAATCGCCTGCCGCGACCACCGCAGCGACGAAGGCCCGCATGCCGGAGCCGGTCAGGTGCACACCGTCCTGCACGAAGAACTCCGGCTTGGGGTCGGCGATGCCGTGCCAGTCGATCAGCACGGCGTTCGGATACTGGGGTACCACCGTCGCCAACAACCGGTTGTTCGCCGCCATCCAGCGCCGCGGCACGCGCGAGTTCATCACCAGCACACGCTCGCGGTCGCGCAGCAGCTCGAGCATGGCGCGCAGCTGCTTCTCGGTGACATAGCCGTTGGTGCCGAGGTGGATCAGCACCTTCGAGCGCAGTTCGCCGGCGTCGCGGATGCGCTGCAGCATGCTGAGCACATCGGCGGCCTGCCAACCCACCATCGCATACACCGCAGCGCCGTCGATACCGCGCTCGATCGCGCTGCGTGCGCCGAGCGCGACCGAATCGCCGACCACCGTCAACCGCCCGCTGCGGCGACCGATGAGCGGCGGCGGTGCGCGATCGGTCGTCGTGGCGGCCGTCGCGGGTGCGGCGGGGGGCAGCGGGTTGGTCAGCGTCCCGGCGGCGGGCGCCGCACCGGTCGCCACGCCTGCGGCTCCCTGCGCAGCGGCCTTCGCCCCCGGTGATCCCGCGCCCTGCGGCGACGGTGCGAGGATGAAGAGGGCGGCGCAGGCGAGCGCCGCCAGCGCGCCGCGCGCGAACTGCGGCGTCACCGGCATCGGCCGCAGGCTGCGTCCGAGGATGGGGGCCTCGATGAAGCGGTAGGACGCCGCAGCGAGCGCGAACGTCAGCGCGCAGCGCAGCGCGAAAGCCGGTCCCTGCTCGAGCGGGATGTCCACACCCGGCCGGGTGAGCATGAACACCGGCCAGTGCCAAAGATAGATGCCGTAGGACCGCTCGCCGATCCAGCGCAGCGGCTGCGCGTCCAGCAGCGCCCCGAACGGACCGGGCATCAAGCAGGCGACGATCGCCGCCATGCTGAACACCGCCGAGGCGACGAACGCCCATGGATAGAGCCACGGATGGTTCTCGCTCACCTGCGAGAAGAGGAACAGCGTGCCCGCGAGCCCCGCGACGCCGAGCAGCGTACCTGTGCGCCGCACGCCGCCCCCCTCATCGACCGCGGCTCGTGCCCACGCCGAGATGCCCGGCGCGGCCGCCGCCAACGCCGCGCCTGCGAGGAGACCCATCGCGTGCGTGTCGGTGCCGAAATAGACGCGACCGATGTCCATCGACTCCGGGAAGCCGAGCCGGTCGGCGAGCACGCCCATCCACACGGCCGACGCGGCGGCCAGCGCCAGCGCGACGACGCCGAGCAGCCGCCGACCACCGCGCGAAGCGAGCGCGAGCACGACCAGCGGCCAGAGCAGGTAGAACTGCTCCTCGATGGCGAGCGACCAGAGGTGCTGCAGCAGCGGCTGGCGACCGATGTACTCGAAGTACGAGAGCTCTTGGAAGATGAAGTGCCAGTTGACGACGAACAGCGCCGAGGCCAGCGCGTCGACGCGCAGCAACGGCAGCGCGTCAGGCGCGAGCACGACCGCGGCGAGCGCGGCGCCGGCGATCACCAGCAGCATCGCGGGCAGGATGCGGCGCGCGCGGCGCAGGTAGAAACCGCGGAACGAGATCGTGCCGCTGCGCTCGAGCTCGGCCAGCAGCAGCCGTGTGATCAGGAAGCCCGAGATGACGAAGAACAGGTCGACGCCGAAGAACCCGCCCTGGGCGTAGAACCAATCGGCGTGGAACACCATGACGCCGAGCACGGCGAGCGCGCGCAGGCCGTCGATGCCGACGATGCGCGAGGTCTCGGAGGCCGGAGCGGGTCCCGGCTGGTCGGGGGTCGGGGTCGGCACGGACGGCATCCTACCCGAAACCGCGAAAAGGCGGCTGAGACGGCCCTCAACGGCGGGAGGTCACCGGCAGCATCGCGACGGCGACGCACAGCAGGCCGCCGAGCGGGAACAACCACGGGAAGGCGACCAAAGGACCGCCGTCCGTCAGACCGAGCCGCGCCGCGTTGTCGACCGCGAGCACGCCGAGCATCGAGGCCGCGACGCCGAGCGGGATGCTGTGGATGCGTTCGCGTGGCACGAACAACGCCAGCAAGAAGAGACCGAGCATCGGACCGTAGGTGTATGCGGTCATCTGGAACGCGAGCGGCACCAGCTGTTCGCCGCGGCCGGCGAGCAGCACCGCGAAACCGCCCAGCACCACGCCCCAGCCGACGACGAACAGCCGTGACAGCCACAGCGCACGGGCGGGCGCGAGCGTGCCAGCACGATGCCCGTCATGGAACATCGTGAGCGTGGTCTCGGCGAGCGCCGACAGCACCGGACTAGCCATCGCCGCCGCGAACAGCGCCGCCACCATGAAACCGCGCAACCCCTCGGGCAGCTCCGAGAGGATGAACGCCGGGAAGATGCGGTCGCCCTTCTCGGCGACGAGGCCGACGAACGCAGGATCGATCGGGTTGTGCTGGTAGTAGCCCCACAGCGCGAGCCCGACCGTCAGGAAAAGCACCACCACCAGCTCACCGGCGTTGCTCCACCACAGCGCGAGCCGCGCCTCGCGCACCGAGCGACAGCACAGCATGCGCTGCGTGTTGAGCTGGTCGGTGCCGTAGGCCGCGAGGTTCTGGAACGGCATCGCGAACACGCCCGCCCAGAAGGTGAACTGCAGGCGCGGATCGACGGTGAAGTCGAACACGCGCGTCTTGCCGGCCTCGGCGCCGGCCTCGAGCAGCGCGCCGAAACCGCCCGGATACACCTGCGTGACATACAGCACCGCGACCACGCCGCCCGCCACCAGCATCACGAACTGCAGGACATCGGTCCACACCACGGCACGCACGCCGCCGAGCCAGGTGCTCACCGCCGCGACGCCCACCGACAGCGCGACGCACCATGCGAAGCCGAGACCGGTGAGCAGCTCGAGCACCAGCGCGACGGCGTAGACGCGCACGCCCTGCCCCAGCACTGCGCCGACGAAGAACAGGAGCGCCGACACACGCCCCACCACCGGACCCAGACGGTCGCGGATGTAGTCGTAGGGGCTCGCGTACTGCTTCTCGTAGAGGCGCGGCATGATGAACATGCCGAGCACCCACTTCGAGATCACGCCGGCCAGCGCGAACTGCAGGTAGCGGTAATCGCCGCCCTGCGCGAACACCAGCGCCGGCACGCCGATGAAGGTCACGCCGCTGATCGCCGTCGAGACGATCGACGCCGCGACCGCGGGCCACGGCAGGCTGCGCGAGCCCAAAAAATACTCGTGGACGTCGGACTGCCGGCCCTGCAGCCGGTGGCTGATGAGCGTGACCAGCGCGAAGTAGCCCGCCACCACCGCCCAGTCGAGCGTGCTGAAGTATCCGCTCACCGGAGGCTCATCGCCGGCTCACGCGGCCGGCCGCGGCAGCACGCGGCCCGACCCCTCGCCCGGATATACGCGACCGTTGGCACCGGGATAAGCATAGCCATTGATCAGCACACGACGCGGCACCGACGAGGTGTTGGGCGTGCTGCCGTGGACCGCGTACGGCCCGAAGAAGATGACCGACCCCGCGGGGCCCGTGATGGTCTCGGCACGGCCCGCGTCGACCGTCTCGTCGCCGCCCGCCATCGGCGTGCCGTAGTCGTAGTGCGCGTCGCGCAGCCTGCCGCGATCGTCGAGCTGCACCGCCTCGCGCGGCACGAACTGCAGCGGCCCGTTGTCGGTGCGCATCTCGTCGACCGCGAGCAATGTCTGCACATACGAACCGCGGCCGTTGATGTCGCGCCAGGTGCCGGGACCTTTGTCGCGATGCTGCACATCCTGGTGCCAGTCGAAGGAAACGCCGTCCCCCGGCATCTTGAAGTGCGCCTGGCAGAGCAGCTGTTCGCAGCGCTCGCTGCCGAGCAGCTGCAGCGCGGGCCCCACGAGACGCGGGTCGGCACCGATGTCGAGCAGCGCGGGCTCCGCGCCGCCCGCCCACACCACGCGCTGCACGACCACGCCGCCCCCGGCCGCCTCCGACGCCGGCATGCCGCCGCCGCGGTCTGTCAGCACGAACCGTGCGCCGGCATGGTCTTGGGTGACGCGCAGGCGCTGCGCCGTGGCGTGCAGGCGCTCGAACGCGGCGCGGGCCGCAGCGAGCTCGTCGGCCCCGAACAGTGCGGGTACGACCACCCAGCCGCGGCCGAAGAAGTCATCGACCTGGCCGGGTGTCAGGCGCATCGCGGAAGGAGGCCGCGGCGTACCCGAGGGCACGCCGCGGCGCGCCTCAGAAGCGGTACTCCGCCAGCAGCGTGAAGCTGCGGTTGCGCGGATCGGCGACGCGCGGCTCCCAGGTGCTGCCCGCGCCGGTGTTGCTGTCGTAGGTGATGGCGAACGGCGGATCCTTGTTGAGGAGGTTCTTGATGCCCGCCGTCACCGACAGACCCTCCATGCCGCGCCAGGTCACCGTGGCGTTGTAGATGGAGTAGCTGTCCACGCGACGGTCGACGCGCGGCGGCGAGACGATACCCGCCGTCACGCCCGGCAGTTCCTGGTTGCGATAGCCTGAGCGGTAGAGCTGCGACAGCGTCGCGGTCCAATCACCCTTGCGGAAAGAGAAGAACGCGCTGTGCTTCCACTCCAGGCCGAGATCGCCGGCGAAGGTGAAGGCACCCACCTCGCTCGGCCCGAACGGCAGGCTCGGCGCGATGCGCGAACGCTTCTCGAGGATCTTGCTGCCATCGAGGCCCGCGCGCCAGTTGCCGCCCCAGGCCTCGCCGCGCAGCGCCATCGTCAGGTCGATGCCCTGCGTATTGGTCTCGCCGGCGTTGATCCAACGCTGGTCGATCGAGAGCAGGTTACCAGCAGCATCGCGGACATAGCGGTCCTGGAAGGTCGAGTAATTGGCCGCCAGTTGCTGCAGCGTCAGGATCTGCAGCGTGCCGGTGCGGTTGATGCGCCACCAGTCGACGGACATGGTGAAGTCGTCGAGCGGCTCGAACACCATGCCGAAGCTCAGCTGGTCGGCCTCCTCGGGGCCGAGGTCCTCCTTGCCGCCGTTGATGATGTTGGGCTGCACCACGGCGCACTCGGGCTTCGTGGCATCCGCTCGTCCTCCGGGACACTTGCCCGGGTCGGCGATGTCGCGCCCGGAGTAAGGTGCGGTCGACGAGGCGTTGTAGATCTGGTTGAAAGACGGCACACGGAAGCCCGTGCTGTAGGAGCCGCGCAGCATCACGGCATCGATCGGCCGCCACTTCAGAGTGATCTTCGGGTTCACGGTCGAGCCGAAGCCGTCGTACTGGTCGCGGCGCACGGCGCCGGTCAGTTCCATGCCGGCGACGATGGGTACCATCACCTCCGCGTAGACGGCCTTGACGTCGCGCTTGACGCCCGCGAGCGCGTTGCCGTCGTCGAACGGCGCCAAGAAGATCGTCGGTCTCGCAGCCGCCGCGCGCTGATCGCCGTTGAACCTGTATTCCTCGCGGCGCCAGTCGACGCCGACCGCAGCGAGCACATCGCCGGCCGGCAGCGCGAACACCGAGCCCGATGCCGATGCGTCGACCTGGGTCACGGAGAACTTGCCGCCGTAGAGGATGACGCCCTCGGCCGAGGCGCCCTTGAGCAGGTCGAGCGCGGCCTGCGACTGGCTCTCACCGGGACGGAGGAAGGGGTTGATCACGCCCGTATTGAGCGCGTCGATGATGCCGTTGACGATGACCGTGCCCGAAGCGTCGCGGGTCGTGTTGCGGTAGTAGTAGCCGCTGCCGAGTTGGGATTCGGACTCGCTGAAGGCGTGCGACACGCCGGCGCGGTAGGTCCAACCCTCGAGGGGCAGCGGGCCGTCGGCGCCGATGAAGGCACGGAAGGTGTCCGTCGTGGTCTCGATCTCGCGACGACCGCACTCTATGCAGCGCCAGCGGTATGCGATCGGCAGGCCGCGCCGAGGCTCGAGCATCGGGAAAGCCTGCACCAACTGGTTGAACACGCGGTCATACACCGCTGCGGAGGCCGCATTTCGCGGGAAAGCGAAGTTCGTCGGCGCCTGCGCGATGGTGCAGTTGGGGTTGCTCGCCGGACAGAACCCGGGCGAGAACTGCAGGTTCGAGAAACGCTTCGCCGAATCGGCCGTCGAACCCGTCAACTCCGCCGCGAGCTCATGCTCGCCGAGGCGCAGCACGCCGCGGCCGACGAAGTCGACCGTCTTGATCGGCTGCTGCAGCACCGCCGCGCGGCCCGTGTCCCAGGCACAGGCGAACTCGGCCGTCGGCGACTGCCAGAGCAACGGATCATAGGCCTGCATGCCGTCGATCTGGTTGCAGCCGCCGCCGCCCGGCAGGTCGAGCACGTTGATGCCGCCCGAGTAACGAAGGGTGGTGCTGCCCGGCGCCAACGGCGCCAGTCCCGGCCCGCTGGAGTTCATGATGGTGCCTTGCGGCGTGAACGGCCCCGTGCCGAGAGCCCCTGCGGCGAAGATCGTCCCGAACGGCGTGCCGCGCGTATCCACCGACACACCCCGCTCCGGCTGGAAGGTGTTGACGAAATCGCGCTGGTCGCCGCGCAGTTCGCGGTGGTCGCGCACCGAGACCGTGGCCATGACGTTCCAGCCATCCGAATCGATGTCGCCGTAGCCGCCCGCCGCGCTGCCGCGGTAGATGGCGCTGCCGCCGAGCTCCGTGATGTCGGCGAAGCCCGTGAGGTCCAGGCCCTGGAAATTGTTCTTCAGGATGAAGTTGATGACACCGCCGATGGCGTCGGTGCCGTAGATCGCCGAGGCGCCGTCCTTAAGGATCTCGACGCGCTCGATGGCGGCCATCGGGATCTGGTTGATGTCGACCGCACCGCCGTTGAGGCCGTGGGCCGCGACGCGCCGACCGTTGAGCAGGATCAGCGTCGCCGCCGAGCCCTGACCGCGCAGGTTGGCCGACGAAGCGCCGTTGTTGCCGCGCTGGGCGCCGGTGACCACATCCGCGTTGCCCGCGAGGTTGTCGAGACCGTTGCCGTTGCTGGCGAGGTAGCTGACCAGCTGTTCAGGGCTGTTGATGCCCTCGCGCCGCAGGTCCTCGACCGTGATGATCTGCAGCGGCACCGCGCTGTCGGAGACCTGCCGACGGATGCTGGAGCCCGTGACGATCACGGTCTCGAGCTTGCTGGTGTCCTGCCCCGCGGACGAGTCGGCCTGCTGCGCCGGCGCCGACGCTGCAACGGCGAAGAGCAGGGCTGGCAACCCGACACGCAACGCGTTGCGGCCGATGGAACGGATGGTGGTCATTCTGAGGTCTCCCTGAAATCCTTTCCGGATGATTCTTCGGTCGCAAAGCGACTGCCGTCGAAGCCTGAAACCCTCGTGAAGATGTGTCAAGAGGCGCGCGGCGCCCGGTCACACGACGGCCGGCTCAAGCATCCGCAAGGTGCCGCGGTCGGCGTCGATCTCCACCTCGGCGCCGACCGGCAGCGTGAACTGCCGGCCGATGTGGCCGATCATCGCACCGTGATAGGCGGGTACGCCCAGACTTTTGACATGGTCATCGAGCACATCGGGGATGGTGAGCGAACCGAAGCCCTCGCCCGGACCGCACTTGCTGCAGGTCCCCCAGACCACGCCGCGGACACGCCCGAGCACGCCGGCCAGCTTCAGCTGCACCAGCATGCGGTCGATGCGGTACGGCGCCTCCTGCACATCCTCGAGGAACAGGATGGAGTCGGTGAAATCTGGCAGGTAAGGCGAACCGATCAAAGCCGTGAGCACGGTGAGGTTGCCGCCCAGCAGCCGGCCGCGCGCGCGGCCCGGCGTGATGGGGCGGGTGCGGTTCTCGTCCGGCACGATGGCGCCGGTCGGTTCCTTCGGGTTCTCGAAGGTGGCAGCTTCGCCGCGCCAGGTCACGCGCTGCAGCCACTCGACATTGGTCGCGTTCCAGTCGCTGGCGCCGTTCGGGCCGTGGAAGGTCACGACCCCGGTGCGTGCGTGCAGCGACAACAGCAAAGCCGTGATGTCGCTGTAACCGATCACCGCCTTGGGGTTGCGCGCCATGGCATCGAAGTCGATGAGCGGCAGCAACCGTGCCGCGCCCCAACCGCCGCGGATGCAATGGATGGCGCGCACCTCGGGGTCGCGCACCATCGCGTTGAAGTCCGCCGCGCGGTCCTCGTCGCGACCGGCGAGGTAGCCGCGCCGATCGAGCACATGCTTGCCGAGTTTGCCTTTGAGCCCGAGCGCGGCCAGCGCTTCGAGCAGCACATCGAGGTCGAACGGATCCCAGTTGGCGCTAGACGGGATCATCAGGCCGATGGTGTCGCCCGTGCGGATCGCCGGTGGCTTGACCGCGGCGCGACGCGGTAGCGCGCCCGGCGGCACGGGACCTGCGGCGGTGGACGGGCCGCCCGCCGCACCCTTCTTGGCTGCGGCCTCGCCGATGAGCGGGGCCAGGGCGGCGAGCGTGGCGGCGGTGAGCATCTGGCGACGGGTCGTCATGGCACTGGCCTCGTGGGATCGGCTGCGATCGGATTATAGGCCGCGGACCGGCTGCACCGATGGAGCGCCGCCCGGCGCGACCGCGCTGCGCGCCCTGACTGCGCTAGAGTGCAGCCACATGCCGGCCCGCCTCTCCGCCATCCTCAGCCGCCAGAGCAGCGGCGCGCTCACCAGCCCGGCGCTGCGCGATGCGCGCCGCCGCCTCCACGGCCTGCGCCGACGCCTCACGGGCGGCGCGGCCGTGCTGCGCTACTTCCACCAGCCCGACGATCCCTACAGCGCGCTCGCCGCCGCCGTGCTGCCGCGGTTGGAGGCCCGCTACCGCATCCGCATCGAGACCCATGCCGTGCCGCCCCCGGTGCGCGCCGCGGCGCCGGACATGGCGCGCCTCATCGATTGGTCGCAGCGCGATGCGCGCCGTTTGGCCGCGCACCACGGCATCACACCGCTGACCGCGCCGCCGCCGGGGCTGGCCACCGACGCGCAGTCGCTGCAGCGCGGCGCGCAGCTGCGCGCGCGGCTCGGCCATTACCTCGGCGCGATGTTCCACTTCGAAGGCGAGTGGTACTGGGGCCTCGACCGGCTGCATCACCTCGAGACACGCCTGCAGTCGCTCGGTCTCGCGCGCCAGCCTTCGTCGCCGGGCGCGGGCGTGGACACATCGGCGCCGCCCCCGGTCCTCCGCTGGCTCACGCCGCCGCCCGCGCCGCGCGGCGTCCGTCCCACGATCCACTTCTATTGTTCGCTGCGCAGCCCCTACACCTGGCTCGCGATCGGACAGCTGCGCCGGCTAGCCGCGCATTACGGCGCGGACCTGAGTCTGCAGATGGTGCTGCCGATGGTGATGCGCGGCCTGCCCGTGCCCTGGCCGAAACGTCGCTACATCCTGCTCGACACCAAGCGCGAGGCCGAGCGGCTCGGCCTGCCCTTCGGCCGCATCGCCGATCCGGTCGGCGCGCCGACCGAGCGCGGCATCGCGCTGGTGCAGCACGCGCTCGCGCTGGACGCCGTACGCGGGCACCAGGACTCGCGCACCGGGATGGCGGTCGCGGAGTCCTTCCTGCGCGGCGCGTTCGCAAAAGGCATCGATGCCGGCTCACGCGACGGGCTGCTGCGGATCGCCGAGCGCGCCGGGCTCGATGCGGCCGCGGTGGACGCCGCGCTCGCGGACGACGCTTGGCGTGCGGTCGCCGAAGCGAACCGCCTCGACCTGCTGGCGCGCGGCCTGTGGGGCGTGCCCTCCTTCCGCGTCGACGAGCTGCCGGCCCTCTGGGGTCAGGACCGTCTTTTCATGCTCGAGCAGGACCTTCTCACCGCGCTCGGCAGCGCATCCCCCGGAGCGACGACATGACCCGACCGAAGCGCATCCTTGCCCTCACCGCCGCCGCCCTCGTCGGCGTCCTCGCCGCCGGCTACGCGGCCGTACAAGCGGCCGGGGGGCGGACGGGCCTGATCATCTTCTATGTGAAGCACTTCATGCGCGAGGACAACGCGCCGTTCCGTGAGGTCGCGTGGCAGCAGGGTCCTGCCGCGCCCGCAACGGCGACCGCGGACGCAGCCGCCGCTCCGGGCGCACGCCGTCCGCCCAACATCGTGCTGATCGTGGTCGACGACCTCGGCTACGCGGACCTCACGCTGCGTGGCCGCGGCATCGCCGACGGGCTGGTGCCGACCCGCAACATCGACTCGATCGCGCGCGAGGGCGTCGACTTCACGGTCGCCTACGCAGGCAACGCCACCTGCGCGCCGTCGCGCGCCGCCATCATGACCGGCCGCTACGCGACCCGCTTCGGCTTCGAGTTCACGCCGACGCCCAAGCAGTTCATGCAGGTCGTGACGCAGTCCGAGCGCAAGGGCGCGACCCTGCACCGCGCGGTCTACTTCGGCGACGGCGGACCGGACCAACCGGCCTACGAAGACATGGGTCTGCCGGTCACCGAGATCACACTGGCGCGGTTGCTGCAGGGCGGCGGTTACCACACCGTGCAGATCGGCAAATGGCACCTCGGCGACAGCCCGCAGTTCAGACCTTACGCGCACGGCTTCCACGAGTCGCTGTCGCTGCAGCATGCCGCCTCGATGTTCCTGCCGGAGGACGATCCGCGCGTCGTCAACGCGCGCTCCGACGAGGACCCCATCGACCAGTTCCTCTACGCGGCGGCGCCCTGGGGCGTGCGCTTCAACGACGGACCGTTGTTCAAGCCCGACCGCTACCTCACCGACTACCTCACAGACCACGCCGTGCGCGTCATCGAAGCGAACCGCAACCGTCCGTTCTTCCTCTATCTCGCCTACAACGCACCGCACACCCCGCTGCAGGCGACGCGCGAGGACTACGATGCGCTCGCGGCCATCCCGGACCACCGTCTGCGGGTGTACGCCGCCATGGTCCGCTCGCTCGACCGCAATGTCGGACGCGTGCTGGCATCGCTGCGCGCCGCGGGGCTCGACCGCGACACGCTGGTGATCTTCACCAACGACAACGGCGCGCCGCACTATGTCGACCTGCCGGGGCGCAACGCCCCGCTGCGCGGCTGGAAGGCCAGCTACTTCGAGGGCGGCATCCGCGTGCCGATGCTGATGCGCTGGCCGGCCGGACTGCCCACGGGCGCGACCTTCGGCGCACCCGTCGGCCATGTCGACATCTTCGCCACCGCCGCCGCCGCGGCGGGCGTCCCGCTGCCCGCCGACCGCGTCATCGACGGCGTCGACCTGCTGCCGTTCGCGCGCGGCGAGAAGGACGGACGCCCGCATGAGCGGCTGTTCTGGCGCACCCGCGATTACCTCACGCTGCGCGAGGGCGACTGGAAGCTGCAGGTCACGCAGATGCCGCGCAAAGATTGGCTCTACGACCTCGCGACGGACCCCGGTGAACGCCGCAACCTCGCCGCGAGCGAACCGGCGCGGCTCGCCGCGATGAAGGCGACGCTCGCCGCCATCGACCGCGAGCAGAGCCGGCCGTTGTGGCAGACGCTCGGCGCCGGCTACATCCCGCTCGACAAGACCCTCTCGGATCCGCAGTCGCCCGACGACGAATATGTCTACTTCGCGAACTGAACGCGCCGCGCGCGCGGTGCTGCTCGCGATCGGCCTCGCGCTCGGCCTCGTGTCCGCTGTGCCGGCCGCGGCTGCGCCGGCGACGACGACCACGCCGACGAAGCGTCCGAACATCGTGCTCGTCGTCGTCGACGACTGGGGATACACCGATGTCGGCGCCTTCGGCGGCGAGATCGCGACG
>CANHFH010000001.1 GCA_947459825.1 Pseudomonadota bacterium | reverse complement strand
GGACACCACTGCGCGGGTCGTGACCGAGTCGCCGCCCGCGCGGGCGACCTTCCGGCCGATCTCGGCGTACATCAGCCGCGCCGCGTGGATCGCCGGGCGGCACTCCACGGGCAGTGCGGTGACACCGACGGCCGCACGGTCGTAGAGCCGCTGCGCCTCATCCACCAACCGCGCCACCACACGCCCGAGGTCGGGCTCGAACTGCGGCTCGGCGAGCCATTCGTCGGCGTCGATCCCCGCCTCGGCGAGCCAATCGCGCGGCAGATACACCCGGCCGAGCCGCGCATCCTCGCCGACATCGCGCGCGATGTTGGAGAGCTGCATGCCGATGCCGAGGTCAGCCGCGCGCGCCAGCGCGCCGGCCGAGCGCACGCCCATCAGCAACGACATCATCACGCCCACCGTACCCGCGACCCGCATGCCGTAGGCACGCAAGGACGACAGATCCGGGTAGACACGGCCTTCGGCGTCCCAGGCGAAGCCCTCCAAGAGCGCGGCGGGCACGGCGCGCGGGATGCGGAAGCGCGCGACCACATCGGCGAGCGCGCGGTCGGCGGCGTTGTCGATCGGCTCGCGGCGGTAGGCGCGGTCGAGCCGCTCCTCGAGCGCGTGCAGCGCGACGCGCGGCTCCGCGCTGCCGTCGATGGCGTCGTCGGCTTCACGGCAGAACGCGTACAGCGCCAGCGCGGGCTCGCGCACCCGCACCGGCAACAGATGCGAGGCGGCGTGGAAGGTGCGCGAACCGACGCGGATGGCCGCGCGACAGGCCTCGATGTCCTCGCGCGTCGCGAGCGGCGCAGGCGTGTCTGCATCGGGCGACATGCGCACCACTTTACGCGCCGCTCCAGGCGAGGTCGAGCATCGCCACCTCGCCGAAGGTGCAGCGCCGGCGCATCGCCATCTCGATGATGGGCCACGAGGTCCAGGGCTGCGAGACGAGCGGCCACGGGTCGCGCGCCGACCAGGTGACATCGCTCGCGGCGACCAGACAGCGCAGGTTCTCCCGGAACGGACCCTCGCCGAACATGGTGCGCTGGGTCTCGGTGAGGCAGGGATAGAACTGCTGCATCAGCCGGTTCTCCTTGAAGCGCAGCGGTCCGTCGGCCTGCGGGTCGAGCAGCGCCGCCGCGAGGTCCGCCGGCTCCACGAAGTGGATGCCGCTGGTCGCGCGCGGATTGCACTCGATGCCGCGGATGACGCCCTGCGCATCCTCGACGAGGTCGAAGGAGATGAAGCCGTCGAACGCCGTGTTCCGCACCATCGCACCCACCCATGCGTCGACCGCAGGCGGCGTGTCGATGCGCTCGAAGCACACCGCGACCGTCCCCTGCATCACCGCGCCGCGGTAGGTCACGGTGATGCGCGGCTCTCCCGCGCGCGCCAGCGTGAAGGTGCTGAGCAGACGCCCCGCGCAGAACTCCTGCACCAGCGCAGGCTCATCGGCGGACGGCAGCGCCTCGCCCGCAGCGAGGAAGCGCACCCCGCGGCCCGAGCACGAGAAGATCGGCTTCACCACCGTGCGCCCGCGGCGTGCGAGCTCGACCGCGCGCGGATCGCCGAGCGCGAAGGTCTCCGGCGCCGCGACGCCCGCTGCGCGGCACACCGCAGCGAAGGAAAACTTGTCGTGCAGCGCAAGCAGTGTCCGATGCGGCATCGCGGCGAGCCGCACCCCAGAGGGCAGACGACCGTGCAGCAGCGAGGCGTGCAGGATCTCCTCGCTGACCGGCAGTATCAGCGATGCGCCCTCGGCGACCGCGAGGTCGGAGATCTCCCGCAGATAAGCCTCGCGGTCCTGCACCGGCGAGGTCACCACCACGCTGCGTGCGACCGCGCGCGAGGCGCCGGTGAGATGTCGTTTGAACGGCTCGGCGACGATGACGCGGCAGCCCGCGCCCTGCAGCGCCCGCGCCACCTCGAGCGCCTTCGGCAGACGCCCGAGCGTGAGCAGCACGGTCGGGCCGCTCATGCGTCCGCCCGGCGCCGTACGCGGCACATCAACTGCTTCTCGGGCCGCGTCGTCAGCCGCGCCACCGGTCGGATGCGATCGGCGTCGAGGATCTCGAAGTCGTAGCGACGGCAGAGCCGCGCGAGGATCAGGCTCGCCTCGAGCTGCGCGAACCCCGCGCCGATGCAGACCCGCGGTCCGAGCCCGAACGGCAGATAGGCCCCGGGGATCAGTTCATGTTCGCGCTCGGCGGAGAACCGGTCCGGGTCGAAGGCGTGCGGGTCCTTCCAGAGGTCGCGATGCCGATGGATGGTCCACGGCGCGATCATCAGCATGGTGCCGCGCTTGGCACGATGACCGCCGATGACCGCATCCTCCGCCGCGACGCGCGGGATGAACGGGATCGGCGGATAGAGCCGCAGCGTCTCCTTGAACACGTTGCGCACGAAGGTCATGCGCCGCACCTGTTCCAGCGACAGCGCACCGTCGCCCGACGCGTCGACCTCGGCGCGCAGCCGCGCCATCGCCTGCGGCTGCAGGCCGAGGATCATGAAGGTCCAGATGAGCGCGCTCGCGGTGGTCTCGTGGCCGGCGAGGAACATCACGCCGAGCTGGTCGAGGAGCTCCTTGCGCGTGAACCCTTCACCGGTATCGAGGTCGCGCGCCGCGATGACCTCGGCGGCGATGTCGTCCCAGACCGCCCCGCCCTCGCCGCCCGCGAGATGGCTGTCGACCAGCTCGCCGAGGTGATGCCGGATGCGCTCGCAGGCGGCGAGCACCTCCGGGTGCTGCGGGATGGCCGCGAACGGCTTGTCGAACACCAACCGCTTGAACTCGACCTGTGCGCAGGTGCGTTCGAACACCGTGAACGACTCGAACACATCGATCGCCGTCTGCGAGCGCAACGAGGTCGAGAACACGGTGCGGCAGATGATGTCGGCGGTGAGATGGCTCATCGCGAGGTCGAGCGAGAACGGCTCGCCCGTCCCGCAGAGCGCATCGAGCCGATGTTCATAGTCGTCGACCGCGGCGGACATAGAGACGAAGGCCTTGCCGAGCCGCATGTGCGAGAACGCCGGGTCGATCATGCGCCGCTGCCGCCGCCACACATCGCCGTGCGACACGAAGATGGAGTTGCCCACCAGCGGCTCCAGCGCGCCGGCCATCAGGTCGTTCTTGGGGTAGATGCCTGCCGGGTCGGTGAGCACATCGCGCAGCAGTTCGGGATCGTTGACGATCAGGATGCCGCGCCGCGAATAACCGAGCCATCCCGCGCGCACGCGATAGGCCTTCGCGGGCAGCAGGCTCATCAGATCGCCGCCACCGCGCGCCGCCGTGCGCAGCAGCGAGATGACCGCGGCGAGCGGCGTGGGCCGGGGCGGACGATACATGGGGGGACTACCCTACCGCCTGACGGCTGCGGCGTGAAGGGCGTCTTTGACAAGCCGCGCGGCGCGGGCGCAGCATGGTCACGCATGGAATCGCTGGTGCCGGCCGCGTTCTTCACCTTCATCGCGCTGCACATCGCGTTCGGCAGCGTGGGTCTCGTCGCGTTCTGGGTGCCGGTGATCGGCCGCAAGGGCGGTGCGGCGCACAAGCGCTGGGGCAAGGTCTTCACCTGGACCATGCTCGCCACGGGCACCGCCGCCGTCGGCATCAGCCTCTGCACGCTCATCGACCCCATCGGGACCCACCCGCATCTCGTCGAGGCCGGTCCGCAGTGGATCCGCGGCATCTTCGGCTGGATGATGCAGGGCCTCGCCATCTTGACCATCAACCTCGCTTGGTACGGCTGGCAGACGGTACGCCACAAGGACGACCGCGAATCGCAGCGCGAGTGGCGCAACATCGCGTTGCAGGCGCTGCTCATCGCGGCTTCGGTCAACTGCATCGTCCAGGCCTGGCTCGCCGACCTGCCCTTGATGCTCGGGATGCCCGCGATCGGCATCGCCACCGTCGCCACCAACCTCTGGTTCCTCTACCACCCCGACCCGGGTCCGTTGATGTGGCTCAAGGAACACCTGAAGGCCCTCGTGGGCGCCGGCATCTCGGTCTACACCGCGTTCTTCGCCTTCGGCGCGGTGCGTACGATCCCGGAGCTCGCGCTGCACCCCGGGCTCTGGGCGATCCCGCTGGTGGTCGGCCTCGCGATCATCATCCATCAGCGTCTCGCGGTGGCGCGTCTGCCCGCCGCGCGCCGTCCGGCGCGCGAAGCGGACGGGACGGACGCCGCTTCCCGCGCCTGAGGACGCACACCGCCGTGCGTCGCGTCCTCGTCATCGGCGCCGGGATGGGCGGCCTCGCCGCCGCCGTCGACCTCGCGCGTGCCGGCTGCCGCGTCACCGTGCTCGAGCGCGCCGCCGGACCCGGCGGCAAGCTGCGCGAGGTCATGGTCGGTGGCGGCGCGAACGGCGATCCCGGCACCGCCGGTCCGGGCGACGCCTGCCCGGGCATCGACGGCGGGCCGACCGTGTTCACGATGCGCGCCGTGTTCGAATCGCTGTTCGCCGACGCCGGTGCGCGGCTCGAAGACCGCTTGCCGCTCGTACCCGCGGATCTGCTGGCCCGCCACGCGTGGCGCGAGGGCGGCCGGCTGGACCTCTTCGCGGATGTCGAGCGCTCCGCCTCGGCCATCGGCGATTTCGCGGGCGCAGACGATGCCCGCGCGTTCCGTGACTTCCACGCCCGCAGCGGTGGGCTGCATGACGCGCTGCGCCACAGCTTCATGGAGGCGCAGCGCCCCTCGCCCGCGGAGCTCGTCGCCCGCCTCGGCGTCCGCGGTCTCGGCGCGATGTGGCGCACCGCGCCTTGGCGCACGCTGTGGCAGACGCTCGGCGCGCAGTTCCGCGACCCGCGCCTGCGGCAGCTCTATTCACGCTACGCGACCTATGTCGGCAGTTCACCGCTCGCCGCACCCGCGACGCTGATGCTGATCGCCCATGTCGAGCAGCAGGGCGTCTGGCTGGTGCAGGGCGGGATGCGTCGCATCGCGCTCGCGCTCGAGACGCTGGGCAAGGAGCACGGCGCGGACTACCGGTATGACGCGCATGTCGCGCGATTGGTGGTGCGGGCGCGTCGGGTGTCAGGTGTGGTGCTGGACTCCGGGGAAGAGATCGCGGCGGACGCCGTCGTGTTCAACGGCGACATCAGCGCGCTCGGCAGCGGCGCAATGGGCGAGGATCTGCGCGGCGCGCTGCCCGTCACCGCACCGCGCGACCGCGCGCTGTCGGCCGTCACCTGGTGCCTGCGCGCCCCGACGCGCGGCTTCCCGCTCGCGCACCACACGGTGTTCTTCGGCGACGACTACCCCGACGAGTTCGACGCGGTGTTCCGCCGCCGCACCGTCAGCCGCGCGCCGACCGTCTACGTCTGCGCGCAGGACCGCGACGCGAGCGCGGCGGCCGCGCTCCGAGACGGCCTTACCGAGGGCGCGGCCGAGCGGCTGCTGCTGCTCGTCAACGCTCCGGCGGACGGCGATCGCGGCGGCATCGACGACGCGACGCTGGATCGGATCGGAGACGATGCGTTCGGACTGATGCGCGACTGCGGCTTCGTGGTGGGCGATGGAAGCGTCGCGGCGCGCCAAGGCGGTGTGGTCACCCGTCCGCAGGACTGGGAGCGGCTGTTCCCGGCGACCGGCGGCTCGCTCTACGGCCGCGCGAACCACGGCGCCCTCGGCAGCTTCCAGCGGCCGGGCGCCGCGAGCGGCGTGCCGGGGCTCTACCTCGCGGGCGGGTCGGTGCATCCCGGCCCCGGCGTGCCGATGGCGACGCTTTCCGGCCGTCTCGCCGCCGCGCGGCTGCTCGCCGACGCGGTCTGAAAGGGACGCGCGCCGACGCGCGTCAGGGATCCGGGACGATCTTGTCGAGGATGCGCGCCGACGACACCACGCCCGGCAGCCCCGCGCCCGGATGCGTGCCCGCACCGACGAGGTATAGACCCTCGACCTCCTCGCTGCGGTTGTGCGGCCGGAACCATGCGCTCTGGAAGAGCTGTGGCTCCATCGCGAAGGCCGCACCCTTCCACGACGACAGGCGGTCGTGGAAATCCTGCGGCGTGAGCACGAACGAGGTCGTCAAAGAATCCCCGAGCCCCGGCAGCAGGGTGTCCTCGAGACGGCGCTGCACGGCCTGTCGATACGGCTCGGCGCGCTCGCGCCAGTCCGTGCCGCTGCCGAGATGCGGCACCGGCGCCAGCACATAGAACGCGTCGTGACCGGGCGGCGCGAGCGTGGTGTCGCTCGCCGTCGGACGGTGCAGGTAGAGGCTGAAGTCCTTCGCCAGCACCTTGCGCTTGAAGATGTCGTCCAGCAGACCGCGGTAGCGCGGCCCGAGCACCATGGTGTGGTGGTAGACATCGTCGTAGCGGCGACGGGTGCCGAAATACCAGACGAACAGGCTCATCGAATAGCGCGAGCGCTCGAGCTTGGCGTCGGTCCAGCGGCGGCGCGCGTGCTTGCCGAGCAGCTTGCCGTAGGTCCACGCCGCGTCGGCGTTGGAGACCACGATGTCCGACTCGATGACCTCGCCGGACGCGAGCCGCACGCCCCTCGCCTTGCCGCCCTCGACCAGCACCTCGGCGACTTCGGCGCCGCAGCGCAGCGTGCCGCCGGTGCCGCGGACGAGGTCGACGATGCCGTTCATGAGCGCGCCCACCCCGCCCTCGGCGTAATGCACGCCGTAGGTGCGCTCGAGGTGCGCGATGAGGCAGTAGTAGGCGGTGGTCGTGAAGGGGTTGCCGCCGATCAGCAACGGATGGAAGCTGAACAGCAGCCGCAGCTTCTCGCTGCGGAAGAAGCGCGAGACCTCCTGGTACACCGAGCGGTAGCCGCCGAGCCGCACCAATCCCGGCGCCGCTGCGAACAGCGCGCCGAGCTCATGGAACGGCTGCTCGGCCTGCTGCGCGAAGGCGACCTCGAAGATGCGGCGGCTCTTGTCGAGGAAACGGTCGAAGCCCTCGACATCCCGCGGCTCGATGCGCGCGATCTGCGCCCGCACCGCATCGAGGTCGGCGCTGTAGCGGAACACATCGCCATCGTCGAACCGCACCTGGTAGAAGGGGTCGATGGGGCGCAGCTTGACATGGTCGGCCAGGCGCTTGCCGCAGATCGTCCAAAGATCCTCGAAGAGATACGGCGCGGTGATGATGGTCGGACCGGCATCGAAGGTGTAGCCATCACGGCGATGGACATAGGCGCGACCGCCCGGCGCGTCCAGCTTCTCGAGGACCGTGACGCGATAACCGCGTACGCCGAGCCGCACCGCTGCGGCGAGCCCGCCGAATCCGCTGCCGATGACGATCGCGTGTTTCATGGGTGCACGATACCGTGCGGCGCGTCAGGAAGGAACCGCGACGCCCTGCGCACGCGCGTACGCGACGATCTCGTCGGCGACGAGCTGCGGCGACTCCTCGTGCGCGAGATGCCCGAGCCCGGAGATCTGCAGCAGCTCGGAGCGGGGCGCGAGGCTGCGCACACGCAGCGCCACGCCCGGCAGGATCATGCCGTCTCGGGCGCCGACCAGCAGCAGCAGCGGCACCGCGAGCCGCGGCAGCTCGGCCTCGAGCGGCCGCGTGTCCCAGTGCCCCATCATGGCGAGCGCCGCGCCCGTGTGCGATGCGTTGCGCGACAACCGCGCGTACAGGTCTTTCCCCCGCTCGTCGATGGTCGAGCCGGTACGGGCCAGCAGCCGCTCGACCTCGCGCGGCGACTCCATGCGGCGCGCGAAGATCCGCGGCAACCAGTCGCCGGAGACCACCCCCCTCACCAGCGGCGTCAACGCAGGATGGCGCAGCCCCGGCAGCGGCAACAGAGCGCCGTTCAGGCTGACGACCGCGCGCGGCTGGAGCATGCCATCGAGGCACATGCGGCAGAGGATGGCCGCGCCGGCCGAGTGACCTACCGCGACCTCCGGCACGACCCCCAAGGCGCGCAGCAGCGCCACCACGCCCGCCGCCATGCCCGGCAAGGAAAGATGCGCCGGCTCCGCGGGGCGCGTGGTGAAGCCGTGCCCGGGCAGGTCCGGCGCGACGACCGTGAAGCGCTGCGCCAACAGCGGCAACAGATCGCGGAACGAATGCGTGGACGCGCCGGTGCCGTGCACCAGCAGCAGCGCCGGGCCCGACCCTGCGATCTGGACATGCCATCGCAGCCCACCGGCCTCCACGAAGCGGCTCGCCTCGCGGTTCGGCCAGTCGCGGCCGTCGGTGGACCAATCAGGGGCTCGCAGCGCGGTCATGCGGAAATCCTACCCGTGCCCGATGACCGCGGGTAGGATGCGGCGCGATGTCGCGTCGCGTCCGTCTCCTGCTCATCGCCCTGACCGCGCTCGTCGCGCTGCCGGCGATCGCCTATGTCGCAGGCCCCGTGTACCGCATCGATACGCAGGTCGGAGCGCCGTCGCTCGCCGGGACCGTGGCGGAGCCGGCCGCGCTCGAGGCCTGGCTCGCGGCATCCGAAGCACGCTTCCCCGACATCGTCTCCGGCGCCGAGAAATCCATCGTCTGGGCGCATCCGGACCGGCGGCGGACGCCGCTCGCGGTCATCTACCTGCACGGCTACACGGCGACGCGCCAGGAGGTCGCACCGCTCTGCGACCGGCTCGCCGCCGAGCTCGGCGCGAACCTCTACTACACGCGTCTCGCGGGCCACGGCCGCGCCCCCGCAGCGATGGGCGAGGCCTCCGCAGAGGACTGGCTGCGCGACGCTGCCGAAGCGCTCGCCATCGGCCGCATGCTGGGTGAACGCGTGATCGTCGTCGGCACCTCGACCGGCGGCACGCTCGCGCTGTGGCTCGCGCAGCGCTCGGAGGCCGCGGACATCGCCGCGCAGATACTGGTCTCGCCGAACCTCGGTCCGCGCGACGAGCGCGCGACGCTGCTCGCGGGGCCTTGGGGCTACCAGCTGCAGCGGCTGCTCATCGGCGAGGAGTACCGATGGCAGCCCGCCAACGAGCGGCAGGCGAAGTATTGGACCTGGAAGTATCCGGCGCGCGCGCTGGTGCCGATGATGGCGCTGGTCAAGTCGGTCCGCGGATCGCCTCTCGAGGACATCCGCGTGCCGACGCTCGTCATCCACTCGCCCAAGGACTCCGTGGTGAGTCCGGTGCGCATCGAGGAAGCCTACGGCCGGCTCGGCTCGCCGACGAAACAGATCGTCAAGATCGAGGACAGCGAGGACCGTGCGCACCATGTGCTGGCCGGTGACATCCTCGCGCCCGCGGGCACCGAGGCGCTGCTCGCACCCATGCTCGCCTTCGTGCGCAGCGCCGTGCCGCCAGCGGTAGGGCCAGCGGCACGGCCGTCGGATCAGGCGCCCGGCGTGGACGGCTTGAGCGTCGCGCGGTAGAGCGCGCTGCGCTGCCGGTAGACCTCGGCGCCGCGCAGGATGCGCACGCGGTCTTCCTCCTTGAGCTCGCGCACGACCTTCGCCGGCGAGCCCATCACGACGACGCCCTCCGGGACCGACATGCCCGGCGGCACCAAGGCGCCCGCCGCCACCACGCAGCCGCGGCCGATGACCGCGCCATCGAGCACGATGGCGCCGTTGCCGATGAGCGAGCCGTCGCCGACGCTGCAGGCGTGCAGCAGCGCCTTGTGGCCGATGGTGACGCCCGCGCCCACCCTGAGCGGGATACCGGGATCGGTGTGCAGCACGCTGCCGTCCTGCACATTGCTGCCCTCGCCGATCTCGATCCAGTCGTTGTCGCCGCGCAGCACGGCGTTGAACCAGACGCTGGACCCGGCAGCGAGCCGCACGGTGCCGATGACGTCGGCCGACGGCGCCACCCAGGCCTCGCAGGAGATGTCGGGCACGCGGTCGCCGATGATGTGGATCATCTTGCGCGCTCCCGCACCCACGCCGCCCAATCCGACAGCGCATCACCGCAGGCGACGAAATCGGGGTTGAGCAGACCGGCCTTGCGGTTGTAACCGAGCGGCGAGCCGTCCAGCTGCAGCACACGGCCACCGGCGCCGAGCAGCACCGCATGCCCCGCGGCGGTGTCCCATTCGCTGGTCGGGCCGAGCCGCGGATAGACATCGGCGCCGCCCTCGGCGAGCACGCAGAACTTGAGGGAGCTGCCCATCGGCACGAACTCGTGGGGGCCGATGCGCCTCAGCAGCGCGTCCAATGAATCACCGCGATGCGAGCGGCTGCCGACCACGCGCAGCGGCGCACCCGGCGCGTCGGGCACGCCGCGACCGCCCACGCGGATCGGTTCCGGTCCGGCGCCGACGCCGCGCGCACGCCATGCGCCGACTCCTGCGATGCCGGAGTACTCGAGGCCGCTCGCCGGCGCGTAGACCACACCGAGCCGCGGCGCATGATGCTCGACGAGCGCGATGTTGACCGTGTACTCGCCGTTGCCGGACAGGAACTCCCGCGTGCCGTCGAGCGGGTCCACCAGCCAGAAACGGCGCCAGACCTCTCGGGTCGCCCAGGCGACATCGGCGGCCTCCTCGGACAGCACCGGCACATCGGGCGTCAGCCGCCGCAGCGCATCGACGATGACGCGGTGCGCAGCGAGGTCCGCAGCGGTCACCGGCGAAGCATCGCCCTTGGCGCGCAGCCCGAGCGCGCCGGCGTCACCGGCGCGGTGCGCCCGGTCCACCTCGATGATCGCGGCACCCGCCGCGCGCGCGATGCCCCGCACCGCTTCCAGCGACGGGGCGTACGGCGCGTCCACGGCGGCGGGATGCTGCGGCGCACCGCCGGTCACGGGAGGGCACCCGTCGCGCGCAACGCCAGCACCGCGGCGACGACCCGCTCCGCCGCGTCCTGCGGCGTGCCTGCGGCGCCGTCGAGCCGCAGCTCGGGCGAGGCCGGCGCCTCGTAGGGCGAGTCGACGCCGGTGAAGTTGCTGAGCTCGCCGCGACGGGCGCGCGCATAGAGCCCCTTGGTGTCGCGCGCCTCGGCGACATCGAGCGGCGTGTCCACGAAGACCTCCATGAAGGCCGCGCCCGAAGCGGTCACGCGCTCGCGCGCCTGGGCGCGCTCGGCCCGGAACGGCGAGATCATCGCCACCAGCACGATGAGTCCGGCATCGGCCATGAGCGTCGCGACCTCGGTCACGCGGCGCACGTTCTCTACGCGGTCCTGCACGGTGAAGCCGAGGTCGCGGTTGAGGCCGTGGCGCACATTGTCGCCGTCGAGCAGGTAGGTATGGCGCCCGAGCTCGACGAGCCGTTGCTCGACGAGGTTGGCGATCACCGACTTGCCCGCGCCCGACAGTCCGGTGAACCACACCACACAGGGCTGCTGCTGTTTCTGACGGGCGCGGACCTCGCGGTCGATGCGGTGCGCCTGCCAGTGGATGTTGCGTGCACGGCGCAGCGCGAAGTTCAGCAGACCGACCGCGGCGGTGCGCTGCGTCTGGCGGTCGATGAGGATGAACCGACCGAGCTCCCGCTGCTCGGTGTGCGGAGCGAAGACCACCGGCCGGTCAAGCGAGAGCTCGCCGACACCCAGGTCGTTGAGCTCCAACCGCTCGGCGGCGAGACGGCCGCCCGTATCCACATCGATGCGGTGCTTGAGCGGGTTGACACTGGCCCGCACGCGCTGCGCGCCGATCTTCAGGTCGTACTGGCGACCCGGGAGCAGCGGCTCGTCGTCCAACCACAGCAGCGTCGCCTCGAACTGGTCGGCCACCTCGAGCGGCGCCGCCGACGCGACGATGACATCGCCGCGACCGACATCGACCTCGTCGGCGGTCACCAGCGTGATGGATCGGCCGGCGCCGGCCTCGTCGAGATCGCCGTCCAAGGTGACGAGTCTCGCCACACGCGTCTCGCGACCGCCCGGCAGCACACGCACCGCGTCGCCGGGGCGGATGCGACCACGCACGACCCGTCCGGCGTAGCCACGGAAATCCGCATCGGGACGGTTGACCCATTGGACCGGCAGACAGAACCCGCCCTCGTGCGACGCATCCGCCGGCTCGAGCGTCTCGAGGCGCTCGAGCAGCGTAGGTCCCGGGTACCAGGGCATGCGCGCGCTGCGCACGACCACGTTGTCGCCGTCGGCCGCTGCCAACGGGATGGCGGTGACACGGACCAGGCCCAGCCGGGAAGCGAAGGCGCCGTACTCCGCCGCGATGCGCTCGAACACCTCCTGCGACAGGCCGACGAGGTCCATCTTGTTGACCGCGAGCACCACCTCGCGCACGCCGAACAGCGCGGCGATGCGGCTGTGGCGCAGCGTCTGCGTCAGCAGGCCTTTGCGCGCATCGACCAGCAGCACCGCGACATCGGCGGCGGCGGCGCCCGTCGCCATGTTGCGGGTGTACTGCTCGTGGCCCGGCGCGTCGGCGATCACGAAGCGGCGGCGCGGCGTCGCGAACTGGCGCCACGCCACATCGATGGTGATGCCCTGCTCCCGTTCAGCGGCGAGACCGTCGAGCAGCAGCGCGTAGTCGAGCTCGCCGCCGCGGGTGCCGACCCGCACGGAATCCGCGGCCAGGGTGCGCAGATGGTCCTCCGGGACCGCGCCCGCGTCGTACAGCAGCCGGCCGATGAGGGTCGACTTGCCGTCGTCCACCGAACCGCAGGCGAGCACCCTCACCAGACCACCGCCGACGGCAGGCGCGGCGGCCATCAGAAGTAACCCTCGCGCTTCTTCTGCTCCATCGAGGAGGCGGGGTCGAAGTCGATGAGCCGGCCTTGCCGCTCCGACCGACGCGTCGTGCGCATCTCGGCGAGTACGGCCTCCAAAGAATCCGCCTCGCTGTCGATGGCGCCGGTGAACGGGAAGCAGCCGAGCGAGCGGAAACGCACCTTGCGCATCTGGACCGCCTCGCCCGGACGCAGCGGCAGGCGCTCGTCATCGCGGACGATCCACTGGCCGTCGCGTTCGACCACCGGTCGCGGCGCCGCGAAGTAGAGCGGCACGACCTCGATGCCCTCGCGCGCGATGTACTCCCAGACATCGAGCTCGGTCCAATCGGACAGCGGGAAAACCCGCAGCGTCTCCCCCGGCCCACGCCCCATGTTGAAGAGCGTGCCGAACTCCGGGCGCTGCGCGCGCGGGTCCCAACGGTGGCCGGGCAGGCGCACCGACACCACGCGCTCTTTGGCGCGGCTCTTCTCCTCGTCGCGACGCGCGCCGCCGAAGGCGGCGTCGAAGCCGTGCAGATCGAGCGCCTGGCGCAGCGCCTGCGTCTTCATCACCTCGGTGTGGCGCGCGGTGCCGTGCACGATGGGCGAGATGCCGGCCGCCAGCCCTTCGGGGTTGACATGCACGACGAGGTCCATCCCCGCGGCGCGCGCGGCGCGGTCGCGCAGCGCGTACATGTCGCGGAACTTCCACTGCGTGTCGATGTGCAGCATCGGGAACGGCGGCGGCGCCGGGAAGAACGCCTTGCGGACGAGATGCAGCAGCGCGCTGCTGTCCTTGCCGATCGAGTACAGCAGCACCGGCCGAGCGCACTCGGCCACCGTCTCGCGGATGATCTGGATGGACTCCGCTTCGAGCTGGTCGAGATGGGATGGTCCGCTCGAGCCGGGTACGCGCGCGGCGCCCGCGCGCGGGTCGGCGTGGTCTTCGGTGGCGTTCACCCGCCCATTATGGCTTGGCCTTCGCCGCCGCGCGATCCGCCTTCATCTGCTTGATGTCGACCGGGCGGATCTCCGAGATCTGGCAACGCTCCTCGCCGACCAGAACCTGATCGAACTTGGTGATCTTCGTACCGTTGCGCTTGATCGCGACCGTGTCGGCGAACTCGAGGTCGCGGCAGGTGCTCCAGACCTTGATCAACCAGGCGTCGTTGACCCCCGTCCAGATGACGAGCTGGTCGCGGGAGACGGAGTTCCAGCCGGTCACCCGACCCATCGAATCGACCGTATCGACCGGCTCGCCCGCGTAGTCGACATAACGGAACTGCGCCGCGTCGTCCTTGCGGGCCAAGCCGCCTGCACAGGCCGTCAGCAGGACGCCGAGCGTCAGCACCAAGGCCGAACGCACCGCAGTGATCGACGGGAGGCGGTATCGGGAAGCGGTCATCTGCGTGTCCTCCGATTCGGACCGTCGGGTCGAAGCCCGGAGCGCGGAGCGCGCCCCACAGTTCTGTGACCGCGTCCCTCGCCGACGGTTCCCCGAGTCTAACGCACGGGACTTCTGGCACAATGCGAAGGTCGGCTTATCGCCTGCCGAGCGGCGACCCACGGGCCACCTGAGCGACCCATGAAAGACCTCGTCGACATCTTCCTGCAACCGGGTCCCGTGCTGGCCCGCCGCTACGAGAAGCCCGATCCTTGGCTGCCGGCCCTGCTCATCGCCGGAGTCGGCGCGATCTTCGCGTACCTCTACTTCAGCGCGGTCGACATGGCGTGGTTCTTCCGCGAGAGCGCGGAGCGCGGCGGCGAAGAGCTCTCCCAGGCCCAGATCGACGCGATGGAGGCCGCTGCCGGAGGCTCCGCCACCGTATGGACCAGCGTCATCAGCGCGCCCGTCGTGAGCATCGTGCTGCTGATGCTCTGGGGGGTGTACTTCCTGCTCGCCGGCAAGCTCACGGGCCTCGCCGTCTCCTTCAAGCAGGGGTTCGCCCTCGCCACCTGGTCCTCGATGCCCGGCCTCATCGGCTCGCTGCTCGCCCTCTACGGCACGGTCGGCATGGCGTCGCAGACCTACATCGGCGACCTCATGCTCACGAACCTCGACCCGATGCTCGTGCAGCTGCCCCCTGAAAGCCCCTGGAAGTCCCTCGCGACCACCTTCAACTTCCTCAACCTGTGGATCATCGGCCTCGCCGCACTCGGCTGGAAGCTGTGGAGCAAGGACACGGGCTGGACCAGACCCCTCGTGGTCGCCGCGCTCCCCTTCGCGCTGCTCCACGGATACCAGATCATCTCTGCACTCATCGCGTGACATGAACAAGATCCCCCGCAAATGGCTGGCTGCAGCCCTCGTCGCCCTCGCCATCATCGTCCCCATCGCGCTCAAGCGCGGCGGCTCCGGCAGCGGCATGCCGGTCGACATCTCCCCCGCTGCGCTGCAGGAGGTCCGGCCGAGCATCCTCGCCTCGGGTCTGCTCGCGTTCGAGGTCGAGGTCAACCTGACCGCAGAGGTGCTCGCCCGCGTCGCCAGCATCGCCGTGCAGGAGGGCGACTTCGTCGAGAAGGGCCAGCTGCTGATGCGCCTCGACCCGGAGACCTACAACAACGTCATCGCGCGCGAGGAGGCCGGCGTCCGCCAGAACCGCATCAGCATCGAGCGGCAACGCGCGGTGGTGGCGCTGCGTCGCCAGCAATACGAGCGCAGCCAGAAGCTCGCCGCCTCGAACCTCATCGACCGCAACCGTCTGGATGAGGACCGCAACCAGTTCGTGCTCGCCGAGGCCGACCTCAAGAGCTCCGAGGAGGCGCTCGCACGCGCGACGGCGACGCTCGGCGATGCGCGCGAGCAGCGCGGCAAGACCGAGATCCGCGCGCCCATCAAGGGCCGCATCGTCTCGCTGCCCATCAAGGTCGGCGAGGTCGCGATCCCGTCGACGGCGTCGCTCGCCGGCGCACAGCTCATGAAGATCGCCGACACCTCGGTCATCCAGGCCGAGGTCAAGGTCGACGAAGGCGACATCGCCAAGATCACGCTCGGCCAGACCGCCGATGTGTTCGCCGCGGCGTATCCCGACACCGCGCTCAAAGGCAAGGTCAGCAAGATCGCGCTTGCGCCCACGGTCGACGGCCAGGGCCGCTCCTATCGCGTGACCCTGCTGCTCACCCCGCCCGCCGAGCTGCAGCTGCGCTCGGGCATGAGCGCGCGCGCGGTCATCTTCCTCGGCACCGGCGGCAAGCAGCTCGCGGTGCCGGTCGAAGCGGTGGTCACCGACAGCCCCGAGCCGGGTGTCGTGAAGCGCCATGTCTGGATCGACGACGGCGGCAAGGCCCGCAAGACCGAGGTCCAGACCGGGCTTTCGGATGACCGTTGGGAAGCCGTCACCGCCGGCCTCAAAGAAGGCGACCGCGTCATCACCGGGCCGTCGCGCGCGCTGCGACGCCTGAAGGACGGCGATGCGGTGCGCCAAAGCGAGGACAAGGACCGCCAGGGCGAGGAAGCGGACGATGAGGATCCGCCGTCACGGGGTTCAGGATCGCGGGGATGATCGAGCTCAAGGGCATCGTCAAGCGCTATGTGCTCGGCGAGGAGACCGTGCTCGCGCTCGCGGGGGTCGACCTCTTCATCGGGCGCAACGAGTATGTCGCGCTGATCGGCCCATCGGGGTCCGGGAAGTCGACCCTGATGAACATCCTCGGCTGCCTCGACTCGCCCACCGAAGGCCAGTACATCCTCAACGGCCGCGACACCTCCTCGCTGCGCGACGACGAACTCGCGGCGGTGCGCAACCGCGAGATCGGCTTCGTGTTCCAGAGCTTCCATCTGCTGCCGCGCCAGACCGCGCTGCAGAACGTCATGCAGCCGCTCATGTACCGGCGGATGCCGGCGGCAGAGCGCCGCGAGCGCGCCGAGCGCGCCTTGGCGGGGGTCGGTCTCGGTGACCGGCTCGACCACCGCCCCAACCAGCTCTCGGGCGGCCAGCGACAACGCGTCGCCGTCGCGCGCGCCTTGGTCGGCGAGCCTTCGATCCTGCTCGCGGACGAGCCCACCGGCAACCTCGATTCCCGCACCTCCGCCGAGATCATGGCGCTGTTCGATGCGCTGCACGGGGCGGGACAGACGGTGGTGGTGGTGACCCACGAGCCGGACATCGCGGCGCACACGCGCCGCACCATCCGGGTGCTCGACGGCCGCATCGTCGAGGACCGGCCGAACACGGCACGCGCGGCATGAACGCGCTGGGCGAAGCGTTCCGCGCCGCGCTGGCGAGCCTCAACGCGCATCGGCTGCGCAGCTTCCTCACCACGCTCGGCATCCTGATCGGCACCATGGCGGTGATCGCCGTGGTGTCCGTGCTGCAGGGCTTCTCGGACTCCATCCGGGACCAGTTCTCGGACCTCGGCAGCAACTCCCTGACGCTCGACGCCGTCAACGACCAGGAGAACTTCCGCACCGGCCGCATCAACCGCCTCGACTTCGAGGACATCGATGCGCTGCGCTACCGCGTGCCCGGCGTGAAGGAGGTCGCCCCGATCATCGCCGCGAACCTCGGGGCGGTCACCTGGCGCTCACGCAATGTCACGCCGCAGATCCTCGGCGCCACCGAGGAGGCACAGGTGGTGCTCGGCACCGCCACGCGGCAAGGCCGCTTCCTGACCGCGAGCGACGACCAGGGTGGGCGGCGTGTGGTCGTCATCGGCGTCGATGTGCGGGACGAACTCAAGATGCCGAAGGATCCGATCGGCGAGTTCCTGCTGATCGGCCGCGAGTGGTTCAAGGTGGTCGGTGTGCTCGAGAAGCGCGGCGAGATCTTCGGCTTCAGCCAGGACAACCGGGTGATGATCCCGTTCTCCGTGGCGCGCTCCCTCACCGGCACCTTCGACAAGCCGTTCATGGAGGTGTCGTTCACCGTCGATGACATCTCCCAGGTGGCGCAGGTGAAGGCACGGGCGACGCGGGTGATCAGGGCGTCGCGCAACATCCAGCCCGGCGCCGAGGACGACTTCGAGATCCAGGCCGCGGACTCGTTCCTCAAGCAGTTCAACCAGATCACGGCGACGGCCACCGCCGTGCTCGCCGGCATCGTCGGCATCTCGCTGTTGGTGGGCGGCATCGGCATCATGAACATCATGCTGGTGTCGGTGACCGAGCGGACGCGCGAGATCGGCATCCTGAAGGCGCTCGGCGCGACACGCCGCGACATCCTCACCCAGTTCCTGCTAGAGGCCGCGCTGCTGTCGCTGCTCGGCGGCCTGATCGGCATCGTGCTCGGTCTGCTCGTCGGCATGGGCATCGCCGCAGCCATCCCGAACTTCCCGCCGGCGAACGTGCCGATCTGGGTGATGCTCGCGGCGGCCGGGTTCTCGGCGCTGGTCGGCGTGGTGTTCGGCATCGCGCCCGCTTCGAAGGCGGCCTCGCTCGACCCCATCGAGGCGCTGCGCTACGAGTGATGCGCGGCGCCCGGAACGCCGCGCGCCGACGCACGGCGTCGGACGGCCGTCAGGTTCCCGTGTACTCCACGAGCCCCGCGGCCGCTTTCGGTGCGCCGGTCGCGTACGAAGCGACCTTGCTGCCGTCGGCGAGCGCGATCTTCGCCACCTCGCCGGTGAAGAAATTGGACACCAACGCGTGCGCACCGTCCTGCATGCAGTCGATGAGCGCCCAACCGAAGCCTTCCAAAGGCAGCTGCCGCAGGCTCTGGCCAGCGGCATCGACGAGATGCAGCGCAGCGCCGCGCAGCACCCACAACGCGCCGTCCGGCGCGTAGTCCATCGCGAAGAACATCGGCGGCGGGCCGGGCGGGAACGGCGGCGCGAAGGACTGCAGGTCGGGCAACTGCCGGTCGTCCGCGAGGTCGTAGCGCATCAGACGGGGTCCGGTCTCGGAGCAGTAGACGAGCGTGCGTTGGTCTGGGGCGAGCGAGGACATGGTCACGCCCAGGAAACCGCCCATGCCGCCGTGCGTCTCCGTCGCGTACTCCTGCAGCAGCCTGCCGTCGGGCGTGAAGCGGAACACATGCCCGTCGCCGAAGCGCTCACTGCCCGGCATGAACGGGATCGAGGTCTTCATGCGCGCCTGGATCTCGGGCTTGATCGCCCCGCCCACCACATGTTCGGCGAGCAGCAGCGTGCCGTCGGCGGCGAAGTGCACATGCGACCAGGCGCGGGCGCCGAACTCCGTGCGGCGCTGCACGCGACCGTCGGGGTGGATGTTGAGCACCACGAAGCCTTGGCTGTCGAAGGCCCACAGCACGCCCTGCGGGTCGAACTTCAGCCCGCCGACGAGATGCGTCGTCTCTGCGAGGCGCAGCTCGCCCTTGGGGCGGAGCGCCGCGTCCAGCTGCAGGATGCGGCCCTTGCCCGCGTGGTCGTCGGCCGGATCGTCGAGCAGCGTCGCACCGACGAACACATCGCCCTGCTGCCAAGGCGCGAGCACCGACACGCTCGACGGGACCGATGAGAGAAGGGTGGTCATGCGCTTGTGTCCTCCGCGATCCGGTACCGCGACAGCATGTCGCGCTTGCGGCCCAGCATCATGCCGAGCCCGCGCCCGAGCAGCTTGCCGTTGGTGAGCCAGGTGATGTCCTCACCCTGCCGGGTCGCGGCGAGGATGCGCTCGACGATCCATGGCGTGGTGGTCGAGACATGCTCGCCGATGAACTCCAGCTGCCGCAGCGCCTTCGCGCGCTCGGCGTCGGGCAGCGCGCGCATCTCACGCAGCAGACCTTCGGTGATGTTGACGCCCGGACTGATGGTGCCGACGAGCACGCGATCGTCCTTCGCCTTGCGGCGCTCCTTGACGAGCGAGTCGGCGAAGTACTTCACCGCGCGTTTGGTCGTCGAGTAGACCGCCATGCCCGGGACGACGCGGCCGGTCGCGCCGCCGCCGCCCAGCGTGAGGAACAGCTTGCCGCCCTGCGGCTGCGCCGACATGCCCGCCACCGCGACCTGCGCCGAGTTCATCGAGCCGATCACATTGGACCGCACCATCGCGGCGATCTCCTCGGGCGTGGTCGCCGCGAAGCTGACGCCGGTGCGCGCGTAACCGGCGTTGTGCAGCCAGATGTCGACCGGACCGAAGCTGCGTACGGCGAAGCCCCACAGCGCCTGCACCTGCGCGAGGTCGGACACCTCGCAGGCCTGACCGATGGCGGCACCTGCACCCACCACCACGTCCGCCTCCAGCCGGTCTATCGCGGCATCCACACCGGACTGCGTGCGGCCGCTGACGACGACATGGTGGCCGCGCTGCAGGAAGGCCTGCGCGTAGCCGAAGCCGAGCCCCTGCGTGCTGCCCGTGATGACGACGACCTTGCTGCCCAAGACGACCCCCCGGTCGCGCGCGCTCTCTCTCGGCGCGTGCCCACCAAGCATACCCGTGACGATGGACCGCGACTGACCGCGGTTTGGACAACGGCCTCGTCTGCGGCCGGTCAGCCGAGCAGCCGCGCGTGATGCAGGAGGTGATCGGCGATGAAGGACTGGATGAAGAAATAACCGTGGTCGTATCCGGGATGACGGCGCAGCGTGAGGCGCTGGCCGGACACGACAGCGGCCTCCTCGAGCCGCTCAGGCTTCAGCTGCTCGTCGAGGAAGCGGTCGGCGAGGCCTTGGTCGACGAGGATCTCCTCCGGGAACGGCCGCTTGCGCATGAGCGCAGCGGCGTCCCATCCCGACCACGCCGCCCGGTCGGCGCCGAGGTAGCTACCGAGCGCCTTGTGGCCCCACGGGCAATCGCTCGCCGCGGCGATCGGTGCGAACGCCGAGCAGCTGCGGAAGACATCCGGCCGACGCAGCGCCGACACCAGTGCGCCGTGACCGCCCATCGAGTGACCGAAGACGCCGCGTCGCGCGGGATCCGACGGGAACCGCGCCTCGATCAAGGCCGGCAGTTCCTCGGTGACATAGGTGGACATGCGGTAGTGCGCGTTCCAAGGGGTCTGCGTCGCATCGACATAGAACCCCGCGCCCTGACCGAAGTCCCAGGACTCGCGGTCGCCCGGCAGTTGCGGCTCTCGCGGGCTCGTGTCCGGCATCACGAGCACGATGCCGAGTTCCGCCGCGACGCGCTGCGCACCCGCCTTGATGGCGAAGGTCTCTTCGGTGCAGGTGAGGCCCGCGAGCCAGAAGAGCGTCGGCAAGCGTCGCTCACGGGCACCGTCCGGGACGAACACGCCGAACCTCATGGGGCCCGCGCACGCCGTCGAGGCGTGGCGGTAGAAGCCCTGCATGCCGCCGAAGCAGGCATGTTCAGAGAGCGTCTCGAGGGCGTCGATCATCGATCGCTCCGCCCGACTCAGTAGGTGAGCACGGTGCGGATCGACTCGCCGCGCCGCATCAGTTCGAAGCCTTCGTTGATCCTGTGGTGCGGCATGACATGGGTGATGAGGCTGTCGATGTCGATCTTGCCGTCCATGTACCAGTCGACGATGCGCGGCACATCGGTGCGGCCGCGCGCGCCACCGAACGCGGTGCCCTTCCAGGTACGCCCCGTCACGAGCTGGAACGGACGCGTCGAGATCTCCTGGCCGGCGCCCGCCACGCCGATGATCACCGACACGCCCCAACCGCGGTGGCAGCACTCGAGAGCCTGCCGCATGAGCTTGGTGTCGCCGACGCACTCGAACGAATAGTCGGCGCCGCCCTTGGTGAGTTCGACGATGTGGGGGACCACATCGTCCTTGAGCGAGCGCGCATCGACGAAATGGGTCATGCCGAACCTGCGGGCGATGGCCTCACGCGCCGGGTTGATGTCGACGCCGACGATCATGTCGGCGCCCGCAAGGCGCGCACCCTGGATGACGTTGAGGCCGATGCCGCCGAGCCCGAACACGACGACGTTCGCGCCGGGCTCCACCTTCGCCGTGTTGATGACGGCACCGATGCCGGTGGTGACGCCGCAGCCGATGTAGCAGACCTTCTCGAAGGGCGCGTCAGGGCGGATCTTGGCAAGCGCGATCTCGGGCAGCACGGTGAAGTTCGCGAACGTGGAACAGCCCATGTAATGCAGCACCGGCCCGCTGGTGCAGGAGAAGCGGCTGCTGCCGTCCGGCATCACGCCCTTGCCCTGGGTGGCGCGGATCGCGGTACAAAGATTGGACTTGCGGCTGAGGCAGGTCTTGCACTGCCGGCACTCGGGCGTATAGAGCGGGATCACATGGTCGCCCTTGCGCAGCGAGGTCACGCCCTTGCCGACATCGACGACGACGCCCGCGCCCTCGTGCCCCAGCACCACCGGGAACTGCCCTTCCGGGTCGGCGCCCGACAGCGTGTACTCGTCGGTGTGGCAGATGCCGGTCGCCTTGACCTCGACCAGCACCTCGCCTTCCTTGGGACCCTCAAGCTCGATCTCTTCGATGACGAGCGGCGCCTTCGCCTGGTAAGCCACTGCTGCGCGGACCTTCATGCCTGGACCCTCTCGGACGACGGCTCGGAGATGAAGCCGCAGACCGCAGCCTAGCCGCCGGGGCCGTCCTCCGCCACTGACCGCTCATCGGACGGGCGGACCGACCGCGCTGCCCATGCTTGCCGGGCCATGGCCTACGATGGCCGTCGGATCGCGGGGGGCGTACATGGCAACACAGAGCATCGTCATCACCGGCAGCACGCGCGGCATCGGACGCGGCCTCGCCGCCGAGTTCCTGAAGCGCGGGCATCTCGTCACGGTCAGCGGCCGAACGCAGGTCGCGGTCGACGAGGCCGTCGCTGCGCTCACACCGCTCGCCGTGGGTGGTGCGCGCGTGGTCGGCGCACCCTGCGATGTGGCCGATGCCGCCGCCGTACAACGCCTGTGGGATACCGCGGCCGGCGCCTTCGGACGCGTCGATGTCTGGATCAACAACGCCGGGCTCTCCCACCCGCGCCGACAGATCGGTGAACTGCACGCGGCCGACATCGATGTCGTCGCCGACACCAACCTGTTGGGGATGATGCTCGGCACGCAAGTGGCGCTCGTCGGCATGCGCAAGCAGACCGATGGCGGCACGATCTGGAACATGGAAGGCTTCGGCTCGAACGGCATGACATCGCCGGGGATGAGCCTCTACGGCGCGAGCAAGTTCGCGCTGACCTACTTCAACAAGGCGCTGCTCGCCGAGACCCGCGGCGAGACGGTGAAGGTCTGCTGGCTGAGTCCGGGGATCGTGGTCACCGATCTCGTCAAACGCGACATGGGCAGCGCGAGCGGGCCGGAGATCGCGCGCACGCGCCGCATCTACGACATCCTCGCCGACCGCGTCGAGACGGTGACGCCCTGGCTCGCCGACCAGGTGCTGCGGCCGCACAAGGCCGGCGACCGCGTCGCCTGGCTCACCAACGGCAAGGCCTTCCGACGATTCGCGGGGTCGCTGTTCCGCAAGCGCAAGGTGCTGAGCGACGCCGACTTCGCCGCGGGCTGATCGGGCGCTACGCGTCCGCGCTCAGGGCAGCGCGATCGCCCGCCCCTCGCGACGCGGATCGGCAGCGCCCTCGAGCCGCCCGTCCTTCGTCACGCGCACCGCGTGCAGCCCGGACCCCTCGCCGCGGCCGTCGCGGAACACATGGCCCATGCCCTTCAACGCGTCGACGATGGCGCCATCGATGCGCGCCGTCTCGACCACCACGGGGCCACGAGCGATGACGTTCGGCAGGTCGACCGCCTGCTGCGGCGTGAGCCCCCAGTCGAGCATCCCGACCAAGGTCTTGGTGACATAGGCGATGATGGCGTTGCCGCCCGGCGAGCCGACCGCCACCTCGAACCTGCCGTCGCGGAACACGATGGTCGGCGACATGGAGCTGCGCGGCTTCTTGCCAGGCGCGACGGCGTTGGCGATCGCCTCGCCGCGGTCGTCCACCGGCCGGAAGCTGAAATCGGTGAGCTGGTTGTTGAGGAAGAACCCGGCGACGAAGCGCTGCGAACCGAACAGCGACTCCACCGTCGTCGTCATCGACACCACATTCCCGCGACGGTCGACCACCACGAAGTGGCTCGTGCCCGGCACCTCGGCGGTGGCGTCACGGCCGCGCACCGGCGCGCCGGGCGGCCGCCCCGCCTCCACCGTCGCCATGGCGCGGTCCGCGCGCACGAGCGCGGCGCGCGAACGCAGGTAATCTTTGTCGATGAGCCCCGCGAGCGGTACCGCCACCAGCCGATCGTCGGCGACATAACGGTCGCGGTCGGCGTAGGTCAGGCGCTGCGCCTCGATGAAGTGGTGCCAGCCGGCGACCGTGCCCGGTCCCATCGCCGCCATGTCGAAGTTCTCGAGCGTGCCGAGCGCCGACAGCACGGCGATGCCGCCGGATGACGGCGGCCGCATGCCGCAGACGAGATACACGCGGTAACCGCCGCAGACCGGCTCCAACCGCTGCGGGCGGTAGGCCGTGAGGTCCGCGAGCGTGAGCGTGCCGGGCAGGGGCGCGGCTGCGGCTCCGGCGACGATGGCCTCCGCGATCGGGCCTTCGTAGAAGGCCCGCGCACCGCCCTTGGCCACGCGACGCAGCGTGTCCGCGTAGGCGGGGTTGCGGAGGATCGCGCCGACCGGCAGGGGCTCGCGGCCATCGCGCGCACCCGCGCCCGTCCCCGTCCGCGTGAGGTAATCGCGGCCCGCCGGCAGCAGGGCGTCACGGGACAACGCCGAGCCGATCAATTCACTGAGGCGCGGCGAAACGGGGAAGCCTCGCTCGGCGAGCCGGATGGCCGGCTGCCAGGGCCGCGACCACGGCAGCCGACCGAACTCGCGATGCGCCTCGCCGAGCATCGCGATGACCCCGGGCACGCCGACCGCACGGCCTGACCGCACGGCCACCGGAAAGGTCAGCGGCTTGCCCGCCGCGTCCAGGAACATGTCGGGCGTCGCGCCCTGCGGCGCGACCTCACGGCCGTCGAAGGTGATCACATCGCCTGTCGCAGCGTCGTAATGCACGAGGAAGGCGCCGCCGCCGATGCCCGAGGACTGCGGTTCGACGAGCCCGAGCACCGCTTGCACCGCGACCGCGGCATCGACCGCGGAGCCACCCGCGCGCAGCACCTCGAGACCCGCCTCCACGGCGAGCGGGTTGGCGGCGGCGACCATGCCGCCCGCGCGCCAATCGCGTGCCGGCTTCGCTTCGATGACGGGCGCCGGGGCGACGGGCGACGACGCGGGCGCTGTGCCGACCGATGACCGCGCGCCCGGCGCGGAGCAGCCCGCAAGCAGAGCGGCGAGCGCGGCCAGCGAAACCGAGGCGATCGCACCCCTGCTCACAGCGCCGCCTCGATGTCGCGCTCGATCGTCGACGGCTCATCCGTGGGCGCGTAGCGCTTGATGACGCGTCCCTCGCGGTCGACGAGGAACTTCGTGAAGTTCCACTTGATGGCCTCGATCCCGAGCAGCCCCGGCTTCTGCTCCTTGAGGTGCCGCCACAGCGGATGCGCATCACCGCCGTTGACATCGACCTTGGCGAACATCGGGAAGGTCACGTCATAGCGTGTGCTGCAGAAGTCGCGGATCTCCTCGGCGCTGCCCGGCTCCTGCGCGCCGAACTGGTTGCAGGGGAAGCCGAGCACCTCGAAGCCGCGCGCGGTGTACTTGCGCTGCAGCGCCTCGAGCCCCGTGTACTGCGGCGTCAGGCCGCAGCGGCTCGCCACATTGACGATCAGCAGCACCTTGCCGTGCCAGTCGGCGAGCGAGCGCTCGGTGCCATCCAGCGCGCTGGCCTTGAAATCATGGACGGTGGTCATCGGGGATACTCCGGGCGAAGGGATGGGATGTCAGGGACGGGATCAGCCGAAGGGCGCGACGCCGAACAGCGCCCGGTGCGCGCCCATCACGAAGATGGCGTAGACGACGAGTCCGAGCACGACCGCCAGCACATCGTTGAACGGCTTGGCGGGCGCTGCGGGCGTCGCTCGCAGGGCGCGGCGCTTGAGCGAGATGCGGTCGAGCACCGCCCAGACCAGCAACGATCCGAACAGCACGATGTCGGCCAACATGCCGTTGGCGAGGAGGTGGGCGAGCGCCCAGAACTTCACCGCGGCGAGCATCGGGTGCTTGGCTGCGTTGCGGATGCGGCCCGGCAGGTAGGCGGCGAAGAGCAGCGGGAACACCGGCAGCATCAACAACGCCGCGACATGCCGCAGCCCCACGGGCGGCACCCAGACCAACGACGGCTCGAGCCGGGCGAGCGCATAGCCCTTGAGCAGCAGCAGGAAGCCGAGGAGCGAAATCAAAGAATAGATGCCCTTCCAGGCGCCGACGCCGAGCCGCGCCGCCATCGCGTCGCGCCAGGCGGGCGCGACGATGGACACCGAGTGGACACCGAGGAAAAGCACGAGACCGAGCAGCAGCATCGACATGGATCACCTCCTCGCGCGGCGCGCCATCAGCAGCGCGCCGCCCACCGTGAGCACCGCCGACAGCACGAAAGGTGCGGCGGGACCGAACTTGAAATAGACCGGACCCGACAGCGCAGGACCGATGATGCGGCCGGCGCTGCTCGATGCGTTGTAGAGGCCCATCACGGCGCCGCGCTCGTCGGCGGCCGCCTCGAACGAGACCAGACTGCTCACCGCCGGCAGGAACATCCCGTTGGAGAAACCGAAGATGCAGATCGCGACCCAGGCCATGGCAGGCGAGACGGCGGTCGCGAACAGCAGCAATCCGACCGTGATGCCGATGATCGAGGCGATCGCCAGATGCCGCTCGCCGAAGCGCCGCGTCAGCGGCCCGGTGAGACCGGCCTGCCCGACCGCGGAGAGCAGGGCGAAGACCATGAACTGCAGGCCGACATCGCGCAGCGTGAACTGGAACAGGTCGCGCCCCCAGAACTGGTACACCGACTGCATCGCACCGGCCGCGACCGCGACCATCACGCTCGAGGCGATGAGACCGATGAGCACCGGGCTCGATCGCAGCGTCGCGAGCGGCGAACGCGACGGGCGTGCCGGAGGCGCGGTCTCGGTCGCGGTGCCGGCGACGGGCCTGCGCGCACCGAAGGGCTTGCGCGACTCCACGGGCAGGCTCTCGGGCAGGAACAGCGCGCAGCCGACCAACGCGACCGCCGCCAGCGCAGCCGAGGCCAACGCCGGCCAGTGCATGCTCGGGACGCCGTCGACGGTGCCGAGGAAGCCGCCGATCGGCGGCCCCAGCGCGAACCCGACGCCGAACGCCGAAGCGACGATGCCGAGGCCCTTGGCGCGGTTCCGCTCGTCCGTCACATCCGTCGCATAGGCGAAGGCCGCAGCGAGGTTGCCCGACATGATGCCGCCGAAGGCGCGCGCCAGCAGCAACGATGTCAAAGAATCTGCGTAGGCGAGCCAGACGAACGCGAGCACCGTACCGACGAGGCTCAGCACCAGGATGGGCTTGCGACCGTAGGCATCGCTGCAGCGCCCCCACAGCGGCGTCGCCAGCAGCTGGAACAGCGAGAAAACCCCTGAACCGCCGAAGGTCTTCCAGAAATCCGACGCACCCATCTGCTCGGCGACGAGCGGGAACGGGATGGTGGTGATGCCGAAGCCGGCGAGGCTGATGAACACCACGAGCCAGAGGACACCGAGACCCTTCATGCCATCACCGTGACGCGGACGCCGTCAGCGGGACGGCTTCGGCAAGGGTACGCCGCAGGCCTCGCCGGCCGCCAGCGCATCGGCCAGCGTGCCCGGCCCGTGGCAATCACCCACCCGGCGCAGCGGCAGACCGGTCGGCCAGCCTGCGG
This sequence comes from Pseudomonadota bacterium, assembly GCA_947459825.1. Classification (GTDB taxonomy): domain Bacteria; phylum Pseudomonadota; class Gammaproteobacteria; order Steroidobacterales; family Steroidobacteraceae; genus UBA964. The sequence goes on along the minus strand of CANHFH010000001.1, from coordinate 96,174 downwards.
GACCCGGGTCCGGCCCCGCGTTCGGGCGCGCCTCGGCGACCACCCACACCGACGACGGCGTCGCCGCCGCCTGCATCACCGGAGACGCCGCGCTGCGCATCTCGACGCCGGCGGCGGCACAGCGCTCGGCCCAGCGCTGCCGCTCGACCAGCGGCTCGCCGTCGGCGAGACCGGCCGCGGTGGTGACGAGTACGACTCGATGACCGAGCGCAGCCGCGTGGACGGCGAGCATCGGCGCAGCCGCGGTGCCCGTCTCATCGATGATGGTCAGCGCAGCGTCGACGCCATCAAGCGGCGACCGCAGGCGTCCGCGCAGCTCTCCGCGCCAGCGCTCGCGCCACCCGGGCTCGGCACCGCAGGCCAGCACCACCTCGTCCGGCTGCAGGGCGAGGATGTCCGCCGCAACCGCCGTCACACCGCCGCGATAAGCGACGCCGGCGCGCGCGGCACGGGCCTCGAGATGGTCGGCGAGGTCGGTCAGCGCAGCGGCGCCCAGCAACGCCGCCGCCTCGCGCAGCCGACGCAGCGGCCGCTCGCCCGCTCCGAACAGGGTCACCGACGCGCCGTGCTCGGCCGCCGCACACGCCGCGGCGACTCCCGCCGGGCCCGCGCCCGCCACTACCACGCGCCGCTTGATCGATGCCGACGGCCGGGAGGCTGCCGCGATCACCCGGCCCGCCTCGCGCCCTTCCGCGAGCGCGGGGTTGACCGTGCACCCCAACGGCTCGCCGCGCGAGATACGTCCCCAACAGCGGTTGCAGGCGATGCAGGGCCGACGCGCGACTTGGCCGCTGGACACACCCGCCCCGCTCGCTCCGGCCAGCTCGCGCTCCGCATGCCGCCCCCAATCCGCATCGGCGATGAACGGGCGACCGATCTGCACGAAATCGGCGAGGCCCTGCTGCAGCACACGCTCGGCTTCGGCGGGCGTACGGATGAGACCGAGCGCCGCGACCTTGATGCCCGGGGCGTGCTTGGCCAACGCCGCGATCTTCGCCGCATAGGGTGCATGCCCCAGGACGGCGGACCCGTCGACATCAGCGACCTCCACGGCGGGCAAGTGCAGATGCAGGGACCGCGAGTGGCCACCCCAGCACCAGGTCAGATAGTCCGCGACACCCGTTGCATGCACGCAGCGCGTGATGGCCGCCGCGGTGTCGAGGTCGATGCCGTCCGGCATCGCGTCTTCGCCGGGCAGCTTCACGCCGATCAGGAAACCCTCGCCGCAAGCCGCACGCAACGCGAGACAGAGCTCGGTGAGGAACCGCGCACGGCCTTCGATGTCTCCGCCGTAGCGGTCGCTGCGTCGGTTCGATCGCAGCGCGAGGAACTGGTGGATCAGATGACCATGGCCCGCCGAGACTTCGACCCCCGCAAAGCCGAGGTCGCGCAGACGGCGCGCCGCGGCCGCGAAGCCCTGCACCAGATCCGCCACCTCGTCCGTCGTCAGGGCTCGCGGCAGTACGCCGCTCAGATCATCGGCGATGGCCGACGGCGCGATCGCCTCGACTTCGGTGCCGATCAGAAGACGACCGCGCCCCGGGTCCTGCAGCTGCGCGACGAGCTGCGACCCCTCCGCACGCACCGCGGTCGCCCAGACCTCGAGACCGGTGAAGTTGGCGGGGTCGTGCGCACGCACCTTGTGCGGCGCGCCCTGCGAGGGCAGCAGGTTCATCGGCTCGGTGACGAGCAGCGCCGCCCCGCCCCGTGCCCGCGCCGCGTGGTAAGCGATGAGCCGCGGCGTCACGCGCCCCGCCTCGGCGTAGCGCGTGGTGACCGCCGCGTGCGCGATCCGGTTGCGCAGCCGCAGGCCACCTAACGCGACGGGTTCGAGCAAGCGGGGCATGCGGCTCCGGTGACAGCCGATGGACTGGCGCGCCCGGAGAGATTCGAACTCCCGACCCTCAGGTTCGAAGCCTGATGCTCTATCCAACTGAGCTACGGGCGCAGCCCCGACAGTGTAACAAGCGGACCGAGGGGCGGCGGGGCGTTGCCGCCGCCCTCGCGTGCGCCTTACCATACCTGCCCGATCTACCTCCTCCGGAGTGTCCACGACATGAAGACGCTGTACTCGCTGACGCTTGCCGCCGCCCTCATCGCCGGTCAGGCGCAGGCCGCGTGCACCTATCCCAAGGCTCCGGAGAAGATCCCGGACGGCAGCACCTCCACGCTGGAGCAGATGCTCGCCGGCCAGAAGGAGGTCAAGGCCTTCGACGCGGCCATCACCGGCTATCAGGCCTGCCTCGAGACGCAGTTCAACGAGACCGTGGGCGCCCAGCCGGACATGAAGCCGGAGGCCCGCGCCGAGCTCGAGAAGATCCGCGATCAGAAGATGAACGCAGCGGTCGACGAAGCACAGGCGGTGGCCGACCAGCTGAACACCCAGATCCGCGTCTGGCGGGAAAAGAACGCCAAGAAGTGATGTCTTCGACCGGCGCGCGGCCGGCCCGTCCGACGGGCCGTGTCGCCGCAGGTCAACGCACGCGGTCGCAGAGCACGCGCCGCGATACACTCCGCGCATGATCGCCCCGGCCGAAGCCGACGCCCTCATCGCGCAGCATGTCACCTGCTTGCCGATCGAATCCCTGCCGCTCGTGCAGTGCGCGGGTGCGGTGCTGCGCGAGAACATCTACGCCGAACGCGATCAGCCGCCCTTCGACCGCGTGGCGATGGACGGCTACGCCGTCGCGACCGCCGGGCTCGCCAAACCGCGATCCCTCATCGTCCAAGCCATGCAGGCCGCCGGCGATCCACCGCTCACCCTCACCTCCCCTGGTCATGCCATCGAGATCATGACCGGCGCCGTGCTGCCGGCCGGCTGCGATGCGGTGATCCCGGTCGAGCGCGCGGAGCGCAAGGATGACAGCGTGCGGTTTCCGGACCCGGGCAAGCTCGCGCCCGGTTGGAACATCCATCCGCGCGGCAGCGATGTACGCCAGGGCGCGCTGCTGCTGTCCGCCGGCGCGCGGCTCGGTGCGCCCGAGATCGCGGTGGCGGCGGGCGCCGGCATGCCGCGCATCCGTGTCAGCGCCCAGCCCACCATCAGCGTGGTCTCGACCGGCAACGAGCTCGTCGAGCCGGGCGATCCGATCGCCGCACATCAGGTCCGCCGCTCCAACGCCTACGGCATCGTCGCCGCGCTGCGGCGGCGTGGCTTCGACCGGGTCGCGGAACATCATCTGCCGGACGACCTCGATACGCTCACCCGTCGGCTGCGCATGCAGATCGACACCCACGAGGTGCTCATCCTGTCGGGCGGCGTATCGATGGGCGCGCTCGATCTCGTACCGGAAGCGCTCGCCGCGCTCGGCGTGCGTGAAGTGTTCCACAAGGTCGCGCAGCGACCCGGCAAGCCGTTGTGGTTCGGCATCGCGCCCTCCGGCACCGCGGTGTTCGCGCTGCCCGGCAACCCGGTCTCGACGCTGGTCTGTCTCGCACGCTATGTCTTCCCGGCGCTCTATGCCGCGATGGGCGAGACGCCGCGACCGGCGCACAAGATCGCGCTCGGCGCCGCCTACCCCTCGAAAGTCCCGCTCGCCGCGTTCCTGCCGGTACGCGTCAGCATCGACGAGTGGGGTCGCCCCTGGGCCGACCCCAGCCCGACGAACGGCTCGGGAGACTACGCGGCGCTCACCGGCACCGACGGCGTCGTCGAGCTGCCGCCCGGGCCCAATGATTTCCCCAAAGGCTTCGTCGCCCGGTTGTACCCGTGGTGAGCGGCACGGAACATCGCCTCGTCCCGCTGCGTCGCGCCCCCGCGACCCAGGATGCGCTCGGCCGTCCGCTCCACGACCTGCGCATCTCGGTGATGGACCGCTGCAATTTCCGCTGTCCGTACTGCATGCCGCAGCACACCTTCCACGACGGCTACCGCTTCCTCACCTCCGGTGAGCGGCTCGATTTCGCGGAGATCGTGCGGCTCACGCGGCTCGCGGCGCGGCTCGGTGTACGCAAGCTCCGCCTGACGGGCGGCGAACCGCTGCTGCGCCCCAACCTCGCCGACCTCATCGGTGACCTGTCGGCCATCCCCGGCATCGAGGACATCGCGCTCACCACCAACGGCGTGCTGCTCGCCAAGCATGCGACCGAACTCAAGGCCGCAGGCCTGCGACGCATCACGGTCAGCCTCGACAGCCTCGACCCCGAGGTGTTCGCGCGCCTGAGCGGCGGCTTCGGCGGCGTCGAGCAGGTGCTCGAGGGCATCGAGGCGGCGCAGCGCGCCGGACTCGCGCCCATCAAGGTCAACGCCGTCGTGCAGCGCGGCGTCAACGACCACACGGTGTTCGGGCTCCTCGAGCGGTTCCGCGGCACGGGGGTCACGGTGCGCTTCATCGAATACATGGATGTCGGCAACCGCAACGATTGGCGGCCCGGGTCCGTCGTGCCCTCGGCCGAGCTCGCCGCGCGCATCGGTGCGCGCTGGCCGCTCGCGCCCGTGGATCGCGCCTACCCCGGTGAGGTGGCCGAGCGTCAGGTCTTCGCGGATGGCGGCGGAGAGGTCGGCTTCATCTCGTCGGTGAGCCAGCCCTTCTGCGGCGCCTGCTCGCGCGCACGGCTCTCCTCCGACGGCAAGCTCTACACCTGTCTCTTCGCCACGAAGGGCGTCGACCTGCGCGCGCCGCTGCGCGGCGGCGCCGACGATCCGACGCTGCTCGCGCTGCTGCAGGATGTCTGGCAGCGTCGCGACGACCGTTACAGCGAACAGCGCGCGGAACTGCGCGCCGCCGAGACTGCGGCCCAGGGCGCAGCCAAGGTGGAGATGTTCCACATCGGAGGCTGACATGCCACGCCGCGCCCGCCTCACCCACCTCGACGCCCGCAACCGCCCCGCGATGGTCGACATCGGCGACAAAGCCGTCACCGCACGCGAGGCCGTCGCCGAGGCGCGCGTCACGCTGCCCGCCGAGGTCGCCCGCGCGCTCGCCGCGAGCGGTCACCGCACGCGCAAGGGACCGGTGTTCGACACCGCCATCATCGCCGCGGTGCAGGCGGTCAAGCGCACGCACGAGCTCATCCCTTTCTGCCATCCCCTGCCCATCGAGCACTGCGATGTCGACATCGAGACGCCGCGCCGCGGCCTCATCATCATCCGCTGCACGGTGCGCACCACGCACCGCACCGGCGTCGAGATGGAGGCGTTGACCGGCGCCACGGTCGCCGCGCTCGTGGTCTACGATATGTGCAAGGGTCTATCGCACGACATCCGCATCGGCCCGGTGCGGCTCGTCGCCAAGCGCGGCGGCAAGCGCGATTTCGTCCGCAAGACCGTCGTCCACAAGACCGTCGCCCGCAGCCCGGCGAAGCGCGCCCGATGAGCGCAGCGTTGCACGGACTCGTGCTCGCCGGCGGGCGCAGCACGCGCATGGGGCGCGACAAGGCCACCCTCGCTTACCACGGCAGCAGCCAGCTCGAGACCGCGTGGGCGCTGCTCGCCCCGCGGGTGACGAGCTGCTTCGTGTCGGTACGACCGGATCAGGTGGGCGACCCTCTGCGGGCGCGGCATCCGCAGATCGTCGACGGCCCCGAGGGTGCGGGGCCGGCCGCCGGGATCGTGGCGGCGCAACGCGCGCATCCGCAGGCGGCCTGGCTGGTGCTCGCCTGCGACCTGCCGTTCCTCGACGCGGGCACGCTCGATGCGCTGCTCGTCGCACGCGACCCCGCCAAGCTCGCCACCGCTTTCCGTTCGGCGCACGACGGTCTGCCGGAGCCGCTGTGCGCGGTCTACGAACCGGCCGCAGGCCCGCACTTCGCCCGCTATATCGCCGAGGGCCGGTCCTGCCCGAGGAAGTTCCTCCTCACGCACGATGTGAGGATCATCGACCTTCCACGCGCCGACGCCCTCGACAATGTGAACTCCGCCGACGAATATTGGACGACCATGCAGTCCATCGCCCCGCAAGCGCTCGTCCCGCGTCCGCTCGAGGTCCGATACTTCGCGCTGCTGCGCGAACAGGCGGGCGCGTCGCGCGAGACGCTGACCAGCGCCGCCCGCAACCCGCGCGAGCTCTACGCGGAGCTCCGCGCGCGCCACGGCTTCACGCTGCCGACCGAGATGCTGAAAGTCGCCGTCAACGGCGAGTTCGGCGATTGGGAGCAGCCGTTGGTGGCGGGCGACAGCGTCGTCTTCATCCCGCCGGTGGCGGGCGGCTGAGACCGCGACCCATGAGCCGTTTCGAGTTCAGCCACGCGACCATCGACCCGACCGCGCTCGCACGCGCTCTCGTCGACCCGTCCTGCGGCGGTTACGCGTCCTTCGAGGGTTGGGTGCGCGACCTCAACGAGGGCCGCGCCGTACACCGCCTCGAGTACGAGGCCTTCGAGGAGCTCGCCGTACGCGAGGGTGAGCGCATCGTCGCCGAGGCCTGCGCGCGTTTCGGCGTGCGCAACGCGCGCTGCGTGCACCGCATCGGCGACCTGCCGCTCGGCGAGATCGCGGTGTGGGTGGGCGTTTCCGCGCCGCACCGTGATGAGGCCTTCCGGGCGTGCCGCTACATCATCGACGAGGTGAAGCACCGCGTCCCGATCTGGAAGAAGGAGCACTATGTCGACGGCGACTCGGGTTGGGTGAACTGCGAGCGCTGCGCCACCGCGCCCCAGCACACGCATCACGACCACGCGCAGGGTCATGATCATCACGACCATGCGCACCACGACCATGCGCATCACGACCATGCGCAGCATCAACCGCACCCCAGCCATGCGCCCGTCGCGTCCGACTACTCGCGGCAGACCGCGCTGCGCGAAGTGGGCGCCGCGGGACAGGCACGCCTGCGCGCGAGCCGCGTCGCGGTGGTGGGCGCCGGCGGCCTCGGCGTGCCGGTGCTGCAGTACCTCGCCGGTGCGGGCGTCGGTCACCTCACCGTGATCGACGGCGACCGGCTCGAAGCGTCGAACCTGCACCGCCAGACCTGGTACGCGCTCGCCGACTGCGGCCAGCCGAAGGCCGCGCTCGCCGCGGCCCGCATCACCGCGCTGAACCCCGAGGTGCAGGTGACGACGCATACCGAGCGCCTCGACGCGGCGAACGGCGCGCGGCTGCTCGCCGGCCACGACCTCGTGGTCGATTGCAGCGACAACTTCGCCACCAAGTTCCTGCTCAACGACCTCGCGCACGAACTCGGCACCCGCGTGCTGTTCGCGAGCGTCCACCAGTTCGAGGGCCAGCTGCAGTCGGTCGATCCGGCGCGTGGCGGCGCCTGCCTGCGCTGCCTCTGGCCGGAGGCGACACGCGACGGCGTGGTCGGCAACTGTGCGGAAGCCGGCGTGCTCGGCCCGGTGCCCGGCGTGCTCGGCAGCCTGCAGGCGCTCGAGGCCATGAAGATCCTGCTCGACCTGCCGGAGCGTCTCGGCGACGAACTGCTGTTGGTGGGTCTCAGCGATCTCGGCATCTCGCGCCTCGCCGCCAAGCGCGCCGCAGAGTGCCAAGGACGCGGCTGCGCACGCTCGAGCAGCGCGCTCGCCGCCACCCGCCAGCGTCCGAAGGCGTCGCTGGAGCTCGACTTCGACGATCTCGCGCAGGCGGTCGCGGCAGGCTACGCCGTCATCGACATCCGCGACCCTGCCGAGAGCGCGGCCGACCCGCTACCGGCGTACGCGCGTCGGATCCCCATGGCGGAACTGCTGACGGGCAGCAACCTGCCCGCCGATGGGCGGTATCTGCTGGTGTGCGCGCGCGGCCAACGCAGCCGCAGCACCTGCGAGGCGCTGCGCGAGCGCGGCATCGACGAAGCCTGGTCGTTGCGCGGCGGCGCGCAGGGGCTCGCCGCGCGGGCCTGACCGACGGCCGGGCGGTCTAGGGTCTGACCTGGCCCGCTCCGCGCACCACGTACTTGTAGCTCGTCAGCTGTTCGACGCCGACCGGACCGCGCGCATGGAAGCGGTCGGTGGAGATGCCGATCTCCGCGCCCATGCCGAACTCGCCGCCGTCGGCGAACTGCGTCGAGGCGTTGTGCAGCACGATCGCGCTGTCGACCTCCCCGAGGAAGCGCTGCGCGGCCGCCGCGTCTTCGGTGACGATGGACTCGGTGTGCGCCGAACCGTACTTGGCGATGTGGTCGATGGCGCCCTGCACGCCGTCCACCACGCGCACCGCGATCACGGCGTCGAGGTACTCGGTGAACCAGTCGTCTTCGGTGGCGACGATGACGCGGGCGTCGGCGCGCTGCGCGGCCGCGTCGCCGCGCACCTCGCAACCGGCATCGAGCAGTGCCTTGACGAGCGGCGCCAGATGCGTCGCGGCGCAGGCGCGGTCGACCAGCAAGGTCTCGGCCGCGCCGCAGACGCCGGTGCGCCGCAGCTTGGCGTTGAGCGCGATGGTCGTGGCCATGCGAAGGTCGGCAGCGGCATCCACATAGACATGGCAGTTGCCGTCGAGGTGGCCGATGACCGGCACCCGCGCCTCTTCCTGCACGCGCTTCACCAGGCCCTTGCCGCCGCGCGGCACGACCACATCGAGCTGGTCCGCCATGCCGGCCAACATCACGCCCACGGCCGCCCGGTCGGTGACCGGCACGAGCTGGATGCAGGCCTCGGGGAGCCCCGCGGTGCGCAGCCCCTCCTGCAGACAGGCGTGGATGACCGAGCTGGAATGCGCGCTCTCCGACCCGCCGCGCAGGATCACCGCGTTGCCCGACTTCAGGCACAGCGCGCCCGCATCGGCGGTCACATTCGGGCGGCTCTCGTAGATGATGCCCACCACACCGAGCGGCACCGCGACACGCGCGATGCGCAGACCGTTGGGGCGCGTCCACTCGGCGAGCACGCGACCGACGGGATCCTCGAGCGCGGCGATGTCCTCGAGGCCGCGCGCCATCGACTCGAGGCGCGCATCGTCGAGCTGCAGACGGTCGAGCATCGCTCCCTTGAGACCTTTGGCCCGCGCCGCAGCCATGTCGGCGGCGTTGGCCTCGAGCAGCGCCGCACGGCGACCGCGCAGCGCATCCGCAGCGGCGCGCAAGGCAGCATCCTTCTGCGCCCGCGGCGCCCGCGCGAGGACGGGCTGCGCCGCGAGCGCCGCCTCACCGAGACCGCGCATCAGCGCCTCGATATCGGCGGTCCCGGAAGGTATCGGCGTGCGGGTCACTGCAGCACCAGATCGTCGCGGTGGATGAGCTCGTCGCGGCCGGTGTAACCGAGCAGCGCCGCGATGTCGGCGCTGCGCCGGCCGATGATGCGCGCCGCCTCGGCGTCGCCGTAGGCGACGATGCCGCGCGCCACCTCGCGCCCGTCAGCGGTGCAGACGCTGACCGTGTCGCCGCGCTCGAAGCGGCCGCTGGTCGCGGTGACGCCGGCCGGCAGCAGGCTCTTGCCCGAGCGCAGCGCACGCACGGCGCCCTCGTCGATGCGCAGTTCGCCGGCGGGCCGCAGCGTACCCGCGATCCATTGCTTGCGGGCGGCGACCGGCGTGGCGGCGGGACGGAACCAGGTGCAGCGTCCGCCCTGCTCGATGCGGCGGACCGGATGGCGCGGCGCACCCGCCGCGATGCAGAAATGGCAGCCCGCTGCGACCGCGATGCGCGCGGCGATGATCTTGGTCGCCATGCCGCCGCGGCCGACCTCGGAGGCCGAGTCGCCGGCCATCGCCTCGATGTCCGGCGTGATCTGCCGCACCAAGGGGATGAAGCGCGCCGTCGGATCCTTGTTGGGGTCGGCCGTGTAGAGGCCATCGATGTCCGACAGCAGCACCACGCAGTCGGCGCTGACCATCTGCGCGACCCGCGCCGCGAGCCGGTCGTTGTCGCCGTAGCGGATCTCGGCGGTCGCCACGGTGTCGTTCTCGTTGATCACCGGCACCGCACCGCAGGCCAGCAGCGTGGTGAGGGTGGCGCGCGCGTTGAGATAGCGGCGTCGCTGCTCGCTGTCCTCCAGCGTGAGCAGCACCTGCGCGACCGGCACCCCCTCGGCTTCCAGAAGTTCCTTGTAGGCGTGCGCCAGACGGATCTGGCCGACGGCCGCGGCGGCCTGGCTCTCCTCGAGGCGCAGGGGGCCGCGGGGCAGCCCGATGTGGCGGCGACCGAGCGCGATCGCACCCGACGAGACCAGCACGACCTCCTTGCCTTGCCGGCGCAGCCGCACGATGTCGGCGACCAAGGTCTCGAGCCACGCGCGGTTGAGCCGACCGGTCGCGGCGTCGACGAGCAGCGCCGAACCGACCTTCACCACGATGCGGCGGGCGCGGGACAGCGGCGTGACGGGCGGTGCGGTGCGTGCGGGCATGCGGATCGGCGGTGGATGCCGTGGCACTATAGTCCAGAGTGGCGGTAAAATCCCGATGCTGAAAACCGTGCTATCCGAGGTGTGCGCCGTGAGCCGAGACAACGAACCCGTCGTGGGTCAGTGGTACGAGATCATCGACGAGGATGAGACCTTCCGCGTGATCGCCGTCGACGAGGACGAGGAACTGGTCGAGATCGAGTACCTCGACGGCGAGAACGACAAGTTCGACCTCGAGGAGTGGCATGAACTCGACCTGGAACTCATCGCCGAGCCCGAGGGCTGGTCCGACGAGGACGATGAGGACGACGACGAGGAGGAGTGGGACGAAGAGGACGAGGAAGAAGAGGACGACGACTGGGACGAGGATGACGAGGACGACGGCGAGGACGACCACGACGACGGCCGAGAGCGCTGAGCGCAGCGCAGGGTGAGCGGATCCCCCGACAGCTGGTTCCATGAGAAGGAGTCCGCCTGGCTCTACGGGCGGGTAGCGGCGCGCGAGACGGACCCCACGCGCCGCGAGATGTTCCGCAAGCTCGGTCAAGCCGCCGAAGAACAGGCCCTGCAGTGGCAGGCGCGCGATCCGCAGCGCGACTTCCGCTTCGTCCCCACGCTGCGTGCGCGCATCGTCGCGCGTCTCGTCGACGCTTTCGGCCCGCGCGCCACACGCCACGCGCTCGCCGCCATGAAGCTGCGCGGCCTATCGGTCTACACCGCCCCGGCCCCGCCCACCGCCGGCGGCCATCTGATGCCCACCTCGGTCAGCGAAGTGGGCCAGCGCCACCGCGGCGTCTCGGGCGGCAACCTGCGCGCCACGGTGTTCGGCGTCAACGACGGTCTCGTCTCCAACGCCGCGCTCGTCATGGGCGTCGCGGGCGCCGGCGCCGAATCCGGCATGGTGCTGACGACCGGCGTCGCCGGCCTGCTCGCCGGCGCGCTCTCGATGGCCGCGGGCGAGTATGTCTCGGTGCGCTCCCAGCGCGACATGTACGAGTACCAGATCGCGCTGGAGAAAGAGGAGCTCGAGGAGTACCCCGAAGAGGAGGCCGAGGAGCTCGCCCTGATCTACAACGCGCGCGGCATCCCGCTCGAGCAGGCGCGGGAGATGGCGCGCAGCCTGCTCTCGCGCCCGGAGCAGGCCCTCGACGCCCTCGCCCGCGAGGAGCTCGGGCTCAACCCCGACGACCTCGGCTCACCGGTCGGCGCAGCGACCTCCTCGTTCATCGCCTTCTCGGCGGGCGCGATCCTGCCGCTGTTGCCGTTCCTGTTCGGCGGGCTCGCCCGACCGCTCATCTGGTCGATCGGCGTGACGGCGCTGGCGCTGGCCGCCGTCGGCCTGGCGCTGAGCCTGTTCACCGGCCGCGGCGCCCTGCAAGGCGCGCTGCGCATGCTGCTGATCGGCGGCGGCGCCGGCGTCGTCGCCTGGGGCGTCGGGCGGCTTTTGGGCGTCGCCATCGGCTGAACGACCGCACTGCGGCCTCGCACCGGGGCGGCGCTGAAGCCCCGGCGGGGCTGTCATAGCCTCCTCATCCGGGGGGTCTGCATGTCACTGACGCGACGCGATTTCGTGGGCCGGACGGCGCTGGCGGGCGCGGCGACCGCGCTCGCCCTGCAGCATGGCCGGGCCGCGGCCGACGCCGCCACCCGCCCCTATCGTCGCATCGAAGATGTCTGGCGCCGTAAGTGGACCTGGGACAAGGTCGCACACGGCACCCACGGCACCAACTGCGCCGGCACCTGCGCCTTCAATGTCTACATCAGGAACGGCGTGGTGTGGCGCGAGGAACAGCAGGCGGAGTACGAACGCTCCGGCACGCCCGACACGCCCGACTACGGTCCGCGCGGCTGCAACAAGGGTCTGCGCCACGCGCGCTACATGTACGGCAAGCAGCGCGTGCTCTACCCGATGAAACGGGTCGGCAAGCGCGGCGAAGGCAAGTGGCAGCGCATATCCTGGGACCAGGCGACGCGTGAGATCGCGGAGAAGTTCATCGAGGTCGCGGTCGAGCACGGGCCCGATTCGATCACCTTGGGCAGCGGCACGCAGCTCGCGGTCAAGATGGCCTCGTACTCCGCGCTCGCCCGCTTCTCGAACATCACCGGCGTGACGGTGCCCGAGTTCTATTCCGGCGTCGGCGACCTGCCGACCGGCTTCTACATGACCACCGGCATCACCTACCTCGGCGACACCATGGCCGCGGTGTACAAGTCGAGATGCGTGCTGGTGTGGATGGCGAACCCGGCGGTGACCCGCATCCCGGACGCGCATTTCTTCTGGGAAGCGAAGTACAACGGCACCGAGGTGGTGACCATCGCGCCGGAGTTCACGCCGACGGCGATGCACTCCTCGAAGTGGCTCAACATCAAGCCCGGCACCGACACCGCGCTCGCGATGGCGATGGTGCATGTGATCCTCGCCGAGAAGCGCTACGACCCGGCCTACATCCGCGAGCAGACCGACCTGCCGTTCCTGGTCCGCGCCGACAACGGCGAGTTCCTGCGCGCCGAGGACATGAGCCTCGTCGACATGCTGGCGGTGCGCGACAACGTCTTCTACATGTGGGACCGGCGTACCAAGCGCATCGTGCAGGCGCCGGGCACCGGCGCCTCCGAGGCGCCGGTCGGACGGCGCCGCCGCAAGCCGGGCAGCCTCGCGCTCGGCGACATCGACCCGGCGCTCGAGGGCGCGTGGACCGTGGAGACCCGACAGGGCCCGGTGCGCGTCACCACGGTGTTCGAGGTCCTCAAACTGCGCGCGACGCAGCACTCGCCCGAGAAGACGGCCGCCATCACCGGTCTCAACGCGCAGGCGGTCCGCACCGTCGCCCGCGAGTTCGCGAAGGCCGGCAAGCGCGCGATGATCTACGCGGGGTTCTCCGCCTGCAAATGGCTGCACGGCGACCTGCTGCAGCGCGCCATGGTGCTGCTCTGCGCGCTCACCGGCGCCACCGGCCACGAGGGCGGCGGCGTGCAGATGGCCAACGGGCCGAAATCCCGCGGCATCACCTCGTTCGCGTTCGCGGGCGTCGGCGCCGCGACCCGCATCGTCGCCTCCACGCTCTGGGACTACGACCACGGCCGCATGAAGGAGCTCACGGCCAAGATCTACGGCCGCGAGCTCGCCGACGAGTTCGACTCGCACTACCAGCACAGCCTCAAGGAGGACTGGTTCCCGCAGTACGGCAAGAACGGCTGGAAGATGGGCATCTTCGCCGGCGAGAACGGCGCCAACTGGCGCGCCTCCGGCAACCGTTGGCGCACCGAGGCCTTCGAGAAGCTGCAGATGATCGTGGCGCTGGTGCCGGACGCCGGCATCACCATGCACCACGCGGACATCGTGCTGCCGATCGCGCACCACTACGAGCGCGCCGACATCATGCTGCAGTCGCGTCACCCCTATGTGCAGGTGCTCGATGCCGCCGTGAAGCCCTTGGGCGAGGCGGTCGACGACTTCGAGGCGCTGCGGCGCGTGTCGGCGGCGATCAGCAGGGTGGCGCGCGAGCGCCGCACGCCCGCCATCAAGGACGATGTGGACGGCCGCACCTTCCGCCGCGACCTCGCGCGTACGCTCGAGCTCTACACCATGGACGGCGCGATCAAGGACTCCCGCGATATCGTGCAGTTCATCATCAACGCCACACCCGGCATCCCGAAGATGAGCTTCGCCGAGCTCGCGGCCAAGGGCATCGTGCGCGTCGACGAGTCGCGCGGCAGCACCGTGTGGGACAGCGATGACAGCCCTTTCCACGCCGACATCGCCGAGTCGGTCCACGGCAAGCGGCCCTACGAGACCCTCACCGGCCGTCAGCAGTTCTACATCGACCACGAATGGTTCCTGAAGTACGACGAGGCGCTGCCGGTGCACCACGCGCCGCTCAAGCAGGAGAAGTACCCGCTGCAGATGACCATGGGCCACGCGCGCCACGGCATCCACAGCATGTGGCGCGACGACCCGTTCCTGCTGTCGCTGCAGCGCGGCGAACCGGACATCTATGTGAACCCGGACGACGCCGCGGCGCGCGGCGTGCGCGACGGCGACCTGATCGAGGTGTTCAACGATGCCGGCCGCTTCAGCTGCATGGCGCACCTGTCGGCGGGCATCATGCCGGGCACGGTCTACATGTACCACGGCTGGGATCCGACCATGTTCCGCGGCCGGCAGAACTTCGCGGCGGTGATCCCGACCGCGGGGCTCGTCAAGCCGACCTCGGTCGCAGGCGATTACGGGCACCTCGGCTACCGCGTGCTCGCCTACGCGCCCAACCAGACCTACCGCGACTTCACCTGCGAGTTCCGACTCAAGGAGCGCGGCAAGGTGACCGCCGCGAAGGTGCGCACCACATGATCGACGACGCCTTCGCGGCGCTCGCCCGCGCACGCATCTACGGCGTGCTCGCCCCGCTCATGGCCTCGCCCGAAGAGGCGGTGGCGACGGGCTGGCAGGACCCTGCAGCGGCCGTGGAAGAGCTCGCCGCGGCGCTGGAGGACGCGCCCTTCGACCTGCCGGAGACGAGCGACGCCACGCTGGCGCAGCTCGCCGCCGCCGCCCGGGCGGCACCGGCCGCCATGCTCGCCGCCGATGTGGCGCGCGCCCACGGCGCGCTGTTCGAGGTCGGCGACCGCGGTCCGCCGCTCGCGCTGCGCGAGGAGCTCGCGCCGGGCGCCAATGCGGCCGCCAAGGAAGAGGTCGCACGCTTCTACGAGCACTTCGGCTACGAGCTCGGCGACGGCTACGCCTGGCGACCGGACCATCTGTCGCCGATGCTGGAGTTCATGCACTTCCTCGCGTGGCACGAGGCACAGCCGCCGTCCACGGACGCCGACGACGGCACCCGCGACGATGACGGCGACATCGATGTCGCCCTCGCCGCCGGACTGCGCGCCGCGCAGCGCGACTTCGCGGCGCGCCACCTGGTGCGCTGGCTGCCGACCGTCGCCGCAGCCGTCGCGGCGCGCACGGACGGCTCACCGCTCATCGCCGGCACGCTCACGCTCGCCGCCGACCTCATCGCCGCCGACCTCGACTGGCTCGACGCGCGCATCGCTTCCGACTCCGGGGATTGAGACGCATGGGCAGACAGATCTCGATGGTCATGGACCTCAACAAGTGCATCGGCTGCCAGAGCTGCACCGTCGCCTGCAAGACGCTGTGGACCAGCGGCGAAGGCATGGAGCACATCCTCTTCAACAACGTCGAGACCAAACCCGGTCCCGGCTATCCGAAGAACTGGGAGCAGGTGAACGGCGGCTTCAAGGGCGGCCAGCTGCAGCTGCCGCCGCTCATCGACCGCGCGGACTACGGCGGCGAGAAACCGGTCAATTTCCAGGAGGTGTTCTTCGAGGGCAAGTCCGACCGCCTCCAGCAGCAGGGCGAGATGGGCTACGGCGCGAACTGGGACGAGGACACGAGCTCCGGCACCTACCCGAACAACTACCACTTCTACCTGCCGCGGCTCTGCAACCACTGCACCAACCCCGCCTGTCTCAAGGCCTGCCCGACGCAGGCCATCTACAAGCGCGAGGAGGACGGCATCGTCGTTCTGGACGAGGACAAGTGCCAGGGCTTCCGCAAGTGCAACCAGGCCTGCCCGTACAAGAAGGTCTACTTCAACTTCGTCACCAAGAAGTCGACCAAGTGCATCTTCTGCTTCCCGCGCATCGAGCAGGGCGTCGCGCCCGCCTGCGCGCGCCAGTGCCCGGGACGGCTGCGTTTCGTCGGCTTCCTCGACGACGAGGACGGCCCGATCCACAAGCTCGTGTACCAGTGGAAGGTCGCGCTGCCGCTGCACCCGGAGTACGGCACAGAGCCCAACGTGTTCTATGTACCGCCCATCCTCGCCGCCTCGTTCGACGAGAACGGCGACTTCTCCGAGAACCCGCGCATCCCGATCTCGTACCTGCGCTACCTGTTCGGCGACAAGGTCGACGACGCGCTGATCACGCTGCTCGGTGAGATGGAGCGGCGCAAGGAAGGCAAGAAGTCCGAGCTCATGGACCTCCTGATCGCCGCCGACTGGAAGCAGCTGTTCGGCATCCCGGTGGTCAAATATGCCTGAGGCGTCCGCTGCGCCCGCGACGCCCTCCGCCGCGCCGCCGACACCTGCGGTGACGCCCGCGCGCCGACGCTGGGTGCTCGCGGCGCTGCTGCTCGCGACCGTGCTCGCGAGCCTCGACTCGAGCTTCGTGCCGATCGCCTTCCCGGACATCATCGACAAGCTCGACACCAGCACCGGCGTCGTCGTGTGGGTGGCGCTCGGTTATCTAATCTCCGCGACCGGCCTGATGCTGCTCTCCTCGCGGCTCTCGGCGGCGCTCGGCGCCGACCGCGTCTTCCAGGCGGGCGTGCTCGTCTACGCGCTCGCGATGGCGGCCTGCGCCTACGCGCCCGACATCAACTCGCTCATCGCCCTGCGCGTGGTGCAGGGCGCGGGCATGGCGCTCTTCCTGCCCATCACATTCTCGCTGGCGGCGCAGCTCTATCCGGCCGCCGAACGCGCCAAGGCGCTCGGCATCATGCAGGCCGGCAACGCCGTGGGCTTCGTGCTCGGCCCGATCTTCGCAGGCTGGCTGCTCGATGCCTACGACTGGCGCGCGCTGTTCAGCACCCGCATCCCGCTCGCCGCGCTGGCCGTGGCCGGCTCGCTGCTGGTGTCCACCGCGCTGCCGCGCACCGCGGCCGCCCCGGGCGGCGGCACGGCCGGCGGCACGCCCGCGCCGCGGCAGTCCTGGGACCTGACAGGCGCCGCGCTGCTCACCGCGGCGATCTTCGGCCTGCTGTTCGGTCTCAACCGCCTGCCCGTCGAGGACAACCACCGCGACCTGCTGGTGTGGGCGGTGACGGTCGGCGGCTTCGTCGCGCTGTGGGCCTTCCTGCGCCACGAGCGGCGGGTCGCGCAGCCGCTCGTCGACCTGTCGCTGTTCGACGAGAGCCGCGAGTTCACGCGCGCCTGCATCGCCTTCACCACCTATTTCGCGGCGCTGCCGGTGCAGCTCTTCATCCTGCCTTTGGTGCTGATCGGCGCGCTCGAGTTCAGCGCCTGGGACACCGGCATGACCATGGCGGTGATCGCGGTCGCCACCACGCTCATCAGCCCGCTCGCCGGCAAGCTCGCCGAGCGCTTCGGCACCGCGCGGCTGGCGGTGGCGGGCGCGGTGCTCACCGCGCTCGGCTATCTCGCGCTCTTCATCGTGACGCCGACCAGCGGCCAGCTCGCGCTGATGCCGGCGATGGTGCTGCTCGGTCTCGGCTCGGCGTTCTTCTTCGCGCCCAACAACGCCCTGATGATGGGCAACGTGCCGCCGCGCGCGCTGGTCACCGCCGCGGGGCTGATCGGCGTGCTGCGTCAGTCGGGCTATGCCGCCGGCTTCGCGATGATCGCGAGCCTCG
Organism: Pseudomonadota bacterium; assembly: GCA_947459825.1. Classification (GTDB taxonomy): domain Bacteria; phylum Pseudomonadota; class Gammaproteobacteria; order Steroidobacterales; family Steroidobacteraceae; genus UBA964. The sequence goes on along the minus strand of CANHFH010000001.1, from coordinate 78,572 downwards.
TCACCGCCATCCAGGACAACCTCGAGGAGGTCTGGACCGCCGCCAGCACGGCTCATCTACGCGCCGACACGGCGAGCGGCCTCGCGCGGCTCTTCGAGGGCGGCGGCATCTGGTCGCCCGAGATCCTCATCTTCGCCATGCGGGTCGGCGTGCTGATCGCGGTGGCGATCCTCGCCATCACCGTCGTCACCAGCTGGCCGAAGCTCGCGCTGGGCCGACGCCTCGCTTGGCTGACCGGCGGCGGCGTCGTAGCCGGGGTGCTGGCCGGGGTGGTCGGCATCGCCGGTCTGAGCGGCATCCCGCTGTCCTTCGGCGGCGCACAGGCCGCTCCGGCGACCGTGACGGCGCCCGCCCCCTTCGGCTACACCGCCCGCGCCGTGGCCGAGGCGACCCCGACCGCCACGGCCGACGGGGCGGCCCTCTACGCCCTGCACTGCGTCGCCTGCCATGGAGCTGACCTCAAGGGGATCGCGGAACTTGGCGTCACCCTGGCCGGGTCGGCCTATGTGGGCCGCAGCGATGCCGCCAGCCTCGCCGCCTTCCTGAAGGTGGGGCGTATGCCCGGTCAACCGGGCAACGTCTCCGGGCGGGTCATGCCGGGCTTCGCCTACCTCCCGGACCCCGAACTTGCCGCCCTGGCCGAGTTCCTGAAGGCCCGACAAAGGTAGACTGGCAGCCCGCCCCAGACCCGGATAAATTTGCGGGCCGGGGGAACCCCCTGACTTGGAATAAGTCCAAGTCGCAGGGGCCGGAGCGCCCCGACAACGACCCTTTCTAGGAGACCTTGGACCCCATGAAACGCATCCTGCTCTTCCTCGTGACGAACCTCGCCGTGGTGTTCGTGCTCTCGATCGCCATGCGCCTGCTCGGCATCGACCAGTACATCGCTGCGCAGGGCGGCAGCGCCTACGGCTTGCTGGTGTTCGCCGCGGTGTTCGGCTTCGGCGGCGCGATCATCTCGCTGCTGATGTCCAAGTGGAGCGCCAAGCGCATGATGGGCGTCCGCATCATCGAGCAGCCGCGTGATGCGGTCGAGACCTGGTTGGTCGAGACCGTGCGCCGTCAGGCCCGCGAGGTCGGCATCGGCATGCCCGAGGTCGGCATCTTCGACTCGCCCGACCCGAACGCCTTCGCCACCGGTGCCAACAAGAACAAGGCCCTGGTCGCGGTCAGCACCGGCCTGCTGCAGCGCATGAAGCGCGAAGAGGTCGAGGCCGTGCTCGGCCATGAGGTCGGCCATGTCGCCAACGGCGACATGGTGACCCTCACGCTCATCCAGGGCGTGGTCAACACCTTCGTGATCTTCCTCGCCCGCATCATCGGCGGGTTCGTGGACCGTGCCATCTTCAAGAACGAGGAAGGCCGCGGCATCGGCTACTTCGTGATCGTGATGGTCACCGAGCTGCTGCTCGGCATCCTCGCCAGCGTCATCGTGATGTGGTTCTCGCGGCAGCGCGAGTTCCGCGCCGATGTCGCCGGCGCGAAGCTCTCGAGCCCGCGGCACATGGTCGGCGCGCTCGAGGCCCTCAAGCGCGTCCACCAGCCCGAGGCGCTGCCGCAGCAGATGGCCGCCTTCGGCATCAACGGCGGCATCGGCGGCGGCCTGAAGAAGCTCTTCATGAGCCACCCGCCGCTCGACGAGCGCATCGACGCGCTCAAGCGCGCCAACGGCCTCGCCTGACCCGACGACGCTTGGCAGACGGCGCCTACAACCCGAAACCCGCCTCCCCGGCCTGGCGCCGGTGGGGGCGGGCGTTCGTGAACTGGTTCGACACCGGTCCGCATGTGGTGCCGAAGGACGGCGCCGACCTGCCCGAGATCCCGGACAAGGTCGAGTGGGCGCGGATCCTGCCGTTCATCGGCATGCACCTCGCCTGCTTCGCCGTCATCTGGGTGGGCTGGAGTCCGGTCGCGGTGGGCGTCGCCATCGGCGCCTACCTGGTGCGGATGTTCGCCATCACGGGCTTCTACCACCGCTACTTCTCGCACCGCTCCTTCAAGACCTCACGGGTCGGGCAGTTCATCTTCGGCCTGCTCGGCGCCTCGGCGGTGCAGCGCGGGCCGGTGTGGTGGGCGGCCCACCACCGCCATCACCACGCCTACTCCGACAAGCCCGAGGATGTGCATTCACCGGTGCAGCGCGGCTTCATCCGCTCGCACATGGGCTGGTTCCTGACCGCGCGCGGCTTCCGCCCCGACCTGCGTCGCGTGCGCGACCTGCTGCAGTTCCCTGAGCTGCGCTGGCTCGACCGCTTCGACATCCTCGTGCCGGTGGCCCTCGCCGTGGGCATGTTCGGCTTGGGCGCCCTGCTTGCGCGCGTCGCGCCGGAGCTCGGCACCAGCGCCGGCCAGATGCTGGTCTGGGGCTTCTTCATCTCGACCGTGGCCTGCTACCACGGCACCTACACCATCAACTCGCTGTCGCATGTCTTCGGCCGCCAGCGCTACCGCACCGGTGACACCAGCCGCAACAACTGGCTGCTCGCTCTCGTCACGCTGGGTGAGGGCTGGCACAACAACCACCACCACTTCCCGAGCTCCACGCGCCAGGGGTTTTATTGGTGGGAGATAGACATCACCTACTATGTGCTGAAGGTCATGTCCTGGCTCGGCATCATCTGGGACCTCAAGCCCGTACCGGTCGCGATCCGCGACCACTCGCCGCGGCGCATCACGCCGCGCGGCGGCTGACCCGGCCGACCCGCAGACGCGTCGCCCGGTCGAACGCCCCCCGCCCCGCCTTAGGTTTAGGCTGAAAGCATGAGCCGCATCGCCATCGTGGGCACGGGGATCGCCGGCATGACGGCGGCCTGGCACCTGCACCGTCACCACGACCTCACGGTCTTCGAGGCCAACGACTACGTCGGCGGCCACACAGCCACCGTGGATGTCGAGCGTCACGGCCGACATTACGCCGTCGACACCGGCTTCATCGTCTTCAACGACTGGACCTACCCGAACTTCATCGACCTGCTCGAGGCGGTGGGCGCGTCCTGGCAGTGGTCGGACATGAGCTTCTCGCTGCGCTGCGAGCGCACCGGGCTCGAGTACAACGGCACCTCGGTCAACGCGCTGTTCGCGCAGCGGCGGAACGTCTTCAACCTCTCCTTCCTGCGCATGATCGCCGACATCCTGCGCTTCAACGGCCGCGCCCGCGCACTGCTCGCCGGCGACGACGACCGCATCACGCTCGGCGAGTACCTCGCGCGCGAGGGCTATTCGCGCGCCTTCATCGAGCGCTACATCCTGCCGATGGGGCGTGCCATCTGGTCGGCCACCGGCCGCGGCATGCTCGACTTCCCGGCGCGCTTCTTCGTCGATTTCTTCGACCGCCACGGCTTCCTGAACGTCGACGATCGGCCGACCTGGCGCACGGTGAGCGGCGGTTCACGCGAGTACGCACGGCGCCTCATCGCGCCGTTCCGCGACCGCATCCGTCTCTCGACCCCGGTGCGCCGCGTGCTGCGCGACGCGACCGGTGTACGCATCTCGAGCGAGGGTCCGCAGGGCCTCACCGACGAGCGCTTCGATGCGGTGTTCTTCGCCTGCCACTCCGACCAGGCGCTGGCCGTGCTCGGCGATGCCGACCCCGCCGAGCGGGAGATCCTCGGCGCCTTCCCCTACCAGGCCAACGACGCCGTGCTGCACCTCGACCGGCGCATGCGGCCGCGCGCGCCGCTCGCGCGCGCCGCCTGGAACTACCACCTGCTCGACCCCGACACCGAGCGCGTCGCGTTGACCTACGACATGAGTCTGCTGCAGTCGCTCGACAGCCCTGAGCCGTTCCTCGTCACGCTCAACCGCAGCGCCGACATCGACCCGGCGCTGGTGCTCGGCCGCTATACCTACCACCACCCCGTCTACACGCCCGCCGCCGTCGCCGCGCAGCGCAGGCGCGGCGAGATCAGCGGCAAGCGACAGACCTATTTCTGCGGTGCCTATTGGCGCTACGGTTTCCACGAGGACGGCGTGGTGAGCGGCCTCTGGGCGCTGCAGGACTTCGCGGCCGCGACCGGCAGCGCGCCGCCGCCCGCGCCGAAGCTCGAGCCCACCCGCCGCAGCCTCAAGGCATCTGCATGAGCACGCCGTCTCACGGCGCGGCATCTTCCGCGGCATCTTCCGCGGCGTCGGCCGTCGCGACGGCGACCCGTCACAGCTGCCTCTATACCGGCCACATCCGCCACCGACGCTTCGGACCGCGGCGCAACGCCTTCCGTTACCGGCTGTTCATGGCCTGCATCGACCTCGCCGAGCTGCCCGGGGTGTTCGACGGACGCTGGTTCTGGTCGGCCCGCAGGCCCGCCCTCGTCCGGTTCCGACGCGGCGATTATCTGGGCGACCCGTCCGTGCCGCTCGACACCGCGGTGCGTGACCTGGTCGAGCAGCGCCTCGGCCACCGTCCGGACGGTCCGATCCGCTTGCTGACGCATCTGCGATATTTCGGCTACAACTTCAACCCGGTCAGTTTCTATTATGTCTACGACCGGACCGGAGAGAGGCTGGAGACCGTGGTCGCCGAGATCACCAACACGCCCTGGGACGAGCGTCATGCCTATGTGCTACCGGTGCGCGATGCCGCACGCGAGGGTGCGCAGGTGCTGCGCTGGCAGTTCGACAAAGCCTTCCATGTCTCGCCCTTCCTGCCGATGGACATGCGTTACGACTGGCGCTTCACGGCGCCGGGCGACACCCTCGGCGTGCACATGGAGAACTGGCGCGAGGGCGCCTCGCAGTTCGACGCCACGCTCACCCTGCACCGCGAACCGCTCACCGGCGCGGCGCTGGCGCGCGCGCTCGTCTCCGTGCCCTTCGTCACGGTGAAGGTGAGCGCGCTCATCTACTGGCAGGCGCTCGTGCTGCTCCTGAAGCGCGTGCCCTTCTTCACCCATCCCGACAAACTCGCGACGGAGCCGCGCTGACCATGGCCTCGCCCAGCATCATCCCGCGCGACGACGACCGCGGCCGATCCGGACCCTCGACCGGCGGTCCGTCGGACGGGCGTCCCGGGATGCTCGCAGGCCTCGGCCGCCGGCTGCTGCTCGGCCAGCTCGCCGACCTGCGCGACGGCGAACTCACCCTCGTCGAGCCCGACGGCACGCGCCACCGCTTCGGCGCGCGCACGCCACGGCTCGATGTCGCGGTCACGCTCGAGGTGCTGCATCCCCAGCTCTACGCCGACGCCGCGTTCGGCGGCACGGTCGGTGCGGGAGAGGCCTACATCCGCGGCCTCTGGCGCTGCGACGACCTCACGGGCCTCGTTCGCGTCTTCGTCGCCAACCGCGGGCTGATGGACGGCATGGACAGCGGCTGGGCGCGGCTCAGCCGGCCGTTGCACAAGGTCTTCCACTGGCTCAACCGCAACAGCCGCGAGGGCAGCGCGCGCAACATCGCCGCGCACTACGACCTCGGCAACCCGTTGTACGAGCTCATGCTCGACCCGACCATGGCCTATTCCTGCGGCATCTTCGCCGATGGGAAGTCCACGCTCGAGGAGGCCTCGCTCGCCAAGTTCGACGCGGTCTGCCGCAAGCTCGGGCTGCGGCAGGGTGAGCGTGTGGTGGAGATCGGCACCGGCTGGGGCGGTCTCGCCCTGCACGCGGCCGCCAACTACGGCGTCCATGTCACCACCACCACCATCTCGCGCGAGCAGCACGAGTACGCCCGCGAGAAGATCGCGCGCGCCGGACTCGGCGACCGCATCACGCTGCTGCTCGAGGACTACCGCGACCTCAAGGGCCGGTTCGACAAGGCCATGTCGATCGAGATGATCGAGGCCGTGGGCGCCGACTACCTCGACACCTATCTCGCCAAGTGCTCCTCGCTCCTCGAGCCGCACGGCGCGATGCTGCTGCAGGCCATCACCATCCAGGACCAGCACTACGAGCAGGCGCGTCGCTCGGTCGACTACATCCAGCGCTACATCTTCCCGGGCAGCTTCATCCCGAGCGTGCAGGCGATCAGCGCTTCGCTGACCCGCGCGACCGACCTCAAGATCTTCCACCTCGAGGACATCGGCCCGCACTACGCGCGCACGCTCCGCGAGTGGCGCCGCAATTTCATGGGCCAGCTCGACAAGGTCCGTGCGCTCGGCTACCCGGACTCCTTCGTGCGCATGTGGGAGTTCTACCTCTGCTACTGCGAGGGCGGCTACATGGAGCGGCAGCTGGGCGATGTACAGCTCCTGCTCACCAAGCCCGGCTGCCGGCTCGCCACGCCGCTCGCCGTTCCGCCGCTCGCTGCGTCCGCGGCATGATGCCGGGCGGACCGGCCTCGCCGCTCGCGCAGCTCGTCGCGCGCTGCGGCACCGAGGTCATCGTCACCGACCCGACCGCGCTCGAGGCGACCGCCGTCGACCACCGACGGCTCTACCGCGGCAAGCCGCTCGCGCTCGCGCTGCCGCGCAGCACCGCCGAGGTCTCGCAGCTGCTCGCGCTCTGCAACGCCCTCCGCATCGGGGTGGTACCGCAGGGCGGCAACACCGGCTACTGCGGCGCCGCCACGCCCGACGACAGCGGCGCCCAGCTCGTGCTATCGCTGCGTCGCATGCGCGCCGTGCGGCGCGTCGATGCGCTCAACGATTCGATGGTGGTCGAGGCGGGCTGCGTGCTCGCCGAGGTGCAGCAGGCGGCGGCGACGGCCGGGCGCTTCTTCCCGCTCAGCCTCGGCTCGGAGGGCAGCTGCCAGATCGGCGGCAACCTCTCGACCAACGCCGGGGGCGTCAATGTGCTGCGCTACGGCATGACGCGCGAGCTCGCGCTCGGCCTCGAGGTGGTGCTGGCCGACGGCCGCGTGCTCTCGAGCCTCGATGCATTGCGCAAGGACAACACCGGCTACGATCTGCGCAACCTCTTCATCGGCGCCGAGGGCACGCTCGGTGTGATCACCGCGGCGGCGCTGCGGCTCTTCCCGATGCCGCGGGCCGTGGCGACCGCCTTCGTGGCGGTCCCCACCGTGACGGCGGCCGTGCAACTGCTCGCCGATCTGCGCGCCGCGAGCGGCGATCGGGTATCGAGCTTCGAACTCGTACCGCAGCTGGCGCTGGACCTCGTGCTGCAGCACATCCCCGGCAGCCGCGCTCCGCTCGGGGGCGGCTCGCCCTGGTATGTGCTCTGCGAGCTGACCAGCGCCCGTGCCGAGGATCCGCTCGCCGCTGTCCTCGAATCTGCGCTGGGGACCGCGCTCGAGGCCGGCCTCGCCACCGATGCCGTGCTCGCGCAGGGCGAACGCGAGCGCCGCGAGTTCTGGCAGCTGCGCGAGAACATCCCGGAGGGACAGCGCCGCGACGGCGCGAGCCTCAAACACGATGTCTCGCTGCCCATCGATCGTCTGGCCGCGTTCACCGAGCGCGCCTCGGCCTGGGTCGCGGCCGAGGTCCCGGAGGCGCGGCTCGTCGCCTACGGCCATGTGGGCGACGGCAACCTGCACTTCAACCTGAACCAGGCGCCGGGACTACCGGCCGGCGCGCTCGCGGCGCGCGAGACAGCGGTGAAACGCGCCGTCCACGATCTGGTGCGCGAGCACGGCGGCTCCTTCAGCGCCGAGCACGGCATCGGCCGTCTCAAGGTCGAGGAGCTGCAACGCTACGCGTCGCCGGTCGAGCTCGATCTGATGCGCGCGATCAAGCGCGCGTTCGACCCGAACGGGATCATGAACCCGGGCAAGGTGCTGCCGCGCGCGTGACGCCGCATCGATCCGGGTCAGGCGGTCGTGGCCCGCCCCGAGCACCTTTCGAGACGCCCTCGACCGGCGCTCCCCTTCCGGTATGATTCTGGTGCCGATGCGTCATCATCCCACCGCGCTGCTGCTCGCTCTGCTGCCTCTCGCGGCCCTCTCCCATGCCGAGGGCGCCGCCCCCGGCGCACCGGTCACCGATACCAACGCGGTGACAGCTGCAGAGACGGCCGCGGACGCCGCCACCGCAGACGCTTCCGGTCAGGCTGCGGGCGAGGCGCGCAGAGGGTTCCTGCCGGGTGCCGGCTCGCGGGTGACCCGCGAAGCCTCCCGACGCCCTCGCGACCTGCCCTCCGACGCCGAGCTCGCCGCCGCCGGCGTACGCATCGGCGAGATCCGTATCCGGCCGCTCGAGATCTTCGACACCTCCATCCCCGAGGAGGACACCGGCCTCTTCCGCCTCGCCAACAAGCTGCACATCCGTACCCGCGAGTCGGTGATCGCCGACCAGCTGCTGTTCGGGTCCGGCGACCCCTACGACGGGCGCGTGCTGCAGGAGACCGCGCGTCTGCTGCGCGGCACGCGCTACCTGCACGATGCGCGCGTCGAGCCGGTGGCGCTGCGCGACGGCGTCGTCGATGTCGAGGTCACCACCCACGATGTCTGGACGCTGAACCCCGGCATCTCCTTCGGCCGTTCGGGCGGCAAGAACACCTCGGGCTTCGAGCTCGAAGAGCTGAACCTGCTCGGCTTCGGCACCCAGATAGGCATCTCGCGCAACCAAGGCGTCGACCGCACCTCGACGCTGTTCAAGTACCGCGACCGCCAGTTGGGCCGCAGCTGGTGGTCGTTGGCGCTCGACTACGCCGACAACAGCGACGGCAAGCGCAAGGGCCTGCTGCTCGACCACGACTTCTATGCGCTCGATACGCGCTGGGCCGCAGGCGCGTCGTTCCTTGACGACGAGCGCATCGACTCGCGCTACGACCGGGGCGAGATCGTCGACGAGTACCTCGTGCGCCAGAAAGCGGCGACGGTCTACGGCGGTTGGTCGAAGGGCCTCGTCGCCGGGCAGGTGCTGCGCTGGCGCGCCGGCTACACCTACGACGACCGGCAGTTCGATGTCGTGCAGGGCAGCAAGCTGCCCTCCGACATCCCGCCGGACCGCAAGCTCGCCTACCCTTGGGTCTCCGCCGAGTGGATCGAGGACGATTTCCGCGAGGTGCGCAACCGCGACCAGATCGAGCGCACGGAGGACTTCGCCTACGGCTGGCGCGCCCGCGGCCGCATCGGCTATGCATCGCCGACCTTCGGCGCGGACCGCAACGCGTTCGTGTTCGACGGCCAGGTGTCGCGTGGCTTCGCTTGGGGCAGGAACAACTCCCTGCTGATGAACGCCTCGTTCGACGGCCGTCACGAGGACGGGCAGTTCCGCGACCTGCTGCTCGAAGCCGAGGCGCGCTACTACCGGCGCCACTCCGAGCGGCGGCTGTCCTTCGCCGCGCTCTCGGTCGCGGTCGGCCATGAGCTCAGCGCCGACCGTCAGGTGCTGCTCGGCGGCGACAACGGGCTGCGCGGTTATCCGCTGCGCTACCAGGGCGGCGAGGGCCGCTGGCTGTTCACCGTCGAGCAGCGTTTCTTCAGCAACTGGTACCCGTTCCGGTTGGTCAACGTCGGCGGCGCAGTGTTCGCCGATGTCGGCTCGGCCTTCGGCGCCAACCCCTACGGCAGCACGACCCGCGATATCCTCGCCGATGTGGGGTTCGGCCTGCGCCTCGGCAACAGCCGCTCCGGGCTCGGCAATGTGCTGCACATCGACCTCGCCTTCCCGCTGAACGCCGACAAGTCGATCAAGAACATGCAGTTCCTGGTCGAGACCAAGCGCAGTTTCTGAGCGCGTCCCGGCCATGACCTGCATCGGCGGTCTGCACGAGCTCTGCGTCGGCGTCCCCGACCTCGCCACCGCCCTCGACGACTTCGCCGCCTACGGTTGCCGCGCGGGCGAGCATGGCGCGCTCGACGCCGCTTCCGCCGAGGCGCTCTACGGACATCGCTCGGCGCTGCGGTCGCTGCGTCTGCTGCACGGCGAAGCCGACCACGGCCTCGTGCGGCTGATGCAGTGGGAGACGCCGCGCAACGCCGGCGTCGGACTGCGCCGGGACCTGCGCGGCATCGGCTCGCGCTGGGGCGTGCGCGTCACGCAGAGCGTGTACGGCATCGTCAACCACGCCGAGCGCGCGCTGCAGGCGGGAGCACCTCTCACGCTGATCCCGCCGCAGCTCGCCGTCATCGGCGAGGTGTCGGGCGTGCGCGCGGCGCGCCCGTTCCGCGACCCCATCGTCGGTGTGCGCGAGATGGTGCTGCTGCAGCCGCACTACCGGCAGGTTTTCTTCGAGCGCTTCGGCTACGACAGCCCGCTCTACGGGCGGATCGACCCCGCCTCGCTGCTGCGCACCAGCCAGCACACCCACGCGGGGCTGATGGTCGCCTCCGACGACCCGCGGATCTTCGACTTCTACGACGGCGTGCTCGGCCTCAAGCGCACCCATGAAGAGACCGTGCCCTACGAGAACGCCACCGGCTCGCGGAGCATCTTCGGTCTCGAGCCCGGCGAAGGGTTCCACATGGTGGACTTCGACGACCCGCGCACCGGCGGCACGCTCGCCACGCGCCGCTCGGGCAAGCTCAAGTGCGTGCGCTTCGCGGCCGGCGCGAAGATCGACGACCTGCGCGATGCCGCGCGCCCGGGCAGCCTCGGCTACAGCCTCTACACCTGGCGGGTGGACGACATCGACGGCATGCACGCGAAGCTTGCGGCGACGCCGGGCGTCACGAAGCTGCGGCCCTTGCAGCCGGACGAGTTCGGACGGCGGAGCACCCTGTTCCGCGCGCCCGACGGCTACGACTGGATGCTGGTGCAGGCCTGACGGACAGCCGATGCCCGAGCGCCCGCGCACCCGATCGCGGACGACGCGTCTCAGCGCGTGGCGGTCTCGAGATACGCGATGAGCGCCGCGCGGTCCGCTTCGCCCGCGATGCCCGCGAACGCCATGGTGTTGCCGGGCACCATCTTGCCGGGCGACGCCAGCCAAGCGTCGAGACGCGCCCGGTCCCAAGCGAAGGACTGCTCGCGCAGCGCGGACGAATAGCCGAAACCTTCGACACCGGCGACCTTGCGCCCGACGAGACCGCCCAAGTGCGGTCCCACCAACGCCGCACCGGAGGGCTGCAGTTCGTGGCAGGCGCGGCATTGCAGGTAGAGCAGCCGCCCACGCTTCGCCTGCGGCGACTCCGCCGCTGCGGGCGCCTGCTGCGGCGCCTGCTGCGGCGTCTGCTGCGCGCGCAGGGGCGACGCCGTCGCACCGACCAGCATCAGCGCTGCGAGGCCCACCGCGGCGGCGAGGCGCGCGGGGGCCCTGCCGCTCACGACCGGACCCGCATCAGCCCTTCCTGCGCCGTGCTCGCCACCAGACGCCCGCTGCGGTCGTAGAGGCTGCCGCGCGCGAAGCCGCGGGCGCCCGAAGCGCTCGGGCTCTCCATCGAGTAGAGGAGCCATTCATCGACCCGGAAATCCCGGTGGAACCACATCGCGTGGTCGATGCTCGCCATGGTGAGGTTGTCGCTGCTGAAATCGGCAGCATGGGGGCGGGTGGCGGTACCGAGCAGGTTGAAGTCGGAGATGTAGGCGAGCAGGCAGCGGTGCAGGCGCCGGTCGTCCGGCAGCGCACCGGCGGTGCGCAGCCAAAGGTGCTGCAGAGGCGGCTGCGGCTTGGGGTCCAGGTAGTCGATGGGCTCCACCGGCCGCAGTTCGAAGGGCCGCTCGCGCACCAGGAAGCGCCGCATCTTCTCGGGCAGGCGCTCGGCCACCTCGGGCGTCGGGCGGCTCCAATCGGGCAAGGACTCGGGCGCGGGCACCTGCGGCATCGTCGCCTGGTGGTCGAGCCCCGGCTCCGCCGCGTGGAACGACGACGAGAAGGTGAAGATCGGCTCGCCGTTCTGGATGGCGATGACACGGCGCGACGAGAACGAGTGACCGTCGCGGCTGCGGTCCACCTGGTAGACGATCGGCCGGTCGAAGTCGCCGCGGCGCAGGAAATACGCATGCAGCGAGTGCACCTCGCGGCCCTCCACGACGGTGGCGTAGGCGGCGGTCAGCGCCTGACCGAGCACCTGCCCGCCGAACACCTGAGGGCTGCCGATGTCGCGGCTCGCACCGCGGAACAGGTTCACCTCGAGCCGCTCGAGCTCGAACTGCCGCAGCAGGTCGGGCAGGCCGCCGATCACGGCGCGGCGACCCCCAGGCGTTTCTGCATCACGGGGCTGGTGGTGGTGTATTGGAGGAACTGCTTCTTCTCGGGATAGAGCCAGGCCTGGATGCCGAAAGCGGCGAGCGCGGCCTCATGGAAGCCCGAGAGGATCAGTTTCTTCTTGCCGGGATAGGTGTTGATGTCGCCGACGGCGAAGATCCCGGGGACGCTGGTCTGGAACTTCTCGGTGTCGACCTTGAGCGCCTTGCGCTCGAGTTCGAGGCCCCACTCGGCGACGGGACCCAGTTTCGGGTGCAGTCCGAAGAACGCGAACACATGGTCGGCGGCGAGATCGTGCATCGTGCCGTCGGCGCCCTTGACGCGCACGCCGGTGAGACGGTCGCCCTCGGCGAGGATCCCGTCGGCGAGGCCCTCGATGAAGCGCAGGCGGCCTGCTGCCTCGAGCTCGCGCATGCGCGCGACCGACGCCGGCGCGGCGCGGAACTCCTGCCGACGGTGCACCAGCGTCAACGCGGGCGCGGTGGGCGCGAATTCATTGACCCAATCGAGGGCGGAGTCGCCGCCGCCGAAGATGACCAGCCGCTGCCGGCGGTAGTCGTCGGCGCCCTTGACGCGGTAGTGCAGCTGCCGGCCCTCGAAGGCCTCACAACCCGGCACGCCGAGGCGGCGCGGCTGGAACGAGCCGACCCCCGCCGCGATGACGATGGCGCCCGCGTCGAAGCGCGTGCCGGTGTTCGTCACCACATCGAAGCGACGGTCGGCACGCGGCGTCACCTGCATCACCTCCTGGCCCAGGTGGAACTGCGGCTCGAAGGGCTTGATCTGCTGCATCAGGCGGTCTACGAGCTCCTGCGCACCGCAGACCGGCAAGGCAGGGATGTCGTAGATGGGCTTGTCGGGATAGAGCTCGGTGCACTGACCGCCGGGCGCTGCGAGCGAGTCGAGCACATGGGCGCGCATGCCGAGCAGGCCGAGCTCGAACACCTGGAACAGGCCGCAGGGCCCCGCGCCGACGATCACCACTTCGGTCTGTATGGTCTCGGACACGCAGGACCTCGTCAGGGGACGGAAAATTCGGTTAGATTCACGCTGCAAAGTCTAGCAGACGCCCCCCGTCGACACCGTTCCGGAGCCTCCGATGCCGACCAATGCCGACCTCGCCCGCCGCCGTGCGGCCGCCATCCCGCGCGGCGTCGGCAACTCGCTGCAGGTATACGCCGACCGCGCCGCCAACGGCGAGATCTGGGATGTCGAGGGGCGACGCTACATCGATTTCGCCAGCGGCATCGCCGTGCTCAACACCGGTCATCTGCACCCGCGCGTGCAGGGCGCGGTGGCGGCGCAGCTCGCGCGGCTCTCGCACGCCTGCTTCCAGGTCACGCCCTACGAGAACTATGTCGCGCTCGCCGAGCGCCTGAACGCGCTCGCACCGGGGCCCGGACCCTGGAAGACCATCTTCCTCACCACCGGCGCCGAGGCGGTGGAGAACGCGGTCAAGATCGCGCGCTACCACACCGGTCGCCCGGCGGTGATCGCCTTCGGCGGCGGCTTCCATGGCCGCACCCTCGCCTGCATGAGCCTCACCGGCAAGGTTCAGCCCTACAAGGCGGGCTTCGGCCCGATGCTGCCGGATGTCTACCACGCGCCCTTCCCGGTCGAGTACCACGGCATCTCGGTCGCGCAGTCGCTCGCCGCGATCGAGCAGCTCTTCAAGGCCGATGTCGATCCGCAGCGCGTCGCCGCGATCATCATCGAGCCGGTGCAGGGCGAAGGCGGTTTCTACCCGGCGCCGCCGGCGTTCCTGCGCGCGCTGCGCGACATCTGCGACCGCCACGGCATCGTGTTCATCGCCGATGAGATCCAGAGCGGTTTTGCGCGCACCGGACGCATGTTCGCCATCGAGCATGCGGGCGTCGTGCCCGACCTCATCACGGTCGCCAAGAGCCTCGCCGGCGGCGTGCCGCTGTCGGGCGTGATCGGCCGCGCCGACATCATGGACGCACCGCCTGCGGGCGGGCTCGGCGGCACCTACGCCGGCTCGCCGCTCGGCTGCGCCGCGGGGCTCGCCGTGCTCGATGTCATCGAGTCGGAGGACCTCTGCGCGCGCGCGGAGCGGCAGGGCGCCGTGCTGCGTGCGCGGCTCGAGGACCTGCGATCGCGCTGGTCATGCATCGGCGATGTGCGCGGCCTCGGCGCGATGGTGGCGATGGAGCTGGTGCGCGACCGCCGTGCCGATGCGCCCGATGCCGAGCTCACGCGGGCTTTGGTGCAGGCTGCGGGACGGCGCGGTCTGGTGCTGCTGTCCTGCGGCGTCTACGGCAATGTGATCCGCTTCCTGGCGCCGCTCACCCTGCCGGATGCCCAGCTCGCGGAGGGTCTGGCGATCCTCGAAGCCGCGCTGGAGGACGCCGCCAAGGCGCGATGAACGGTGGACGGATCGGCGCGTGCGGCGCCGGTGCGATGCCCGCGCTCAGGCGCGGCCGGCGTTCGCGTCGTTGGGGCTGTGGAAGTACTCGCTCTCTTCGGAGAGCTCGCGGATGAGCTTCTGCAGCTCCGCCATGCGGCCTTCCGCGGTGCTCACCGGCAGACACTCCGTGCAGCGGGGGTCGGCGCAGGGCTGACGCGAATAGAGCCAGTACTGCAGCGCGCCGGCGAGCAGGCCGTCGGCGATGTCCCAGAGGTCGGCCTGCTTGTCCTTGTCGGCCAACTTGTTGCCGAGGTCGACGGCCTTGGTGAAGGCGGCATCGAAACTGGCGGCGGGGTCCTGTTCGCGTTCCATGCAGCGATTTTAGCCGATGACGCTCCCCGCCCTTGGGGCAATTCTGTTGCGGAACGGGTCTCGAGTGTGAACGATTCTTAATCTCTGTCACTTGCATTGTCGAATTAACATCCCACTCGTCTCATCTTAGAGACGAATTGCCGGAACACCGGCGGGACGCCAAGTGGTTGACGACAAAGGGGCAGGGTCGCCCCGCGAGATCGAGATGACCGAGTCCCTCGCCCGCGCCGAGGCCGCTCTCGCTTCCTCCGGCGACGCCGTGCAGTCCGCCGTCCACCGCTCCATCGCCTTCGTCACCGAGCGGTACCACGAGAAGTTCGCCGCCAGCGCTGTCGCAGAGCATTGCGGCCTCAGCCGCTTCCAGTTCAGCCGCAACTTCCACTCCACCTTCGGCATCACCTTCCGCGAGTACCTGCTGCGCTTCCGGATCCGGGAGGCCTGCCGCCGGCTCACGGCGGGCGAGCAGTCGGTCACCGGCATCGCCTACGCCGTCGGGTTCCACGACGGCTCGTATTTCGCGCGCATGTTCCGCCGCTATGTGGGCGTGCTGCCCTCGCAGTATGCTGCGCGGCGTGACGACGCCACCCGCCCCGAAGCCTGACACCCCGACGCCTGACGCTCCGACGCCTGACGCTCCGGCACCCGGCCCGGCGTCGACCGCCCCCGCCCTGACCCGTCGTGCCTGGCGCATCCCGCGCGCCGGGTCGCTCGCGCGTCTGGCGCTCGTCGAGGAACCCTTGCCGCCGCCGGCGGCCGGCGAGGTGCAGGTCGATGTCGCCGCGGTGGGCGTGAACTTCGCCGACATCTTCGCCTGTCAGGGACTCTACTCCGCGACGCCCTCCGGCTCCTTCGTACCGGGGCTCGAGGCCGCGGGCACGGTCCGCGCGGTCGGTGCAGGCGTGACGACGCACAGATCGGGCGACCGGGTCATCGTGCTCACCCGCTTCGGCGGCTACGCGAGCCGCCTCAACATCGGCGCGGAATATCTTTGGCCGCTGCCGGAGGGCTGGTCGTTCGAGGACGGCGCCGCCTACCCCGTGCAGGCGCTCACCGCCTGGTACGGATTGGTCGAGCTCGGCCGCGCGCGCGCGGGGTCGGTGGTGCTCGTGCAGTCGGCGGCGGGCGGCGTCGGCCTCAACGCGCTGCACGCGCTGCGGCGGATCGCCGCGCGTCCGGTGGCCGTGGTGGGCCGACCCGCCAAACGCGAGTGGCTTGCGCGGGAATACGGCCTCGACCCGGCCGCCATCGTGCTGCGCGATGAGCGTTATGCCGCGAACCTCGATGCCGCGCTCGCGCATCTGGGCGTCGGCGGCTTCGATGTGGTGTTCGACGCGGTGTACGGGCCGGCCTTCCGCCCCGCCTTCGAGCGCCTCGCGCCCGAGGGTCGTCTCGTGCTCTACGGCGCGGCTGATTTCATGGGCGACGGCCGCCGTCCGAACCCGCTGCGCCTCGCCTGGCGCTGGCTGCGCCGTCCGCGGCTCGACCCGCTCGCCATGATCTCGCAGAACCGCGGCCTGCTCGCCTTCAACCTCATCTGGCTGTGGGGCGAGGCGGCGCGTCTGCCGGCGGCGATGCAGGCGACGCTCGCGCTGATCCCGGAACGACCGCGCCTCGGCGGCGTCTGGGCGTTCGCCGATGCGCACGCCGCGTTGGCGGCGCTGCAGTCGGGGGAGACCACCGGCAAACTGGTGCTGCGCGTCGACGACTGAGGCCGCCGCGCCCCTCGGACCGCCGCGCTAGAATGGCGCATGTCCGACGCCTCCTCCGCCGACCGCCCCAAGGCCAAGTCGGCACGCCCCCTCGCTGCGCTCTGGCCGTTCCTGAAGCCCTACCGCAGCGTGCTCGCCTGGGCGATGGTCGCCCTGCTGCTCGCCTCCGGGTCGATGCTGGCGCTGCCGGTGGCCCTCAAGCAGCTCATCGACCGCGGCATGACGGCCGGCAACGCCGACACCATCAACATCTACTTCATCGCCTTCCTCGGCGTCGCGGTGCTGTTCGGCGCCTTCGCCGCCATGCGGTTCTATCTCGTGACCTGGCTCGGCGAGCGCGTGGTCGCCGACATCCGATCGGCCACCTACCGCAATGTCGTGCGCATGGACCCGCAGTTCTTCGAGGTCACGCGCACCGGCGAGGTGCTCTCGCGCCTGACCACCGACACCACGCTCGTGCAGTCGATCTCGGGCGTCGGCATCTCGATCGCGCTGCGCTCGACCATCAACCTCGCCGGCTCCATCGTGATGATGGGCGTGACCAACCTCAAGCTGCTCGGGCTCATCATCATCGCCATGCCCACGGTCATCGTCCCGGTGATCGCGCTCGGCCGCAAGCTCCGCACGCTCTCACGCAGCTCCCAGGACCGCATCGCCGACACCAGCGGCCTCGCCGGCGAGACCCTGAACGCCATCCAGACGGTTCAGGCCTACACGCTCGAGGACCTCAACACCAAGCGCTACGGCGATGCGGTCGAGGCCTCGTTCGATGTCGCGGTGGTGCGCACCCGCGTGCGCGCCTGGCTCACCGCGCTCTCGACCACGCTCGTGGTGGCCGCCATCACGCTCGTGCTGTGGTTCGGCGCGCACCAGGTGCTCGCGGGCCGGATGAGCGGCGGCGAGCTCGTGCAGTTCCTGCTGTTCGCCGTGTACGCGGGCGTGGCGGCGGCCTCGCTCAGCGAGATGTGGAGCGAGGTGCAGCGCGCCGCGGGCGCCATGGAACGGCTCGTCGAGCTGCAGCAGGCCACCCCCGCCATCGTCGCTCCGCCCTCGCCCGTGCCGTTGCCGGCGCTCGCGCCGGGCGCCGCGGCCGGCCGCGTGCGCTTCGAGGATGTGCGCTTCAACTATCCGTCGCGCCCCGACACTCCGGCCCTCGACGGCGTCACGCTCGACATCGCTCCCGGTGAGACCGTGGCCTTCGTCGGCCCCTCGGGCGCCGGCAAGAGCACGACATTCCAGTTGTTGCTGCGCTTCTACGACCCGCAGCAGGGACGCGTGCTGCTCGACGGCGTCGACATCGCCACCGCCGATCCGCGCGCGGTACGCGGCCGCATCGGTCTCGTGCCGCAGGACACGGTGCTGTTCGGCACCAGCGCCCGCGAGAACATCCGCTACGGCCGACCGGGTGCGAGCGATGCCGAGGTCGAGGCCGCCGCGCGCGCCGCCTACGCCGAGGACTTCATCCGCGCCCTGCCCGAGGGCTTCGACACCTTCCTCGGCGAGAAAGGTACGCGCCTCTCCGGCGGCCAGCGCCAACGCATCGCCATCGCGCGTGCCATCCTGCGCAACCCGCCGCTGCTGCTGCTCGACGAGGCGACGAGCGCGCTCGACGCCGAGAGCGAGCGCGTGGTGCAGCGCGCGCTCGAGGAACTCATGCTCTCGCGCACCACCATCATCATCGCGCACCGGCTCGCGACGGTGCTCAAGGCGGACCGCATCGTCGTGATGGACCAGGGCAGGATCATCGCGAGCGGAAGGCACGACGAACTGGTGGCGAGCAACCCGCTCTACGCCCGGCTCGCGGCGCTGCAGTTCAACGATCGCGGCGCATGAGGCGGCTATGACCACCACGCCTTCCGTCGTCCCGATGCCGGCCGCGGTGCTGTTCGACTTCGACGGCACGCTGATCGATTCAGCGCCCGGCATCTTGGCCTCGTTCGGGGCCGCGCTGCGCGTGACGGGCCTCGAGCCCGCCGTGCCGCTCGCACCCTCGCTGATCGGGCCGCCGCTCGCCAAGACCGCGGCCACGCTGCTCGGTCGCGATGATCCGGCCGCCGTGCAGGCCCTCGTGGCCGCGTTCCGCGACGACTACGACACCGCAGGGTACCGCTCGACGGCGGTCTACGAGGGCGTGGCGGCGATGCTCGACGGGCTCGCCGAGGCCCGCATCGCTCTGCACATCGTCACCAACAAGCGCATCGCGCCCACACGGCGCATCCTGGAGCACCTCGGCTGGACGGCGCGGTTCACAGGCATCTACGCCCTCGACGCGCTCACGCCACCCGCGCCGCACAAGCCCGCGCTGGTGACCGAGGTCCTCCGGCGTGAGGGGCTGGCAGCCCCCCGCAGCTGGATGGTGGGCGACTCGGCCGAGGACCGGCGCGCCGCGCAGACCAACGGACTGCGGTTCTTCGGCGCGGCCTGGGGCTACGGCGCCGCCGCCGAGGGCGGACTGGGCCATCCGCTCGAGCTGCTGCGCGCGCTGCCATAAAAGAAACGGGCCCTCCGAGGAGGGCCCGTGTCGTCATCATCTCATCGTCGTCACTCACCGGCGCCGCGGACGGCGCCGGTGGGGTCGGTCACTTACCGAACCGCTTGGCGAAGCGGACCGTGAACGAGCGACCGAACAGGTCGTAGCCGACGCCCGGCAGGGTGTTGAGGACGCGGCCCGCGCCCTGCGCGCCCTGACCACCGCTGACGAACGGCGGGTCCTTGTCGAACACGTTGCGGACGGTACCGATCAGCTCCCAGTCGTCAGCGGCGTAGCGCAGCGACACGGAGTGCGAGAGGTAGTTCGGCGTGCGGAAGATGCGATCGATGTTGGTCGTGCCCGGATCCACCACCGGCCTCTCCTTGCTCTCGCCGATGTAGTCCACCGACCAAGCGAGGGTGTAGTCGCGCCAGTTGTAGCGGGCCTGGGCCTCCGCTGACCAGCGCGGGAAGCCCCAACGTCCCGCAAGGGATGTCGTCGAACCGAAGATCTCGAAGTTCTGCTCGATCAGGTAGGTCGCCAAGACGTCGAGCGTGAACCGGCCGATCTCGGTCTCCTTGTCGAACACGATGTTGGTGTCGACGCCGACCGAAGTCTGCTCGCCGATGTTGACGTACGAGGTATCGACGAAGGCCAGCTGGCCGCCCGGACCCGTACGCGGACCCACGCGGCTGCACCACGGGCTCGAGAAGTTGAGCGAGTTGTAGCACTGCGCCAGGATGCCACCGACGCTCGGCGACTCCACGGTGTCGTTGACCGTGATGTCGAAGTAGTCGACGGCCAGCGACACACCGAGGTCTTCCGGCTTGAAGATGACGCCGAAGGTCTTGGAGTTCGAGGTCTCGGCCAGAAGATCGCCCGAGCCGGCCGTGATGGCCGTGATGCTCTGCGTAGCGCGATAGGTCAGAGGCAGACCCTGCGCCAAGCAGTTGTCGTAGATCGGGTCGCCCGGCTTCAGACTGCTCGCGCCGAAGTTGTTGCAGGGGTCGCTGAGGTTGTTGGCGAAACCGATCTGGTCCGCGAGGAACTGCTCGTAGAGATCAGGCGGACGGAAAGACGTACCGACGCTGGCACGCACCGTGAAGGTCGGGTCGATCACGTACACCAGCTGTCCACGGTAGGTGGTGTCGCTGCCGTACGAGTCGTAGTCGCTCCAGCGCGCCGAGACGTTCAGCGTGACGTCCTTGGCGTAGGGCAGGTCGCGCACGATCGGCGTCTCGAGCTCGATGAAGGCCTCCTTCACCGTGTCCTTGCCGCGGGTGATGCCAGCGGTGGAGAAGCCCCAGAAGTTGTTGTTCTGGGCCTCGATGTCCGGCACGTCGTCGATGCTCTCCTCACGCCACTCGGCGCCCATCACCGCCTGCACCTTGCCCGCGGGCAAGGTGAACAGCGGACCGTCGAGGTACAGCGAGGCCGACTTGCCCTTGTAGACCGTCGAACCCAGCGTGTCCTTGCTGATGAAGCTGAGGACGTTCTGCGGCAGGATGCCCCGCAGCATCGCATCAGCGGTGGTCAGGTTCGCCGGGACGCAGGTCGGGAACTTGGCCAACACCGCCGGGGCGCAGGTCACGGCGCCGGTGGTGGGGTTCACCACGATGCCGTTGACCGCCGCCTCGACGCGATCGGCGAGGAACTGCTGCGCGGCGTAGGTACCCTTCGAGTGACCGTAGCCGACCGTGAAGTCGTAGTTCCATTCCGTGGTCAGGTCGCCCTTGAGACCGCCGAACACGTTGTAGCGCTCGACCTCGATACGCGACTCCGGATTGCGGATGTTCCAGGTCGGGATGACCGGCTGGAACCCCGCGAACGACAGCAGGCCACGCGCATTGAACGGCGCCGAGAACGGGTTGTACGGGTGCAGCGCCCGGTTGTCGGACGTCGTCGGGTTGACGAACGGGAAGAAATTCCCGTAGCCGAAGGAACTGCGGGTATCACGGTTGTTGTAGTAAGCCTCGTAGTACAGCTGGCTGCTGCCGCCGAACAGGTCGAGGTCGTAGTTGCCGAAGGAGGTCACCGACTTGAGGGTGCTCGGTGTGACCAGCATCTGGATCGAGGGGCTGCGCTCGTCGGTGTAGTACGCGCCGTCGTTGTCCCACAGCGCATCCAGGGTGGTGTTGGCGGTGCTCGGCACCGGCGATACGCGGCTGAGGCCACGGACCGGCAGACGGGTGTAGCCGCTGACGCCGAAGGAGCCGTTGACGCGCGGGTCGTAGTACGGGTTGGTGGTGGCGGTCGGCGTCGCACCCGGCTCGTAGCGCAAGACGCCGAGCGCCGAGGAGGCCAAGCCGTATTGGAAGCCGAAGCAGAGCGGCTCACCGGTCACCGGCGCGCGGTTGTCGTAGACGCCATCGCCGTCCTGGTCGGTGAGGCGCGGGTCGATCGGGCAGCGCGACCAATCACGGTCAGCAGCGACCACCTGTTCGCGCTTCGAGTACTGGGCGCCGATGGAGAACGCGCCGCGCTCACCCACCCGGCCCCAAGTCGCGTCGATGACGTTCTGGGTGCCGTCAGCGCGCTGGGTCGTGAAGCCGGTGTAGTTGATCTGGAAGCCGTCGAAGGCCTCCTTGGTGATGAGGTTGACGACGCCGGCAACCGCATCGGCGCCGTAGATCGACGACGCGCCGTCCTTGAGGATCTCGAGGCGCGAGATCAACGAACTCGGTATGGCGGTCAAGTCGACGGAGTTGGTGGTGCCCTGCACGCCCGACGGCGACCAGCGGCGACCGTTGACGAGCACGAGGGTGCGCTGGGCGCCGAGGCCACGCAGCGAGACGCTGGCCGCGCCCGGACCGCCATCGGTCAGGAAGCCCTGGAACGCGTCGTTGATCTGCTCACCGGAGGCGGCGGTCGAGCCGCGCAGGATCTCTTCGGTGCTCACGAGGCCGGCGAGGGCCGAGCGCTCCGAGGTGATGATCTCGACCGGCGATGCCGTGTCGAAGTTACTGCGGCGGATGCGCGAACCGGTGACGACGACCTCTTCGGCGGTCGACTCGTCGGTCGTCGCTTCGGTCTCATCCTTTTTTTCGGGCTCCGACTGGGCCGTCTGGGCCGGCTGGGCCGGCTCGGCGGTCGCCGACTGGGCACGGGCCGCCTGTGGCGCGATTGCGACGATGGCGGCAGATGCGAACAGGCTCAGCCAAGCTTGCAGCTTACGATTCATTCTGGAACTCCCTCGGCGTTGTACGTATTGGCCTTGGCCCAGACGGGCTCGGTCCAATCTGCGAATTCTAGGGAGCGCGGGGTTACTCCGTCAAACACATCGGCCAGAACCCGACAGGATGTTCTTTGCTGTTGCAATGTTCTTTTATGTTGCATAAAAACGACGATACGGGCGCCGATGTCGCTCGAAGTCGTCCCCCGACCCCTTTCGGCGTTGCAGCGGCCTCAGTAGTATCCGGCGCTTCAACCTGCCCAACCAGTCGATTCCATTTTGAGGACTGAACGATGCCCAGCCGCACCGCCCGCCCGTTCCGCTCTTCCCTGCTCGCGCTCGCCGCGACGCTCACCGCGCTGACGCTCGGCCACGCGCAAGGCGCCGCGCCCGCGACCGCCACCGCGGTCACGACCAGCGTCGCCACCGATGTCCCGCCGCGCCTGCCCATCAACGCCTTCGTGCACGATCAGGTGCTGATCGGTTTGGCGATGTCTCCCAACGGCAAGCACATCGCCGGCATCTCGCTGCCGTCCATCGACGGCATCCCGCAGGTCACCATCTGGTCGGCGGACGACCTCTCGAAACCGCCGCTGCGCTTCGACCTCACGGCGACGGACGGTTCGCGCTGGAAGCCGAGCAGCGTGCGCTGGCTCAACGACGAGCGGCTGCTCACCACGGGCGGCCAGACGCTCGATGTGAACTCCGGCGGCCGCATGATCAAGGCCTTCAACGGGAACATCTTCGTCTACGAGTTCAACTCGTTCGACGACCCGGCACGGAACAAGCTGGTCGAGCCGTTCGAGAGCCTCATCGCCAACCGCCGCGGCGGCCGCAACGCCAGCGTGTCGCTCGACAAGCCCGTGCCGGACGATCCCACCAAGGTCATCCTGCGCGTCGGCAACGTCGACGGCGGCACCGACCTCTACGAATTCAGCCTCAAAGATTATTCCAGCCGCCGTGTCTACCGCGGCCGGCCGGGCGATTCGCTGGAGACCGACCCGTACGGTCAGCCGCGGCTGCGCAACTACTTCGAGGAGAAGGACGGCAACGCGCAGATCATCTACGAGGCCCGCATCGGCGACACCGACCAATGGAAGAAGCTGCCGCCTTTCACGGCCAAGGCGCGCGAAGGCATGCAGCCGATCGCCCCCTCGAAAGATCCGGACCTCATCTACGTGACGGACAACACGGGTCGCGAGTTCCGTCGAATCCACGAGTACCGCGTGTCGACGGGAGAGATGTCGGAACCGCTCTTCGAGCATCCGCGCTATGAGGCGAGCGGTGTGGCCCTGGTCAGACGCGGCAAGCGTGCCGGCGAGTTGCTGGGCTTCCGCTACGACGGGCTCTACCAGAACACGACCTACTGGGTCGACGAGGAGGTCGCCGGCATCCACTCCGCGCTCACCAAGACCTTCCCTCGTAAGCAAGTGGTGGTCGGCACAGATTTCGGTGCTTCCGATGACGGGCGACGCCGTATCGTCTTCGTCTACGGCAGCAACGACCCCGGCGCGTACTACCTCTACGACGCCGCCAAGGGCCTCACGCTGCTCGGCAAGCTGCGGCCGCTGCTCGACCCGGCGCAGCTCGCCGAGGTGAAGTTCGTGACCTACAAGGCACGCGACGGCATGACCATCCCGGCCTACCTCACGGTACCGAAGGGCGGCAGTAAGCCCTACCCGACCGTCGTCATGCCGCACGGCGGCCCCTGGGCGCGCGATGACATGGGCTTCGACCCCTGGGTACAGTTCCTCGCCAACCGCGGCTATGCGGTGCTGCAGCCGCAGTACCGCGGCTCCGACGGCTGGGGCCAGAAGCTCTGGCGCGCGGGCGACCGCGAGTGGGGCCAGAAGATGCAGGACGACAAGGACGACGGCGCGGCCTGGCTCGTCGAGCAGGGCATCGCCGACAAGGACCGCATCGCGATGTACGGTTTCTCGTACGGCGGCTACGCGGCGATGGCGGCGATCGTGCGCCCGAACCCGCCCTACCAGTGTGCCATCGCCGGCGCCGGGCTCGCGGAGCTGCGCACCTTCGACAAGATCACCTTCGAAAGCCGCTTCGGCCGGAAGTACCAGAACCCGACCATCGCGGGCCTCTCGCCGCTCGACAAGGTCCAGGACGCCTCGATCCCGATCATGATCTTCCACGGCGACCGCGACCAGACCGTGCCCATCGAGCAGTCCGAGAAGTACCACGCGGCGCTCAAGGCGGCGGGCAAGAACACGCAGTACGTCGAGATCAAGGACTACGGCCACGGCGGCTCGCTCTCACCGCTGCAGCAGGGCAAGGTGCTCGAGATCCTCGAGACCTACCTCGCCAACGACTGCGGCCCGGGCGGTCTGTGACCGACCAGCCGCACAGGGCCATCGCATGCTGACGCTGCGTCCCGCGGAGGCGCGGGACGCAGCCGAAGTGCTCGCGCTCATCCGCGAGCTCGCCGACTACGAGCGCCTGCTCGACGAGGTCGACGCCACCCCGGAGGGCCTGAGAGCCGCGCTCTTCGGCCCGGCGCCGCGGGTGTTCTGCGACATCGCCGAATGGCACGGCTCCGCGGACGGCGCCGAGGCCGCGGGCGATGCGGGCGGCGCGCCCGCGGTGGCGGGCTTCGCGCTCTGGTTCTACAACTTCTCCACCTTCCGCGGCCGCCACGGCATCTATCTCGAGGACCTCTTCGTGCGGCCGGCTTTCCGCGGCCGCGGCATCGGCCGCGCGCTGCTCGCCGGGCTCGCCGCACGCTGTGTGCGCGAGGACCTCGCACGCCTCGAGTGGTCCGTGCTCGACTGGAACGAGCCCGCGCTCGCCTTCTACCGCACGCTCGGCGCGCGGGCCATGGAGGAATGGGTGCCGCATCGCGTCACCGGTGAGGCGCTCACCGCGCTCGCGCGCGAAGCACGCGGCTGACGCCGCGGCGCGACCTCAGCCGCGCCGCGCGATGGACTCGCGGGTGGCGAGCGCGGCCTCGACCGTGAACTCGCCGGCGGCGAGCGCCGCCTCGACCTCGGCGATGCCCATGCAGTGGAACGACTCCACCTCGCCGTCACGGCCCACCGGCTCGAAATCTTCGGGCAACGCGAGGTCGGCGACGATGACCAGTTCGTCGTGCACGCCGAAACGCGTCTCGCGCAAGGAACGGATCACCATGCCCGGGAAGTCGAGCGCGCGCGCGAGGCGGCGCGGCACGCCGGCCTCCTCCCAGGCCTCGCGCAGCGCGCAGGCACGCAGCGTCTCGCCCGCGCCGACGCCGCCCGCCGCCATGTTGTCGAGTTTGCCGGGGTCGGCGCGCTTGAGCGCGCTGCGCCGCGCCACCCAGAGGCTGCCGTCCGGCCGCCAACCGTTCACATGGACCGCACGGTTCTGCATGCCGAGCGTGCGGAACGCGCCGCGCTCGCAGCGCGCCACCTCCGCCCCCTGTTCATCGAGCAGCGCGCTCGGTTCGTTGCGCCAGTCGGCGATCAGTCCCAGCGCGTGGAGCTGCCGCGCCACCGATTGCAGCGCGGCGCTGCGCGCCGCCTTGCCGCGCACGCCCTCGGGCGCGACCAGCCGCAGCCCGATGTCCGCCTCGGCGATCTCGGGCATCGCGCGTAGCGGCACCGCGATGTCACGCCGCACCCGGCCGCGGATCGCACCGCCGATCCAGAGCGGCAGGTAATCGGCTTGGGGCTGCGGTCCGGCGCTCAATCCGCTAGGTGCCGCACCAGCGCAGCGGTGAAATCCGCCGGCTGCTCGACGTTGGAGAGGTGCGCGGCATCGAGCACCTCGAGCTCCGCACCGACGATGCCGTCGACGAGCTCCAGGGCGCGCTCGGTCGGCGTCGAGACATCCTGCGCGCCGGCGATCACCAGCGTCGGCGCACGCACCTCGCCGAGCCGTGCCGTGAGGTCGAAGCCGCGCAGCGCGTCGCAGGCCTCGGCGTAGCCGCGCGGCTGCGTCGCGCGCAGCATGACGCGCACCGTCTCGACCGTGTCGGGCGATGCCGCTGCGAACGGCGCGGTGAACCAACGCTGCAGGATCGGCTCGATGAGCGGCTCCATGCCGCCGCCCAGCACCGAAGCGATGCGTTCATCCCAGAGTTCGCGCGGCGGGAACGATGCAGCGGTGTCCGCGAGCACCAAGCGCCGCACGCGCTGCGGCGCCGTCACCGCCGCCTGCAGCGCGATGGCACCGCCGAGCGACAGCCCGCACCAATGGGCGCGCGCGATGTCGAGCCGGTCGAGCACCGCGCAGGCGTCGTCGAGCAGGTCGGCCATCGTGCAGGGCGCGGGCGCGCCGTCGGCGAGCGTCGAACCGCCGTGGCCGCGCAGGTCCATGCGCAGCACCCGGAACCTCTGCTCGAGCTCCGCGAGCTGCGGCTGCCAGACCTCGAGACCGGCGCCGAGCGGATGCAGCAGCAGCAGCGGCGGACCGTGGTTGCGGCCCGACACCGTGTACCGCAGACGACCGGCGCCGCGCTCGAGTTCGGCGCTCAGCATCGCGTGCCCCGACGCAGCGAAGCTCGCATCAATCGGCCTTGTACTTGTCGTGGCAGGCCTTGCAGGTCTGGCCCGCCGCGCCGAGCGCGGCCTTCGTCGCGTTCTGGTCGCCACCCTTGGCGGCTGCGGCCAGCGCGCGGGTCTTGTCCTGCAGGTCGCGCATCATGCGGCCGAACTCGTCCTGGTTCTTCCAGATCTCGGGCTTGGCCTCGGTGGGCGCGCCCGCCTCGGAACCGGGCGGGAAGGTGTCCGGCGCGACCGTCGAGATGAAGGCGGCGCGGTCGGCGGCGGTCGCGAAGGCCTTCGCGTCCCACGGCGCGCGGCCCTGCGCCATGGCACCCATGATGCCGAACTGCGTGCCGAGCACGGTGTAGACGGCCTGGCGGTACTTGATCTGCTGGGCGCCTCGGTTCTGCTGCGCGTGTGCGACAGCGGCGAGCCCGAGCGCGGTGACGACGAGGACGGCGGCGGCGGCCAGACGGCGGCGCGGCGAGGACGGGGCGTGTGACATCGGATCCTCCTTGGGAGTGACGGTTCGGCTGGAGACGGTCCAGCGCAAGGATGCCCGACATCGTCGACCCCTGCACCTCCCCCGACCACCTCCCGCTGCACGCCGGTCGCCGCGGGGGGCGCGCTCTGGTACGCTGCGCGGCCTTTTTTGTCCGCCCGGGGCGCGCCCCGAGCCTCCCGGCCCGTTCGGCCGCACCCCGGAAGACCCTCATGAGCACCGCCCGCCCCATCCGCAACATCGCGATCATCGCGCACGTCGACCACGGCAAGACGACCCTGGTCGACTGCCTGCTCAAACAATCCGGCACCTTCGCGGCGCACGAGCGCGTCGGCGAGCGGGTCATGGACTCCAACGACCTCGAGCGCGAGCGCGGCATCACCATCCTCGCCAAGAACTGCGCCATCGAGTACCGCGGCACGCGCATCAACATCGTCGACACCCCGGGCCACGCCGACTTCGGTGGCGAGGTCGAGCGCGTGCTCTCGATGGTCGACGGCGTGCTGCTGCTGGTCGACGCCGTGGAAGGGCCGATGCCGCAGACGCGCTTCGTCACCCGCAAGGCGCTGGCGCTCGGTCACAAGGCGATCGTGGTGGTCAACAAGGTCGACCGTCCGGGCGCCCGCCCCGACTGGGTCATCGACCGCACCTTCGAGCTCTTCGACAAGCTGGGCGCCACCGACGAGCAGCTCGACTTCC
This sequence comes from Pseudomonadota bacterium, assembly GCA_947459825.1. Taxonomy (GTDB): domain Bacteria; phylum Pseudomonadota; class Gammaproteobacteria; order Steroidobacterales; family Steroidobacteraceae; genus UBA964. The sequence goes on along the minus strand of CANHFH010000001.1, from coordinate 50,824 downwards.
CCATCGTCTACGCCTCGGCGCTGCAGGGCTGGGCCACCAACGACCTCGCCAAGCCCGCCACCGACATGACGGCGCTCTACGAGGCCGTGCTCGCGCATGTACCGCCGCCGCCGACCGAGGTCGCGGCGCCGCTGCAGCTGCAGATCTCGCAGCTCGACTACAACTCGTATGTCGGCCGCATCGGCATCGGACGCATCCGCCAGGGTACGCTCAAGAGCGGCAAGAACGTCGCGCTGCGCTGGGGTGATGCCGACCGCGGCAACGGCCGCATCGCCCAGATCCTCTCCTTCCGCGGCCTCGAGCGCATCCCGGTCGAGGAGGCCTCGGCGGGCGACATCGTCGCCGTCACCGGCATCGACGAGGTCAACATCGGTCTCACGATCTGCGACCCCGAGAACCCCCAGGGTCTGCCGCCCATCGAGGTCGACGAGCCGACCCTCGCCATGACCTTCCAGGTGAACACCTCGCCGCTCGCCGGCCGCGAGGGCAAGTTCGTGACGAGCCGCCAGATCCGCGACCGCCTGATGCGCGAACTGCAGAGCAATGTCGCGCTGCGCGTCGAGGAGACCGCCGACGCCGATGTGTTCCGCGTCTCGGGCCGCGGCGAACTGCACCTCACGATCCTCGTCGAGAACATGCGCCGCGAGGGCTACGAGCTCGCGGTCGGCAAGCCGCAGGTGCTCAAGCGCGTCGTCGACGGCGTGGTGCAGGAGCCCTTCGAGGCGCTCACCATCGACATCGACGAGGGTCTGCAGGGCGGCGTGATGCAGGAGCTCGGCACGCGCCGCGGCGAGCTGCTCGACATGCAGGTCGAGGGCGACCCCAGCGGTCGCGGCCAGGGCCGCGTGCGCCTCGAGTACCGCATACCGGCCCGCGGCCTGATCGGCTTCCAGGGCGAGTTCCTGACCATGACCCGTGGCACGGGCCTGATGAGCCACATCTTCGACGGCTACGATGTGGTGAAGGGCGAGATTCCCGAGCGCCACAACGGCGTGCTGATCAGCAACGAGGCCGGCTCCGCCGTCGCCTACTCGCTCTTCACCCTCCAGGAACGCGGACGGCTGTTCGTGGAGCACGGCACCACGGTGTACGAGGGCATGATCATCGGCATCCACAGCCGCGACAACGACCTCGTCGTGAACCCCATCAAGGAGAAGAAGCTCTCCAACGTGCGGGCCGCCGGCAAGGACGATGCGCTGCTGCTGACGCCGCCGATCCAGCTCACGCTGGAGTACGCCGTGGAGTTCATCAACGACGACGAGCTCGTCGAGGTGACGCCGCAGTCGATCCGGCTGCGCAAGCGTTTCCTGAAGGAACACGAGCGCAAGCGCGCCTCGCGCGAAGCCGAGGCCGGCTGACCCGTCGACGCCACGCGCCGGGCCGCGCGGCGCGGCGGCCTCAGTCCTTGCGCGGCCCCGGGAAGAAGGCGTTGGTGCGGCGGATGTACTCGGCGTACTCGGGGCGTCGCTGGCCGATGTCGCGCTCCAGAAGCGCGACGCCCGACACCCGCAGCAGCAGCCAGCTCATGATGGCCGGGCCGATCAGCCCCCACCAGGCACCCGCCGCGAGCCCCATCAGGCCGAAGCCCCACCACACGGCGAAATCGCCGAAGTAGTTCGGGTGGCGCGTCCAGCGCCAGAAGCCGCGGTCCATGACCTTGCCGGCGTTGGCCGGGTCGCGCTTGAAGCGCGCGAGCTGCCAGTCGCCGACCGACTCGAACACGAAGCCCACCACCCACAGCGCCACGCCCGCCCAGTCGAGCCAACCGAGCTCGGTGCGGCCGAGCGCGGCGCCGAGCAACGGCAGCGAGATCACCCAGGCGAGCGCGGCCTGCATCAGGAAGACGCGGTAGAGGCTGCTGAAGGCGAACCCGGGTGAGTTGCGGCGGCGGATCGCCTGGTAGCGGCGGTCCTCCTCGTGCCCCCAATTGCGGGCCGTGAGGTAGACCGAAAGCCGGATCGCCCAGATCGCGACCAGCACCAGGACGAGGCGACCGCGCTGCGTCTCCGGCACGGTCCCCGCGTAGGCGAGCATGGCGAGCAGGAACATCAAGGACCACTGGCTGTCGACATGGTCGACATTGCTGCGGACCACCGAGAGCGCCCAGCCGGCGGCGGCGAACACGGCGAGCGCGCCGAGACCGGTGAGCCAGACGGAAAGGTCGAACATGGCGCGCATCCTCGGACGAAGGGTTCTGCCCGTATTGTGGACTGCGTCACAGGGGGGGCTCAACCAGATTAATTAAAGTCGTCCTCGCTCTGGCCGTTACCGGGTCAGACCCCGACAACCCAATCCAGCGAGCGTATCGACATGATCGCGATGGTCGGCTCCATCATCGTCCTGGTGTCAGTGGTCGTCGGCTTCCTGATGGCCGGCGGCAACCTGCTGTTGCTGTGGCACCCCTCCGAGATCGTGGTGATCATCGGCGCCGCCCTCGGTGCCTTCATCACCAGCAACAGCGTGAAGGTGGTGAAGGCCTCCTTCGCCAACGCCGTCGCGCTCTTCAAGAAACCCCGCTACACCCGCGACGCCTATGTGGACCTGCTGAAACTGGTGTTCGACCTGCTGGTCAAGGCGCGCAAGGAGGGCCTGCTCGCCATCGAGAACGACCTCGAAAACCCCGACAGCAGCCCGATCTTCACCAGTTATCCGAGCGTGATGGCCGACCACCACATGCTGGAGTTCATCACCGACTGCCTGCGCCTGATGGTCGGCGGCAACCTCGATCCGAACGAGCTCGAGAGCCTGCTCGACTACGAACTCGAGACCCACCACAAGGAGAATCTGGAACCCGCCCACGCCGTGCAGAAGGTGTCGGATGCGTTGCCCGGCTTCGGCATCGTGGCGGCGGTGCTCGGCATCGTGAACACCATGGCCGCGATCGAAGGGTCGAGCAGCGCCGAGATCGGCATGAAGGTCGGCGCCGCGCTCACCGGCACCTTCCTCGGCATCCTCGTCGCCTACGGCTTCGTGGGGCCGATCGCCGCCGCGATGGAGGCGCGCGCCCACGAAGAGGGCAAGGCCTTCGAAGTGGTGAAGATGGCGTTGGTCGCGAGCGTGCGCGGCTATCCGCCGCAGGTCGCCGTCGAGTTCGCGCGCAAACTGCTGTTCGCCGATGTCCGTCCGACGTTCTCGGACCTCGAGGCGCACCTCAAGAACAAGCCCAAGACCGCGGGCGAGTAAGGGGAGCGGACGCAGATGGCGGCGACCCCCCCGAAGGGCAAGGACGGGCAACCGGTCCGCCCGATCATCATCCGACGCAAGAAGGTGGTCGCCGGCGGCCACCACGGCGGCGCGTGGAAGGTCGCCTACGCCGACTTCGTGACCGCGATGATGGCGTTCTTCCTCGTGATGTGGCTGGTCGCCGCCGCCACCCCCGAGCAGCGCGCCGCCGTCTTCGAGTACTTCAAGAACCCGAGCATGGAGGAAGGCGTCTCGCCGAAGGCGGCGCCCGGCCAGGCGGGACCGGGAGGGGCGAGCAAGAGCGCCATCACCCTCGGCGGCGCGATGGAGGCGCCCCGCAGCTCACCCGACATGCAGCCGATGCTCGGCAAGCCGCTCGAGGACATCAACGACAGCCAGCGCCAGGAGACCCCCGAGGAGGAGAAGGCGCGCAAGCTCGCCGAGGCGATGGAGAAGCGCCAGCTGGACTCGCTGCACAAGGAGCTGCGCCAGGCGATCGACAAGAGCCAGGCGCTCAAGCCCTTCAAGGACCAGCTGCTGCTCGACATCACGCCCGAGGGGCTGCGCATCCAGATCATCGACACCCAGAACCGGCCGATGTTCGACCTCGGCAGCACGCTTCTCAAAGATTACACCACGCGCATCCTGAGCGAGCTCGGGCCGTACCTGAACTCGGTCCCGAACAAGGTGAGCATCTCGGGCCACACCGACAACACGCCGTACTCGGGCGGGGCGCGCAACGGCTACAGCAACTGGGAGCTCTCGGCCGACCGCGGCAACGCCGCGCGGCGCGCGCTGGTGGCGGGCGGGCTGAAGGAGGACAAGGTGGCGCGCGTGGTGGGCCTGTCCTCGGCGATCCTGTTCGACAAGAAGGACCCGCGCAACCCGATCAACCGCCGCATCAGCATCATCGTGATGACCAAGCGCGCCGAGCAGGCGGCGATGCAGGGCTACGGGCGCGACCAGCCGGCCGCCGTCCGGAGGACCGCCCCGACGGGTTGAGCACGCCCCGCCCCGGGCGGTTAACATGCGCCCATGGGACGCATATTCGAAGTTCGCAAGCACACGATGTTCGCGCGCTGGAACCGCATGGCGAAGCAGTTCGCGCGCATCGCCAAGGACATCAACATGGCCGTCAAGTCGGGCGGCCCGGACCCGCAGTCGAACCCGGCGCTGCGCCGCATCCTGCAGAACGCGCGCGCCGTGAACATGCCCAAGGACAAGGTCGAGGCCGCCATCAAGCGCGCCAGCGGCCGCGACGCCACCAACTACGACGAGGTCCTCTACGAGGGCTACGCGCCGCACGGCATCGCGCTGCTCGTCGAGACCGCCACCGACAACCCGACGCGCACCGTCGCCACCGTGCGCAACATCATCCAGAAGAACGGCGGCAACCTCGGCACCAGCGGCAGCGTGTCGTTCATGTTCCGCAAGATGGGCGTGTTCCGCCTCGACCCGACCGGCATCGACCAGGACGACCTCGAGCTGTATCTCATCGACCACGGCCTCGACGAGATGGGCGAGAGCACAGGGGAGAAGGGCGAACCGCAGCTTGTGGTGCGCTGCCCGTTCGAGGATTTCGGCCGCGTGCAGGAAGCCCTTGAGGCGCGCAAGATCACGCCCGTCTCGGCCGAGCACGAGTACATCTGCATGGCGCCCACCGAGCTCTCCGAGGCGGATTCCGCCGAGGTGCTCGCCCTCATCGACAAACTGGAGCAGGACGACGATGTCCAACGAGTCTTCCACACCCTCGCCTGACCCGACCAAGCCCGCGGCGGCAGCTGCGGCCTCCGCGACCGGCGCCGGCACGACCGGTGCCGCGGCAGGCACCACAGCCGCCGCACCGCCGCCCGCAGTGCCGCCGCCGCGCAAGCGCAGCCGCATCAAGCGGTTCTTCCTTTGGTGGATCGCGGGCGTCGCCGCCGCGCTCCTCCTCTGGACGCTGGTCGCGCTCAACTGGCCCTACTCGACGGGCGACCGCGGCGGACTGCTGCAGAAATTCGAGCGCAAAGGCTGGCTCTGCAAGACCTACGAAGGCCAGCTCGCGCTCTACGCAGCGCCCGGACTGCCGCCCGAGATCTGGTCCTTCACGGTGCGCGACAAGGCGGTGGCGGACCAGATCGCGGGGCTGGTGGGCGAACGCGTGCAGCTCCACTATGTGGAGCACCGCGGACTGCCGTCGAACTGCTTCGGCGAGACCGGCTTCTTCGTCGACCGCGTGACGCCGGCGCCCTCACCGACGCCGCCGGCACTGCCCGATGCGGCCGCACCCGCGTCGGGCGTCGCTGCGGAACCACCGCCGCCGTGACCTGTAGGCACGGCGGCTCGCTGCGCCTCGCCGTAGCTCTGTGGCTGGCGGTCGCCTCGACGCCGGCGGCGCAGGCCTGCTCGAACGACAAGGACGCCCTCGCCGAGCTCGATGCCGTTCGGGTCGAGGTCACAGCGCTCTTCCGCGAGACCAGCGATTTCGAGAAGCACCTCGATGAAGCGCTGGCGGCTCGTGCCGAGCAGAGCGGGTGGGATGCAGCGGCGACCCAGGCTTTCAAGGATAGGCTGCTCGCCCACCCGGAGTTCCAGACGATGGAGAAGGCGCGGGATGCCGCGACGCCGGGGCTGATCAAGGCCGCTGCACGGCTATTGATGGCCGCCGCGGCGCGCGATGCCTCGCGGCTGTGCCCCGCGCTCGCCACGATCCGGACCGGCAATGCGCAGCTGCGGGCCGTGCTCGACCGCCAGTACGCCTGGCTCAACCGGAGGATCTGGGACAACTGAACGGAGCCGTTCGGAGATTGGCGCGCCCGGAGAGATTCGAACTCCCGACCTCATGGTTCGTAGCCATGCGCTCTATCCAACTGAGCTACGGGCGCGCCGATGGTCCCTGCCGCAGGCCTAGAGCCCGGGGCGGAGGGGCGCGCATTGTAATGGAACCGCCCCGGGGACTCCACCCCGAGCGCAGGGGCGGCGAACTGCATCCCGAGTCCTTCACGACGCGACCACACCCTCCGCGATGCGGCGGCTGATCGATGCCGCGCCTGCGGAATCAGCACTTAATTGACTTTCAGTAAAGTAAACGCCCGAAAACCCCCATTTATGGCGCCTGAAACGCCATCGGCGGCGCTTTACGGACTCGCTATTGACTTTATATCCAATAGCGAACGACACTCGGCCACCACTCTTGGGGAGGCCGTATGAAAAAGACCGTCAAGCATGTGCTGTGCGCATCCGTGTGGGGGATCACCTGTGTGTCGCTGGCGCCGCCCGCGCATTCAGAGCCGCTGCCGGCTCCGCAAGCATCGTCCCAGTCCTCACCGGCACCGACCGACGAGAGCCAAGTGCTCGAGACGGTCGTGGTGGTGGCACAGAAGCGTGAGCAGGCCGCCCAAGACGTGCCTATCGCGCTCTCCGTCTTCTCATCGGCCGCCCTGGACCGGGCGCAGATCGAGGATGCGACCGACCTTCAATACTCGATCCCGAACGCCGTCCTGACGGGCAACGACCGTTACACGCTGCGCGGGATCGGCACCAACGCCTTGGGTTCGTCCGACCTCGGGGTGCAATCCTTCGTCAACGGCGCGGCGATCGGCTATCTGCCGCAGAACGAACTGTTCGACATGGAGCGCATCGAGGTCCTGCGCGGCCCGCAGGGCACGCTCTACGGCCGCAATACGACCGGGGGCGCGATCAACGTGATCACCCGCCGACCCGGCCGGACGGTGGGCGGCCAAGCGAGCCTGCAGCTCGGCAATTTCGACAACGCCCGCTTCGCCCTGTCCTTCGACCTGCCGCTCGGCGACAAGGTCGCCACCCGCTTCGCGGCCTACAAGCTGATGCGCGACGGCTACACCGACAACCTGGCGACCGGCAACCAGGTCGACGGCCGTGATCAATGGGCGGTCCGCTCGACGACCGTCTTCGAGGCGGGCGAGAACACCGACTTCACCCTGATCTTCGGCATGTACGACGAGGACAGCACGCGCGCCCGCGAGGGCAAGCGGATGTGCAAGGCCCATCCGGTCCTCGGCTGCGATCCGCGCCAGCTGGGCTTCGACTCCCCGGACGCCAACACCACCATCCTCAACACCTTGGCGCGCTTCTTCACGCCCTTCCCCGCCGGCACCAACATCTATGCCGGCGCACCCAACCCCACCGACCTGCGCAAGGTCGCTGCCGACACCGACCCGACCTACAAGCTGGACCAGCGGTTCGTGACCTTCGACGGCAACCATCGCTTCGGCGACCTGAAGCTGTCCGGTGTGGTGGCGTGGTCCGAGGGTTCGACCGAACAGAACACGGATTGGGACAACGCCGACCTGCCGTTCCGTTTCACGCGGCCCATCACCTACACGGCCGCCCGCGGCCGGACCGTCACCACGGACCGGTTGCTCACGACCGACAGCTTCACGAGCGACACCGAAACGCGGACCGCCGAGCTGCGGCTCGCGTCGGACTACGACGGCGGCCGCAATTTCCTGATCGGTGCCTTCTACCTCGAGGGCAAGAGCAGCGGCGGGTTCGAGACCTGGCATCCCTCCATCGAGTCGTTCCAGAAGGCCAACGGCCGCCCGGAGGAGACCTGGCGGGTCTCGGCCTTGAGCCGCAACGGCAAGAACGAGACCAAAGCCCTGTTCGGCGAGCTCTATTTCACGCTCGCGGATGACCTGCGCCTCACCTTGGGCGCCCGTCAGACCGAGGAGAAGCGCTCCGGCGAGTCCCGCTCCATCGTGCTGGCGCCCCTCGGCCCGTGGGTCTTCTCGAGCTTCGAGGGCAGCAAGGCCACCGGCAAAGCCGCGCTCGACTGGACACCGGACCTCGGCTTCACCGACCAGACCTTGATCTACGGTTCCGTCTCCACGGGCTACAAGGGCGGCGGCCTGAACAATTCGAACTCCGCCCCCACCTATGGGCCGGAGGAGGTGACCGCGTTCGAGATCGGCACCAAGAACACTCTGCGGGACGGCCGGCTGCAAGCCAATTTCGCTGGGTTCCTCTACGACTACTCGGGTCTGCAGCTCGGCCAGCGCATCAACGGCGGCGTGGTCACCCGGAATGCGGATGCCGACATCTGGGGCCTCGAGGCCGAGTTCCTTTACGCGCCGAGCGCCGGTTGGCTGATCGACGCCAACCTCTCCTATCTCGACACCGAGATCGGCACCTTCTTCTCGGAGGACGCCGCCAACCCTGCGCAAAGCCTGACCGCGACGACCCCGACCGTGCAGGTCAACTTGGCGGGCAACGAGCTGCCGCATTCCCCGTCGGCCAAAGCCAAGGTGGGCGTGCAGTTCACCACCACGCCCTCGGCCGGGGGATGGACATCGACCTGGCGCCTCGATGCCCTGTGGCAGGACAAGTACTTCGCGCGCGAGTACAACACGCCGACCGACGTGATCGAATCGTGGGGCACCTTCGACCTGCAGGCCCGCTTCGACCGGGCCGATCAGGGCGTCAGCGTCCGCTTCTTCGTCAAGAACGTCAGCGATGAGGACAACATCACCAACATCATCATCGAGGACGCGCTGATCGGACGCTATCGGAACGTCCGTCTGCTCGAACCCCGGACCTTCGGCGTCATCTTCGAGAAGGCCTTCTGAGGATGACGGCGGACATGCCGGACAGCCCGCGGCCGCTCCTGCGGCTTCTCGCTTCGATGCTGCTGGTCGTCGCGCCGATGGCGGGCGCGGCGCCGCGCTCGGCCGAGATGCCGGCGCTGTCCGGCCCCGGTCCGCAGGCGATCGGTACGGACTACCGCGAGCTGACGGCGGGCGACCGCAAGATCGGCGTCCGCGTCTGGTTCCCCGCTGAAAAGCCCGCCTCGACCGACGCGGCGGCGCCCAAGGCCGTCTACCGGCACCGTCGCGCCCTGCCGGGCCAGCAGGTGCTCGATGTCGAGGAGAACGGGCTCGCGCTGTCGGAGGCGCGTCCCCTCGCCGGTATGCGCTTCCCGCTGGTGCTGATGTCGCACGGTTACGGCGGCTGGTCCGAGCACATGAGCCGGCTAGGCGAGACGCTGGCCTCGCGCGGCTATGTCGTCGCCTCGGTCGACCACCGCGACCAACCCTTCAGCGACGCGCGCAGCTTCGCGCTCTCCTTCGGAGCGGTGCTCATCCACCGCGCCCGCGACCAGCAGCGCGTGCTCACGGCCCTGCTCGAACGCAGCCTGTTCGATCCCGCGGTGACGGCGCAGATCGAACCGGATGCCATCGGTCTGCTCGGCTTCTCCATGGGCGGATACGGGACCTTGGTCACCGCGGGCGTGCCGCTCGACCGTGACGCGCCGGCCTACTCCCAGTTCCCCGCCCCCGCCCGAGCGCTGCTGCCGGACCCGGATCCCGCGCTCGCAAAACGCATCAAGGCCGTGGTGGCGCTCGCGCCCTGGGGCGCACAGCCGGGCGCGATGGCCTGGAACGATGCCGCCCTCGCCGGGCTGCGCGCGCCGCTGCTGCTGATCGACGGCGACCGCGACGATGTGGTGGACTTCGAACGCGGCGTGAAGCGCCTGTTCGGCGCCACCACCGGCACGGAGCGCCATCTGCTGGTCTACCGCGGTGCGGCCCACAACATCGCGGGCAATCCGGTGCCGCTGCCTGCGGACGCCGACTTCCAGACCATCGAGTTCCTCACCGATCCGGTGTGGCGCAAGGATCGGATGGAAGCCATCAACGAACACTTCATCAGCGCGTTCCTCGACCTCCACCTGAAGGGCGATTCGGACAAGCGCAGGTATCTCGACGTACCGACCCCGATCGCCGACGACGGCCAGTGGCCGAGCGCGTTCGGCCAGCAATGGGGCGGCACCCGCGCGGGCGACGCGCAACCCGGCTACTGGCGGGGTTTCCAGCGCCGTTGGGCCCGCGGACTCGAATTGCATCACAAGGCGGCAGGACGATGACCAGAGCGCACGATCTCTTCGATCTCACGGGCCATGTCGCCCTCGTCACCGGCGGCAACGGCGGCCTCGGCCTCGCCATGGCCAAAGGTCTCGTCAAGGCCGGCGCGCAGGTCGCGGTCTGGGGGCGCAACACGGACAAGAACGCCGCGGCGGTCGCCGAACTGCAGGCGCTCGGCGGCATCGCCCGCAGCTTCGTCGCCGATGTGACCGACCCGGCGTCCTCCAGCGCGGCCTTCACGCAGACGCTCGACGCGTTCGGCCGTCTCGACAGCTGCTTCGCCAACGCAGGCGGCCCCGGCGTCCGCGGCCGCTTCGTCGACCTCGGCCCCGCCGACTGGACGGCGACGCACGACCTGAACGTGCAGAGCGTCATCGACTCCTTCCAGCTCGCCAGCCGTCACTGGCTCGCGCAGAAGTCCCGCGGCAAGCTCATCGTGACCTCCTCGGTCGCGGCGCTGCTCGGCCTGCCCAACTCCGCCGGCTACTGCATGACCAAGGCGGCCGTCACAGGTCTCGTGCGTTCGCTCGCGATCGAACTCGGCCCGAACGGCATCCAGGTCAACGCCATCCTGCCGGGCTTCATCGAGACCGAGATGTCGCTCAACACGCCCAAGGCCTTCCAGGAAGGCTGCCGGCGCCGCGTCGCCTCGGGCACCATCGGCAGGCTGGAAGACATGGAAGGCATCGCGGTCTATCTTGCCTCGCGGCGGAGCGACTTCATGACCGGTCAGACGCTGGTCCTCGACGGCGGACACACCATCTTCCCGCTCTAGGGCCCATCAGGGGGTTTCGATGGCGACAGATCCCGCATCGGGTGACCAGCCGCTCGGGTTCTGGCGGATCCTCGCCTTCGGTTCGGTGCAGCTGCCGCTCGGCATGATCGGCCTGCCGATCGCCATCTACCTGGCGCCGCTCTACTCGGGGCAGATGCAGCTCAGTCTGCAGCTCATCGGCATCACGCTGATCCTCGCGCGGCTCTCCGACTTCATCACCGATCCGCTCGTCGGCGTCCTCTCGGACCGCTGGCGGCCGAAGATCGGCCGCCGGCGCGTCTGGCTGATCTTCGGCGCCGTGGCGATGATGGCGGGCGTCCACATGCTGTTCCGGCCGGAGCCGGGCGTGGGCATCGTCTACTTCGGCCTCGCGGTGGCGCTGGTGTACCTCGGCTACACGCTCATCCTGCTGCCCTACCAGGCCTGGGCCGCCGAACTGTCACCGGACTACCATGTGCGTACCCGCATCAGCTCGGTGTCGCAGACCTTCAGCATCATCGGGCTGATCACCTCCACCGTGATCCCCGCCTATGTCCTGACGCGCCCCGGGGCGACCAGCGCCGATGTGATGGCGGCGCTCAGCATCGTCATCATCGCCCTGCTGCCGGTCTGCGCCGCGCTCGCCTTCATCTTCGTACCCGAGCCTCAGGCACCGATCCGCAAGGCGCCGTTCGACATCCGGGGCGCGCTGCGCATGCTCGCGGCCAACCGCGCGTTCTTGAACGTGACGCTGCTGGTGCTGATCGCCACGGTGGGCGAGGTGTTCCGGCAGACCATCACCGTGTTCTTCGCGCGCGATGTCGTGGGCGTGACCAACATCGGCATCGTCTACTTCATGTATTTCGTGGCTGCGCTCATCGTCATGCCGGGCTGGGTCTGGCTGGCCAAGCGCATCGAGAAGCACCGCGCCCTCACCGTCGCGCTGACCATCGTCGCCCTGACCAACGCCGCGATGTTCTTCGTGCCGCAGGGCGGCGTGGCGGTGTTCACGGCGCTGTTCGTGCTCAAGGGCGCCTGCTACGGCGCCGTGCTGATGCTGCCGCATGCGATGGTGGCGGACACCGCCGACATCGACACCGCCGAGACGCTCGACCGTCAGCAAGGGCTGTTCTACGCTGCGCTGGCGATGGTGCAGAAGCTCGGCTACGCGCTCGGCTCGGGTCTGCCGCTGCTGCTGCTCGGCGCGGTCGGCTACATGTCGGCGGGCGAGCAGCGCGCCGAGCCGCTGTTCGCGCTGACGATCAGCTACAGCCTCATCCCCTGCGCGCTGGTTCTGGTCGCCGCGCTGATGGCCTGGCGGTATTCGTTGACGGCGGACCGCCACAGCGCCATCCGTGCGAAGATCGATGCACGCATGGCCGCCGAGACCGCCACGGAGACCCGATCGGACGCCGCGGGCGACCCGACGCCGCCCCGACCATGATCATCCGCCCATGATCACCCGCCCATGATCACCGGTCTGCACCATACCGGCCTCGCGGTGCACGATCTCGACGCCGCACTCGCCTTCTACACCCGTGAGCAGGCCTTCCGGCCGGTGCACCGCTTCGCGGTGGCCGACACGCCCGCGAACCGCGCCCTGCTGCAGCTGCCCGACGCCTCCGGCGAGGTCGTGTTCCTGCAAGGGACCTTGGGTTGCCTCGAGCTGCTCCGCTTCGATGCGGGCCGCGATGCTGCCCGGGCTGAGCGCGGCGTCCACTCGGCCGGCATCCGGCACATCTGCCTGCAGACCGCCATCTCCGATCATCTCTATGATTCTTTGACGGGCGCGGGCGCCCGCGCGCACGCGCGCCCCGCCGGACTCGGCACGGGCCACAGCTATGTCTACCTGCGCGATCCCGAGGACAACCTGCTCGAGCTCGAGGGCACGCCCTGGGCGCCCGCCGATGCCACCCGTCCCTGGTTCGCGCACACCGCCGTGGTGACGCCCGACATCGCGCGGCTGACGCGCTTCTATGCGGCGCTGACGGGCATCGGGATCCACGGCCAGGGCGGCTTCGGCCCCCACCCCAAGTTCGATCTCGTCGCCGGCATCGCCGATGTGCGGTTCAAGGGCGCATGGCTGCGCCTCGCCAACGCGGAACTGGAGTTCTGGCAATACGAGCACCCCGCCACGACCGCGGTGGCACCCGTCGACGCCGCCGCGCCCGGCTGGAGCCACCTGTGCTTCGAGAGCGACGACATCGATGCCGACTTCGCGCGCCTCGTCGCGCAGGGCGTGGTCACCCACGGTCCGCCGCGCGACTTCGGCAACGCCGCGGTTTTCTTCGGCCGCGATCCGGACGGCAACATCTTCGAGATCCTGCAGCCCGGTCCGACGGCGCGGGTGACGGTGCGTGCGCTGCTCGAGGAAGCCGAAGGCCGCTCGGTCGACGACGCCCGCACCGCGCACCGCCGAGCGGCGGCACCTCAGGCGTGAGCGGGGCCGACCGTCCCGGCTCCTCCGCGCGACCGCTCCTGCGGTCACGGTCGCTGCACATCGACGGGCTCGAGTTCCATCATCTCGAGCAAGGGCAAGGCCCGCCGCTGCTGTTGCTGCACGGCTTCCCCGACCACGCCGCGGCATGGCGGCCCCTGCTCGAGCGGCTGCAAGGTTCCTCGCTGCGGGTCCTCGCGCCCGACCTGCGCGGGTATCGCGCCACCAGCGCCCCGACGGCGGTCGAGGACTACCGCATCGAGCGTCTGGTGGACGACCTCGTCGCGCTGCTCGATGCCTGGGGGCTGCCGCAGGCCCATGTCTGCGGTCACGATTGGGGCGGCGTGCTCGCCTTCGAGCTCACACGGCGCTTCCCGCAGCGCGTGGCCAGCCTCGTCGCCTTGAACGCCCCGCCGCCCGCCGTGCTGCAGCAGATGATCTGGCACCACCCGGGACAACGCGCGGCATCGCAATACATCACGCTGCTGCGATCGCCGGCCGCCGACCAGCTGTTCCATGAGTCCGCCGTCGATGCGCTGATCGAACGCTTCCTCGGCGAGCCGCGCCGACGCGGCCTGCTCACCGACGACGACATCACCGCCTACCGCGACGCCTGGAGCCGTCCAGGCGCTTGGCGGTCCATGCTTGCCTGGTACCGCGCGGCGCCGTTCGTGGTCCCCGCCGTCGACACGCCCGCGCCCGCAACCGCGCCGACATCGCCGGTCGATGCTGCCCCGCCCGAGCCCATCGACTGTCCGGTGCTGCTCATCTGGGGCGAGCGGGATGCGGTGTTCGTGCCCGCGATGGCCGACGCCATCGCAGCCGCCTGCCGCGACTGCCGGGTCGTGCGCTTGGCCGAGGCGGGACATGTGCCGCAACGCGACGAGCCGGACCGCTGCGCATCGCTGATCCGCGATTTCATCCACCGGCATCCCATCGGCCGCACCATGGAGACATGACCCCCATGCCCGACCCAGCGCTCAAAGATCGCGTCGCCATCGTCACGGGCGCCGCCCGCGGCATCGGTCTCGCGGCGGTCAGACGCCTGTGCCAGGACGGCGCCCGCGTCGTGGCATTCGACCGGCCCGAAGCCGATTTCAGCGCCGCGCTCGCCGCCGGTCAGGTGGCCGCGCACCGCGGCGATGTGGTCGAGGCCGCCGACTGGCACGCGGCGATCGCGCTCGGCGTGTCGCTCGGCGGCCGGATCGACATCCTGTTCAACAACGCCGGTATCGGCGGGGCCATCGCCAACGTGCTGGATTACCCGGAGGACGACTTCGACCGCGTCATGGCGGTCAACGTCAAAGGCGTCTATCTCGGCCTGAAGCATGTCGGCCGGCATATGCAGGCGAACGGCTCCGGCGTGATCGTCAACACCTCGTCGGTCTCCGGTTTCGGCGGCAGCGGCAACATCTTCGGCTACGCCGCCAGCAAGTTCGCGGTGAACGGCATGACGAAGTCCGCAGCGGTCGCGCTGGCCTCGCAGGGCGTCCGGGTGCTCGCGCTGTGTCCGAGCCCGACCGCGACCGAGATGATGTTCCAGCTGGAGCGCCGGATCTCGCCCGACGACCCCGAGGCCGCGCGGCCGCGGCTCGCGCAGGGCATCCCGATGGGCCGCTACGGCACGCCGGAGGAGGTGGCCGAGGTGCTCGCCTTCCTCGTCAGCGATCGGGCGGCGTTCATGACCGGTGCGTTGGTCCCGGTCGACGGCGGCACGCTCGCCAAGTAGACCCGATGGAGACAGCCATGCAGACGACGATCGATCGCGCCTTCGGCGAGAAGTTCCTCAAGAGCATCGACGACTTCTACGCGTACGGGGTCGACTGGCTCTTCAATGAATGGTGGGAGTCCGCGCCCGCGGAGGCCATCGCCAAGTACGAGGCGGCGATCCTCGACCACCCGGAGCACGGGCCGCTCGCGCGCGAGGGCTGGCTGGCGCCGGACTTCACCCTCGCCTCGCTCGACGGCTACGGTCCCGGCACGCTGGGCCATGCCTACCGCGCCTTCATCGTCGACAACAGGCTGGTGGAGCGGCTCGCAGCCGGTTACCACGCCCGCCACGACGAACTGCTGCGCAGCGGCAAGATCGCGCGCATGCCGCCGGCGCTCGCCTACAAGGTGCTGCGGGGCTTCCAGACGCACGACCTGCACCATGTGCTCACCGGCTATCCCGCCACGCCGTTCGGCGAGCTGTCCCTGCAGGCCTTCCAGCTGGCGCAGATCCACTACCCCTACGCCTCGATGTGGATCGCCGTGGTGACCGGCCACATGACGCTGCTCGATCCCTATCTCATCAAGCCGGCGATGGATGCCATCACCGACGGTTGGACGCTGGGATGCCGCGCCCGCAGCCTGCAGTTCGTGCGGTTCGAGGAGCGGCTCGGCGACCCGCTGGAGGCGGTCCAGGCGGAATACGGCCTGCTGCACGACCGCCGACCGGTCACCATCACGCCGCGGGAACGGACCCCGGCCCTGATCGCGGCCGCGGGCGGCGCGGGCTGAGGCGGATCAGGACGCGGCCCGCGCGCGGCGGGGCAAGCGCCGACCCGCGATGTGCTCGCGTTTCAGCGCATCGAGGGTGCCGAGGATCATCGTGACCGTGAGGTCCTCGAGCGCCTGACGGGTCATCTTGCGCTGCAACAGGTACGCGCCGGCCGTGGCCGGCAGGCCGAAGCTGATGTCGGTGGCCGCCTTGGCGATGTCCATCGGCAGGCCGAAATGATCGGCCACGATCTCGGCGAGGTAACCGACCGCGCTGTCGCGGCTGAACTCCGTCGGGTCGTGCATCGCGGAGACCGAGGGTTCGGCCTGCAGCCGCTCGATGAGCATGCCGCGCTCGTCGATGTACTTGAGATAGACATGCGTCACCGACCGGACCAACGCCTCGAAGGTGTCCGCCTCGCGCGCCGCCTCGACCTGCAGCCGCCGCAGGCGGCGCCATTCGCGCTGCAGCAGCTGCCGCAGCAGGTCGGTGGTGTTGGGGAAGTAGTTGTACACCAGCGATTTGCTGATGCCGGCCTCCCGGCCGATGCTGTCCATCGAGAGCGCCGACACGCCATCGCGGGCGACGATCTCGGCGGCATGGTCGAGGATCAGCGCTTGCCGCGCCTCGGGGGCCAAGCGGACACGCTTCGGCGGCCGCGGCTTCTGCTTCAGCCGCGGCTTGGGCTTCGAGGTCCTGCTGGCATGAGGCATGGCAAACCCGGGAAGTGGCGGAGAGAGAGGGATTCGAACCCTCGAAGGGCTTTTGGCCCTTACACCCTTAGCAGGGGTGCGCCTTCGACCACTCGGCCATCTCTCCGGACGCGGACCCGCGCGGACGCGGAGCGCGATGATAGGCCGCGCCCCGCTCCGGGTCAAAACGGCCGGCGCCGCGCCGGCGCGTCCGGACGGCCTCAGGCGCGCATGTCGGAGCGCTGCGGTTCGTCTTCGACCCCGCCCTCCGACTTGATGCGCTCGAAGATCTCTTCGCGGTGGACAGCCACGTTCTTGGGCGCGTTGATGCCCACGCGCACCTGGTTTCCCTTGACGCCAAGGATGGTGACGGACACTTCCTCGCCGATCATGACGGTCTCGCCGACGCGTCGAGTGAGAATCAGCATTGAACAACCCCCGGGCGCTCTGCGCGACCGCCGGACTCGGAGTCTCACCCCCTGTAAGACCCCCGCCGGCGGACCCGACTTCCATGCGGGCGCCTCTATCTGGCGAAGATAGGACAAAGCGCGCGGTGCGTCCACCGCGCGGCCACCCGATGGGTCCGCAGGGCCATACAAGGCCGTTGCGACGGCCCGAGAGGGACGGGAAGTGTCTAGCCGCCGAGACGGCTGCGGACGAACGGCGCGACCGCAGCGAGCGCCTCAGGCAGCTTGGCGGCGTCGGTGCCGCCCGCCTGCGCGA
This sequence comes from Pseudomonadota bacterium, assembly GCA_947459825.1. Taxonomy (GTDB): domain Bacteria; phylum Pseudomonadota; class Gammaproteobacteria; order Steroidobacterales; family Steroidobacteraceae; genus UBA964. The sequence continues at coordinate 33,669 of CANHFH010000001.1, read as the reverse complement.
AGTCCGGGCGACCGCCGCCGCGGCCGCCGACGAGGCTGGCGACCTGCGCCACCACCTCGCCCGCCTTGATGCGACCCACCTCGCCCGGCGTGACACCCGCGACCAGCACGACCTTCCCGGCCGCATCGACCGTGGCGAGCACGATCACGGCGGACTTGAGGCGCTCCTTGAGCTGGTCCACCGCCGTGCGCAGCGCGCCGGCATCGGCGCCCTCGACCGTGGTGGCGACGACCTTGAGGCCGGCGATGTCGACCGCGCCTGCGGCGAGGTCCGTGCCCTGGCCCGAGGCGAGCTTGTCGCGCAGGGCGCGGTTGTCCTTCTCGAGCTGGCGGATGCGCTCCAGCGCCTCGCGCACCTTGACCGCGAGGTCGTCGCGCGTGCCGCGCACCATCCCCGCCACCTCGCGTACGAGCGCCTCGGCGCCCTCGGCGTAGGCCAGCGCGCCCTCACCCGTCACCGCCTCGATGCGGCGCACGCCGGAGGCGACGCCGCCTTCGCTGACGATCTTGAAGAGGCCGATGTCGCCGGCGCGGCGCACATGGGTGCCGCCGCAGAGCTCGAGCGAGAAATCGCCGATGCGCAGCACACGGACCTTGGCGCCGTATTTCTCGCCGAACAGCGCCGCCGCACCCTCGGCCACCGCCGCATCGAAGTCCATCTCGCGCGTCTCGGCGGCGGCGTTGCGCCGCACCTGCTCGTTCACGCGCCGCTCGATGCGCTGCAGCTCCTCGGCCGTGACCGGCTGGAAATGCGAGAAATCGAAGCGCAGCCGGTCGGGCGCGACGCGCGAGCCCTTCTGCTGCACATGGCCGCCGAGCACCTCGCGCAGTGCGGCGTGCAGCAGATGCGTCGCCGAGTGGTTGAGCGCCGTCGCCTCGCGCAGGCGGTCGTCGACCTCGGCCGCGAGCGTCATGCCCGCGGCGAGCGGCGCCGAGTCCGGTGCCAGCCGGCCGATGTGCGCATGCGCGCCGCCGGTGCCGCGCTTCTGGGTGTCCTCGACGATGAAGCGGACGGTCGCGCCGCCCGCAGCCCCGTTGGCGCCTGCCGAGCGCAGCAAGCCTGCATCCCCGACCTGGCCGCCCGACTCGGCGTAGAAGGGCGTGGACTCGAGGATGACCTCGCCTTCCTCGCCCGGTGCGAGCGACTCGACGCGCGCACCGCCGCGCAGCAACGCCACCACGCGCGACTCGCCGCGCGTGCCGTCATAGCCGCCGAACGCGGTCTTCATGTCGATGGAGGCGTCGGCGCGCAGGTCGACGCCGAAGCGGCTCGCGGCGCGGGCGCGCTCGCGCTGCGCCTCCATCGCGGCCTCGAAGCCGGCTTGGTCGATGCCGAGCCCGCGCTCGCGCGCGACATCGGCGGTGAGGTCGATCGGGAACCCGTAGGTGTCGTAGAGCTTGAATACCGTCGTGCCGTCGAGCACGGGAGCCGTCCCAGCGGACGCAGGACGGCCCGAAACATCGACGGTCGACTGCTTCAGCTGGTCGATCGCCTCGTTGAGCAGCATCATGCCGTTGCCGAGCGTCTCAGCGAAGCGCTCCTCTTCCTGCGCCAGCACGCGCGCGGCTTGCGCCGCACCGACGCGCAGCTCCGGATACGCCTCGCCCATCTGCGCCTCGAGCGCCGGCACGAGCTTGTGGAAGAACGCACCGTTGATGCCGAGCTTGTGGCCGTGGCGGATGGCGCGGCGGATGATGCGCCGCAGCACATAGCCGCGGCCCTCGTTGGAGGGCAGCACGCCGTCGATGATGAGGAAGGTGCAGGCGCGGATATGGTCGGCGATCACGCGCAGCGAGGGGTTGGCGAGGTCGTCGGTGCCCGCAAGATCCGCCGCCGCGCGCACGATGCCGCGGAAGAGATCGATGTCGTAGTTGTTGGTGACACCCTGCATCACCGCCGAAAGCCGCTCGAGGCCGGCGCCGGTGTCGACCGAGGGCTTCGGCAGCGGCGTCAGCGTGCCGTCTGGCGAGCGGTCGTACTGCATGAACACGAGGTTCCAGATCTCGACGTAGCGATCGCCGTCCTCGTCCGGGGACCCCGGCGGGCCGCCCGGGATGTGGGCGCCATGGTCGTAGAAGATCTCGGTGCAGGGGCCGCAGGGACCGGTGTCGCCCATCGCCCAGAAGTTGGACTTCTCGCCCATACGGGTGAGCCGATCCTTGGGGATGCCGACCTCCTCGATCCAGATGCGCGCCGCCTCGTCGTCCTCGCGGAACACCGTCACCCAGAGGCGGTTCGGGTCGAGGTTCAGCGTGCCGGTGACGAACTCCCAGGCGAACTTGATGGCATCGCGCTTGAAGTAATCACCGAACGAGAAGTTGCCGAGCATCTCGAAGAAGGTGTGGTGGCGGGCCGTGTAGCCGACGTTCTCGAGGTCGTTGTGCTTGCCGCCCGCGCGCACGCAGCGCTGCGAGGTGGCCGCACGCGAGTAGTCGCGAAGGTCCTTGCCGAGGAACACATCCTTGAACTGGACCATGCCGGCGTTGGTGAAGAGCAGCGTCGGGTCGTTGCCCGGGACGAGCGGACTCGAGGCGATGACGGCGTGGCCGCGCTCGCGGAAGTACTCGAGGAAGGCGCGCCGGACTTCGGCGGCGGTCATGAAGGGCGGTTTGGCAGCAGTCATTCGATGGGGTCTTCGGAGATGTCCGGGTCCTGGCCTGTGGCGAGCCGGATATCATCCGATGAAAAGCCCCGGTACTGCAAAAAACGTCCCTGCCGACCCCGCTCCGCCCAAGAGGCGGGCGGACGGGCCCCGAACTTGCGGGCCCGCACCTCGCGGCAGAGCGCCTTGAAGTCGGGTCCGGCCTCGAGGGCGGCCTGTATGTCCGCTGCCGGGAAGCCGAGCTGGGCGAGCTCTTGGCGGATGCGGGCTGGGCCCTGCCCTCGCCCGGCATGGGCTCGGACGAAGTTGTCGAGGAAGCGGCCGTCATCGAGCAGCCGCTCCTCCTGCAAGGCCGCCAAAGCCGCCTGGGCGGCCTCTTGGGTGTAGCCGCTGACCGTGAGCTTGGCGAGCAGCTCGCCGGAGGCGTAGTCCCGGCGCCCGAGCAGCAGCAACGCCACACGGCGCGCCGCCTCAGGCGAATCCGGGTGCTCCGGCGCCTTGCCCGCCCGGCCCCGGCCGGCGGCCCGGCCGCGACGCAGCATCAGGCCGGGGTGGCCTCGCCGCGCGGCGCCTTCACCGGCAGCAGCTTGGCGCGGATCTGGTCCTCGATCTCGCGGGCCATCTCCGGACGGCCCTTCAGGAACTCGCGGACGTTCTCCTTGCCCTGACCGATGCGCTCGCCCTTGTAGGAGTACCAGGCGCCCGACTTCTCGATGATGTTGTGGGTGGCGCCGAGCTCGATGATCTCACCCTCGCGCGAGATGCCCTGGCCGTAGAGGATCTCGAACTCGGCCTCGCGGAACGGCGGCGAGACCTTGTTCTTGACGACCTTGACGCGGGTCTGGTTGCCGATGACTTCCTCGCCGCTCTTGAGCGCGCCGATACGGCGGATGTCGAGACGCACCGACGAGTAGAACTTGAGGGCGTTGCCGCCGGTCGTCGTCTCCGGGCTGCCGAACATCACGCCGATCTTGAGGCGGATCTGGTTGATGAAGATGACGATGGTGTTCGAGCGCTTGATGTTGCCGGTGAGCTTGCGCAGCGCCTGCGACATCAGGCGGGCGTGCAGACCGACCTGCAGCTCGCCCATCTCGCCCTCGATCTCGGCCTTGGGCGTGAGCGCCGCCACCGAGTCGATGACGACGACATCGACCGCGCCGGAGCGCACCAACATGTCGGTGATCTCGAGGGCCTGCTCGCCGGTGTCCGGCTGCGAGACGAGCAGGTCGTTGACGTTGACGCCGAGCTTCTCGGCGTAGGCCGGGTCGAGCGCGTGCTCGGCGTCGACGAAGGCCGCGGTCCCGCCGTTGCGCTGGATCTCGGCGATGACCTCGAGGGTGAGCGTGGTCTTGCCCGAGGACTCCGGCCCGTAGATCTCGACCACGCGGCCGCGCGGCAGGCCGCCGATGCCGAGCGCGATGTCGAGGCCGAGCGAGCCGGTCGAGACGGCCTCGACCTCGTACATGGCGGCCGAGGCGTCACCGAGACGCATCACCGAACCTTTGCCGAACTGCTTCTCGATCTGACCGAGCGCGGCGCTCAGCGCCTTCTTGCGATTGTCGTCCATGAGTCCCCCAAAAGGTGTGTGGCGAGGCGTATACGGGATGGGGGAATTATCCCACACGAGAAGCGCGTGGGAACGCTGCAAATCGCTGCGAAACGCTTTATTTCTCGCAGCGTTCACTCGATATACAGGTCGGCCGATCAGGCCATACTGTATAAACGGCGCAGCGCGAACTCGACGGCCTTGCGCCGCACCGTTTCCCTATCGCCCCGGAAGCGTTTGCGCACCGCCTCGACCGCAGCCGCGCGGCCGACGCCCCGTCCGCCACGCTGAGCGAACGCGAACCACACCGTGCCGACGGGCTTGTCGGGCGTCGCACCACCCGGCCCGGCGATACCGCTGATCGCGACCGCGAGATCCGTGCCGGCGCGGCGACGGGCCTGCACCGCCAGCTCGCGCACCGTCGCCTCGCTGACCGCACCATGCCGATCGAGCGTCGTTGCGCGCACGCCGAGTTCCCGGCTCTTCGCGGCGTTGGAGTAGACCACCCAGCCCGCGAGCAACCAGTGCGACGCGCCGGGCGGATCGGTGAGCGTCTTGGCGAGCCAACCGCCGGTGCAGGACTCGGCGGTGGCGAGCGTCCGACCGCGCGCGCGCAGCCGGCGCCCTAGGCGGAGTGCCAGGGCGGCGAGGCGGGTGTCGGCGTCGACAGGGGCGCGGGACATGACCGGCCGAGTATCCCACGGTCGCGTTACGATACGCGCATGTCGGACCACACCCCGGTGATGCAGCAGTATCTGCGCCTGAAGGCGCAGCACCCTGATGCGCTGCTCTTCTACCGCATGGGCGACTTCTACGAGCTCTTCTACGAAGACGCGCGCAAGGCCTCGCGGCTGCTCGACATCACGCTCACCGCCCGCGGCCAATCCGCGGGTTCGCCCATCCCGATGGCGGGGGTGCCGGTGCAGAGCGCCGAGAACTACTTGGCCCGTCTCGTCCGCAAGGGCGAGTCGGTCGCCATCTGCGAGCAGATCGGCGACCCGGCGAAGTCCAAGGGCCCGGTGGAGCGCGCCGTGGTGCGCATCGTCACCCCGGGCACCGTCACCGATGCGGCGCTGCTCGACGACCGGCGCGAGGTGTTGCTGGCCGCGCTGCTGCCGACCGCGGCGCTCAGCCCCCCCCAAGGCGGCGCGGGCGGCGCGGGGGCCGAGCGCTTCGGCCTCGCCTGGCTCGATCTCGGCGCCGGGCGGTTCACGGTGCTGGAGGGTCACGGCCCCGGCGCCTTGGCCGCGGAGCTCGAGCGGCTGCGGCCCGCGGAGCTCCTGCTGCCCGACAGCCTCGCCGAGGCAGGCTGGTGGTCGGCGGCGCTGCCCGGTCGGCGCTGCCGAGCCCGCCCGCCCTGGCACTTCGAGACAGAGGCTGCGACGCGGCTGCTGACCGCGCAGCTAGGCACGCTCGACCTCGCGGGCTACGGCGCCACCGAGCTGCCGCTCGCCATCGGCGCGGCGGGCGCACTGCTGGAGTTCGTACGCGACACACAACGCACGGCGCTGCCGCACCTCGGCGCGCTGCGCGTCGAAGCGCGCGAGACCGCGCTGCAGATCGACGCCGTCACCCGGCGCAACCTCGAGATCGACGCCAGCACCTCGGGTCGTGAGGACGCGACGCTGGTGTCGCTGCTCGACACCACGGTCACGGCGATGGGCGCCCGCGCGCTGCGCCGCGCCGTCGGGCGACCGATCACCGACCGCGCGCAGCTGCGCGAGCGGCACGCGGCGGTGGGCGCGCTCGTCGACGGCCGGCGCTACGAGGCGCTGCGCGCCGCGCTGGAACCGATCGGCGACATGGAGCGCATCCTCGCGCGGGTCGCGCTCGGCAACGCACGGCCGCGCGACCTCACCGGCCTCAGGCTCGCGCTCGGCGCGCTGCCCGCGCTGCGCGGCGCGCTCGCGGCGCATGATGCCGTCATCATCGTGAAGCTTGCCGCCGCGGTCGGCGGACACGCCGAGGAGCTCGCGCTGCTGCAGCGCGCGGTCGCCGCCGAACCCGCCGCGATGGTGCGCGACGGCGGCGTGATCGCCCCGGGCTACGACGCGGAGCTCGACGAACTGCGGCTCATCGCCACCGACACCGACGCCTTCCTGCTCGAGCTGGAGGCACGCGAGCGCGAGCGCACGGGCCTCGCGCAGCTCAAGCTCGGCTTCAACCGCGTGCAGGGCTTCTTCATCGAGCTGCCGCGCAGCCAGGCGGCGCAGGTCCCGCCCGATTACCTGCGGCGCCAGACGGTCAAGAACGCCGAGCGCTTCATCACCCCGGAGCTCAAGGGCTTCGAGGACAAAGTATTGGGCGCACGTGAGCGCTCCCTCGCCCGCGAGCGCGAGCTCTGGGAGGCGCTGCTGCGCGAGCTCGCGGCACGCCTGCCGGCGCTGCAGTCGACCGCGGCCGCCATCGCCGAGCTCGATGTGCAGGCCGCGCTCGCCGAGCGTGCCGCGACGCTGCGCTGGGCGGCGCCGGAGCTCACCGACCGGCCGGTGCTGCGCATCACGGGCGGTCGCCATCCGGTGGTCGAACGCTTCCTCGATGCGCCCTTCGTGCCGAACGACCTCGCGCTCGACGCCGCGACCCGCATGCTGGTCATCACGGGCCCCAACATGGGCGGCAAGAGCACCTTCATGCGCCAGTGCGCGCTGATCGTGGTGCTCGCGCACATCGGCAGCTTCGTACCGGCCGAGGCCGCGCTCATCGGGCCGCTCGACCGCGTGTTCACGCGCATCGGCGCGGGCGACGACCTCGCGGGCGGCCGCTCCACCTTCATGGTCGAGATGACCGAGACCGCCAACATATTGCACAACGCCACGCCGCGCAGCCTCGTGCTGATGGACGAGATCGGCCGCGGCACCAGCACCTTCGACGGGCTCGCGCTCGCCAGCGCCACGGCGCGCCATCTCGCCGCGCGGGTCGGCGCGTTCACGCTGTTCGCGACGCATTACTTCGAGCTCACGGCGCTGGCGTCGGAGCTGCCGGGCGTCGCCAATGTGCACCTCGACGCCACCGAACACCGCGACGGCATCGTGTTCCTGCATGCGCTGAAACCCGGACCCGCCAACCGCAGCTATGGGCTCGCTGTCGCCAAGCTCGCAGGTCTGCCGCGCGAGGTGTTGGCCGAGGCGCGCAAGGTGCTCGCCGGCCTCGAGGCCGCGCAGGCCAACGGCGGCGGCAACGGGCCGCAGGGTACGCTCGATCTCGCCGCGACCGCGCCCTCCGCGGATCCGCGGCACGTCGGCACGGCCGGCGAGCCCGATCCGCAGACCGAGGCCTTGCTCGCAGCTTTGCGCGATCTGGACCCCGATACGCTGAGCCCCCGCGATGCGCTCGGGAAAGTATACGATCTGAAAAAACTGCTCCGCTGAGAGCAGCACTGAGAGGGTCTGATGCGGATCCCGAAGAAGGTCTGCATTCCGGTCGTCGTCATCGCGGCGCTGGTCGGCGCCTATGCGATCGCCGGTTTCTGGTGGGCGCCGCGCTACATCCGCGCCGAGTTCACCCGCTTCGTGGCGCAGGACCTCAAGAAACAGCCGCGCCTCGGCGAGGTGAAGGTCAACCCCTTCACGCTGCGCGCCAGCATCGCCGACCTCGGCATCCACGAGCCTTCGGGCGAACGCATGGTCGGCTTCTCGCGGCTAGACCTGGACCTCTCGATCCGTTCGGTCTGGAAGCGCGGCCCGGTGTTCGACGACATCACCATCGAACAGCCGTTCGTGTCGGCGGTGGTGCGCAAAGACCGCACGCTGAACCTCGCGGAGCTCGTGCCGCCTGACCCGCCGGGTGCGAAGCCTGCACCACCGAAGCCCGCACCGACCAATCCCGCCGCCGAGGACGACGGGCTGCCGGTCTACATCGAGCTCTTCACGATGCGCGGGGGTGAAGCGCAGTACCGCGACCTGTCGCTGCGCCGGCCGGTGCAGGCCAAGCTGCAACCGGTCGACTTCAAGCTGCGCGATTTCAGCACGCGCGTCGGCTCGGGCAACGCGCACACCCTGAGCGCGGTCTCGCAGGCGGGCGAACGGCTGGCGTGGAACGGCAGCTTCAAGCTCAAGCCGTTCACGGCGCAGGGTCGCCTCTCCCTCGCTGGGCTGCGCGCCGCGACCCTCGACGATGTGCTGCAGGATTCGCTGCCGTTGCAGCTGCAGGCGGGCACCTTCGGGCTGGGCGCGCGCTACGAGGTGACCGCCGCGACGACGCCGATCTCCGGCCGCGTGCTCCTCGACACCGTCGACGCGAAACAGGTCGCGCTTGCCGCACTGGGACGCCAGCAACCCGATGTGGTGATCGCCGACGCGACGGTGCGCGGCGCGTCGATCGATCTCGGCGCGCGACGCGCCGACCTCGGCAAGGTCGCGGTGACGGGCGCGCAGGTGCGCGCCTGGATGGACGCCCAAGGCGTCTCGCTCGCGGCGCTGGCGGGGCCGGAGACGCCGCCGGAGCCCGCCGCCGACGCCGGGCCGCCGTGGACCGTCGTGCTGCCCGAGTTCGCCCTCAGCGGCTCGCGTGTCGACTTCGAGGACCGGACGCTGCCGCTGCCGGCGCGCTTCGCGCTCACCGGCGTCACGCTCAACGCGCGCGGCTACACCACGCAGCGCGGCGCGGAGGTCGCATTCGACACCGCGTTCGGCATCAACGCCAAGGGCCGCTTCGAGTCCACGGGCACGGTGCGCCCGGACGACCTCGAGACCCGCGCCAAGGTCACGCTGCGCGACCTGCCGATGACCGACTTCGAACCGTACTACGCCGACCTCGTGCGCCTCAACCTGCGCGGCGGCAGCATCGATGCCGAGGGCGATGTGGTCTATGCCGTGCCGGCCGCGCGCGCCGGCAAGGGCGCAGAACCGGCGCTCTCCTTCAAGGGCGACGGTGCGGTCCGCAACCTCATCGCGCGCGACCGGTTGGTCAAGCGCACCTTCCTCCGCTGGCGCGCGCTGCGCTTCAACGACATCGATTACTCGGGCGCGGGCGCGCGCCTCACGGTGCGCAGCATCGACGCCGACGCACCCTTCATCGACCTGGTCGTCAACACCGACGGCACGACCAACATCAGCGATGTATTGAAGTCCGACGGCCTGAGCCCTGAAGCCGAGCGTCGGGCGAAGGCGGCCGAGCGCGCGAAGCACACCGCCCGGCCCGAGACCGAGGAAGCACCGCTGCGGGTCGACATCGGCCGCGTCAACCTCAAAGTCGGCTCGGCGAACTTCGCCGACTTCAGCGTACGGCCCAACTTCGCCATCGGTCTGCAGACCTTGAACGGCACGGTCACGGGCCTCTCCTCCGTGCAGTCCTCGCGTGCCAAGGTCGACATCGACGCCGCGGTCGACAAGTACGCTCCCGTCAAGATCACCGGCGAGGTCAACTACCTCGCGGCCGAGGCCTACACCAACCTCGCCGCCAACTTCCGCAACATCGAGCTCACGACCTTCAACCCCTATTCGGGCAAGTTCATGGGCTACCGCATCGAGAAGGGCAAGCTCTCGATCGACACGACCTACCTCGTCGAGGACCGCAAGCTGCGCGCGCAGCACAAGATCCTCGTCTCCCAGCTCAAGCTCGGCGAGAAGGTGAAGAGCCCCGACGCCACCAAGCTGCCCGTGAAGCTCGCCGTGGCGCTGCTCAAGGACCGCGACGGCAACATCCGGCTCGACCTTCCGGTGAGCGGCACCATCGACGATCCGCAGTTCAAGATCGGACCGATCATCTGGAAGATGTTCGTCAACCTGCTCATCAAGATCGTCACCTCTCCCTTCACGCTGCTCTCCTCGCTGTTCGGCGGCGGGCCTGATGTGCAGTTCGCCGACTTCGCGCCGGGCCGTGCCGTGCTCGAGCCGGAGGTGGCCGAGCGGCTCGCCAATGTCCGCAAGGCGCTGATCGAGCGTCCGGCGATCGAGATGGAGATCCCGACGGCGTACAGCCGCGAGCTCGACGCCCCGGCGCTGCTCGCCACGCGCTGGGACGCGCGGCTCGCCGATTTCGCCAAGGGACCGGTCGACACCACCGACCGCGGCGAGTACCTCGAGCTTCTGGACGGCTTATACCGCGCGCAGACGGGCCAGAAGCCGGATGAGCTCCTCGAGCCGCTCGAAGCGCCGGACCCGAAGACCGGCGAGAAGCCCTCGCGCGAGGCGCTGCGCGAGGCCTCCATCGCCGCGCTCGAGGGCAAGCTGCGCAGCACCATCGAGGTCACCGACAAGGATCTCGAAGACCTCGCGCGTGCCCGTGCCAAGGCCGTCCAGGAGGCGCTGCTCGGCAGCGGCGAGGTGGATCCGCTACGCGTCTTCCTGCGCGCGCCGGCGGGCATCGCGCCCACCGCGAACTCGGTGCGCCTGAAGCTGGAGCTGAAGCAGTAGTCGGGCGCCCCGGCCGCCCTCTCGATCGCGCCGCATCAGGCGCCGAGCGGAAAGCGTCCTTCGCGGAAGAAGTGCCCGCAGGCCGCCGCGACGCGCAGCGACATCAACATGCCGAGGTGGCTCACCGGCAGCACGAGGCGGTCGCGCGCGCCATCGAGTTCCGTCTCGGCGACCGCGACCGTGCCGTCGTTCGGCTCCTCGAACCCGGCGACCCATCGGCCGAGGCCCACGGGTCGCGTGCCGGCGACCACGCCCGTGTCGCGCGGCAGATCGCCTTGAGATGGGTCTTCTCTCGAGGCGGCGTCGGTGTCCCGACCGTCGCGGCGCCAGGCGGCGAGCAGCACTTCGGTCGCCACGGGGCCGATCAGACGACGACCGAGCGCGAAACCCCCGAGCCTGCGCGCGGCCGCGCTGCCGTTGACCGGCGATCCGAGCAGCACCAGCCGGCCGGGCGGCGTCGTGGCGTGGTGCCGCGCGAGGAAGTTGAGCGCTACCAACCCACCGAGACTGTGCGCCGCGATGTGCAGCGTCGCCGACCGTTGCCGGTCGATGTGCTCGCGCAGCTTGTCGATGACGGCGTCCAACGGCTCCTGGGTCGTGCGGTAGGCGAAGACCGTCGTATCGAAGCCGTGGTCGCGCTCCATGCGCCGCCGGAAGGCGAAGGCCTCCGCACCCGTCATCCAGAGGCCGTGGATGAAGAGCAGCGTCGGGCGGGCGGAGGGGGCGCGCATCTGCGCTGGCGGCTCGACAGCGACTGACGGCGGAAGGGTCAGCCGGCCGCGGTGGGCGGCGTCCGCACGCGGATATGCAGCTCGCGCAGCTGCTTCTCGGTGACCTCGGTCGGGGCGTCGGTCAACGGGCAGGCTGCGGTCTGGGTCTTCGGGAACGCGATCACATCTCGGATGGAATCGGCGCCCGACATCAGCATCGCGAGGCGGTCGAGTCCGAAGGCGATGCCGCCATGCGGTGGCGCACCGTACTTGAGCGCATCGAGCAGGAAGCCGAACTTGCGCCGCGCCTCCTCGGCGTCGATGCCGAGCAGATCGAACACCGTCGACTGCAGGTCCTGACGGAAGATGCGCACCGAGCCGCCGCCGATCTCGGAGCCGTTTAGCACCATGTCGTAGGCCTTGGCGAGCGCACCGCCCGGGTCGGCCCGCAGCGCGTCCGCATCCAGGTTCTTCGGCGAGGTGAACGGATGGTGCATCGCCGTCCAGCGCTTGTCGTCCGCGTCGTACTCGAACATCGGGAAGTCGACGACCCACAGCGGCGCCCACTCACCCTGCAAGAGCCCGAGGTCCTGACCGACCTTGAGGCGCAGCGCGCCGAGCGCGTCGTTGACGACCTTGGCGGAATCCGCGCCGAAGAAGATCAGGTCATCGGCGACGGCACCGGTGCGCGACAGGATGCCCGCCACCGCGGCGTCGGAGAGGAACTTGGTGATCGGCGACTGCAGGCCGTCGCGACCCTTGGCGGGGTCGTTGACCTTGATGTAGGCGAGACCGCGCGCGCCGTAGCGCGCCACGAACGCCGTGTAGTCGTCGATCTCCTTGCGCGTGAGCTTGCCGCCGCCCGGCACGCGCAGCGCAGCGACGCGGCCCGCCGGATCGCGCGCCGGGCCCGCGAAGACCTTGAAGTCGCAGTCGGCGACGAGGTCGGCGACATCGACCAGCTCGAGCGGGATGCGCAGATCGGGCTTGTCGCTCGCGTAGCGGCGCATCGCCTCGGCGTAGGTCATGCGCGGGAACGGGTCGGGCAGCGACACACCGGCCACGGTCTTGAAGATGTGGCGGATGAGGCCCTCCATGAGGGCCATGATCTCGTCCTGCGTCAGGAACGAGGTCTCGATGTCGAGCTGGGTGAAGTCGGGCTGGCGGTCGGCGCGCAGGTCCTCGTCGCGGAAACAACGCACGATCTGGTAGTAGCGGTCGAAGCCGGACACCATCAGCAATTGTTTGAAGATCTGCGGCGACTGCGGCAGCGCGAAGAACTTGCCGGCGTGCGTGCGCGAGGGCACGAGGTAATCGCGGGCGCCCTCGGGCGTCGCCTTGGTGAGCATCGGCGTCTCGATGTCCACGAAGCCCGCGTCGTCGAGGTAGTGGCGCATGGCGCGCGTGATGGCGTGCCGCTGGCGCAGCCGCTTGGCCATCACATCGCGGCGCAGGTCGAGGTATCGGTACTTCAGGCGCACCTCCTCGGAGACCTGCTCGTCGAGCTGGAACGGCAGCGGTTCGGAACGGTTCAGGAGCTCGATGTGCCGCGCCAACATCTCCACCTTGCCGGAGGCGAGGTTGGCGTTGGCGGTGCCGGCGGGCCGCGCCCGCACAAGCCCGGTGATGCTGACCACGAACTCGTTGCGCAGGCTCTCGGCCACCGCGAAGAGCTCCGGCGCATCGGGGTCGCAGACCACCTGCACCAGCCCGTCGCGGTCGCGCAGGTCGATGAAGATCACCCCGCCGTGGTCGCGACGGCGATGCACCCAGCCCGCGACGGTGACCGTCTGGCCGAGCAGGGATTCGTTGACTTGACCGCAATAATGGCTGCGCATAAGGGCGCGGATGTTACCTCAGGCCGTGTGCAGGTACCACGACCGGTCGAGTTCCGTGACCTCGGCGGAGAACCGCGCGCATTCCTGACGCTTGATGGCGAGGAACACCCGCAGGAACTCGGGTCCGAGCGCCTCGGCGAGGAAGGCCGATCCGGCGGCCCGGTCGATCGCCTCCTGCCAGGTACGCGGCAGGGCGAGCTGCGGGTCGAGGGGCACCCCGGCTGCGGCAGCCGCAGCCGCGGCCGCGTATCCGTTGCCGGTGACCGGCGGCCCGGGGTCGAGGCCCATCGCGATGCCGCGCTCCACGCCCGCCAGCACGACCGCCGCCGCCACATAGGGGTTGGCGTCGGCGCCCGCGATGCGGTGCTCGATGTGGCGGCTCGAGGGCGGTCCCGCCGGCACGCGCAGCGAGACCGAGCGGTTGTTGACGCCCCAGCTGACCGCCGTCGGCGCGTAGCTCTCGCTCTGGAAGCGGCGGTAGGAGTTACCGTTGGGCGCGAAGGCGAGCAGGCTTTCCGCCATCGTCGCCTTGAGGCCGCCCAAGGCCTGACGCAGCAGCGGGCTGCCCGCGGGCGCCTCGTCGGCGAAGAGGTTCTGCCCCGCGCCGTCCGCGAGGCTCACATGCAGGTGCATGCCGCTGCCTGCGAGATGCGCATAGGGCTTGGCCATGAAGGTCACGGCGAGACCGTGCTTGGCCGCGACGCCGCGCAGCAGGCGCTTGAGCATCACCGCCTCGTCGACCGCGCGCAGCGCGTCGTCGCGGTGCGCGAGCGTCAGCTCGAACTGGCCGGGTGCGTACTCGGACATCAGCGTCTCGACCGGCAACCCCTGCGCGCGCGCCGCCGCGTACACCTCGTCGAACAGCGGCGCGGTCCGCTCGAGCCGCGCCAAAGAATATGCGTCGATGTGCGCCGACCCGGGCGGGACGGCCGCCGCGCCCGCCTCGCCCCGCGGCGCGAGCAGGTAGAACTCGAGTTCGACGGCGAGCACGGCGCGGAAGCCGCGCGCCGCCAGCCGCGCCACGGCGCGCGCCAGTGCATGGCGCGGATCGGCGGGCGCCGGCTCGCCGGTGAGCGTGTACATCGACATCATCACCTGCGCGGTCGGCCGCGCGAGCCACGGCGCCGGTCGCAGCGTCCCCGGCACCGGCCGACAGAGCAGATCCGCATCGCCCGTCTCCCAGACGAGCCCCGTCGCCTCCACATCCCGACCGGTGACGTCGAGCCCGAGGATGGACCCCGCGACCGGCCGCCCGGTCGTGTAGAGGCGCTCGAGCTCGTGCAGCGCCGCCACCTTGCCGCGCGGCACGCCGGACGGGTCCGTGATGTAGAGCTGCACCGCTTCGATGCCGGGATGCGCGGCGCGGAACGCGGTGACCTCTTCGGCTGTCATGCGGAGACCTCGTCGAGGAAGCCGGCGACCGCGGCGCCTAGCGCACCGGCGGCGGACGGCGCCAGCGTCGGCGCCGCGAGCAGCATCTGGTGGAAGGGCGTCATCAAGAGCCCGCGGTTGATGAGCCACAGCCGCAGCGCCTCGCCGAGCCGCGGCCGGTCCTGCGCCTCGGCCTCGCTGCCGTTGCGCGGCGCCGGGCCGAAACCGAACTCGACGCGCGCACCGACACGCGACACATGCCAGTCGAGGCCGCGCGCTGAGAAGACCGCGCTCAGCGTCTGCTCGAGGCGCAGCGCGCCCGCGCGCATCGCGGCGTGCGTGGCGTCGGTGTGCAGGTGTCCGAGCGCCGCCTCAAGCGCGGCGATGGCGAGCGCGTTGCCGGCGAGCGTCGTGCCCATGCCGGAGTGGCCGTGGGCCGACGCCGCATCGCGCTGCGCCAGCCAAGCTTCGCGCCGCGCCGCGACCTCGGCGCTCATGCCCCAGGCCGCGCAGGGCAGACCCCCCGCGATCGCCTTGCCGCAGACCCAAAGATCGGGCTCCAGCCCGTGCTCGCCCGTGTAGCCGCCCGGCCCCGAGGAGATCGTGTGCGTCTCGTCGATGACCAGCAGCGCGCCGTAGCGTCGAGTCAGCATGCGCAGCGCAGCGTCGAACCCCGACGCGGACAGCACCATGCCACAGTTGGTCATCACGGGTTCGGCGATCACCGCAGCGATCCCGCCGTCGGCGAGCGCAGCCTCGAGCGCGCCCACATCGTTGAACTCGACCGCGACCGCCGCCGAGGCGTGGTCGAAGGCGGATCCGACGGCGCCCTCACGCGGCACGGTGCGCCCGCCGCGCAGCCGCACCATCGTCTCCTCGACGAGCCCGTGGTAGCAGCCGTGGAACACCAGCACCTTGGGACGGCCGGTCAGCGCGCGCGCCCAGCGCAGCACCGCGCGG
Organism: Pseudomonadota bacterium; assembly: GCA_947459825.1. GTDB lineage: Bacteria > Pseudomonadota > Gammaproteobacteria > Steroidobacterales > Steroidobacteraceae > UBA964. The sequence continues at coordinate 18,289 of CANHFH010000001.1, read as the reverse complement.
TTGGCGTCGCTCGCCGTCTGCGCGAGCTGCCAGAAGGGCAGCCCGAAGCGCCGCGCGAGCCGCTCGCCCACCGCCGCGACACGCGCATCGGGCAACATGCAGGTGAGGCCGCGCGAGGCCTGCGCGGCGATGGCCGCCGCCACGGCGGGCGGCGAATGACCGAACATCGCGCCGGTGTCGCCGAGGCAGAGGTCGGTGATCTCATGACCGTCGATATCGACCAGCGTTGCGCCCGAGGCCTCGGCCACCGTCAACGGGAACGGGGTGCCCCAATCGGCCATCCAGTGCAGAGGCACACCGCCCGGCCAGTGACGCCGCGCCTCCGCAGCGAGCGCGGCCGAGCGGGGATGGCGCGCGATGTAGTGCCGCTGCTCGCGCGCGAGGAGCGCGTCGACGGCGGCGGGAGGGATCATCTGCGCTTCTTGGACGGCTTGGCGGCGGCCTTGCGCGCAGGCTTCGCTGCAACCTTGGCCGGCGGCTTGCGCTTCGCCGCTGTATATTCTTTGGGCTTGTCCGCCTTCGGCTTGTCGGTCGCGGGTTCGACGGCCTTCGTGGCGGATCTCTCCGCCGGCTTGTCGTCCTTGGCGGGCGGCGGCTCGTCACCGGCGAGGTTGCGCTTGCGGTCCTGATCGCCCTTGAAGTCGGTCTCGTACCACCCGCCGCCCTTGAGGCGGAAGACCGGCGCCGAGATGAGCTTGGTCAGTCCGTTGCGCCCGCAGGCCGGGCACTTGCGAAGCGGCGCATCCGAGACCTTCTGCAGGACCTCGGTCTGGTGGCCGCAATGGCGGCACTGGTATTCGTAGAACGGCATGCGACGGCGCCTCCTTCGCCGACGATTATAGCGGCCGCCCGCGGCGGCGGGCCGCAGACGCCCTGTCTCAGGCCACCTGTTTCGCGAACGACAACCGCCCGCCCTCGTCCACGCCGACGCGGATGCGGTCGCCGGGGCCGTAAAGACCCTGCAGCAGCTGCTGCGCCAGCGGGTTCTCGATCTGCTGCTGGATGGCCCGCTTGAGCGGCCGCGCGCCGTACACCGGGTCGAAGCCCGCCTCTCCGAGCAGGTCCCGCGCCGCGTCGTCGAGCTCGAGGTCCATGCCCCGGTCGATCAGCCGCTTGCGCAGCTGGCCGAGCTGGATGTCGACGATGGCGCGGATCTGCGCCGTGCCGAGCGGGTGGAACACCACGATGTCGTCGATGCGGTTGATGAACTCCGGCCGGAAGTTCTGCGTGACGATCTCCATCACCGCGGACTTCATGCGCGTGTAGTTCTTCTCGCCGGCGTGCTCCTGGATGACCTGCGAACCGAGGTTCGAGGTCATGATCACGACCGCGTTGCGGAAGTCGACCGTGCGCCCCTGGCCGTCGGTGAGACGCCCGTCGTCGAGCACCTGCAGCAGGACATTGAACACATCCGGGTGCGCCTTCTCGACCTCGTCGAGCAGGATCACGGCGTAGGGCCGGCGGCGCACCGCCTCGGTGAGATAGCCGCCCTCTTCGTAGCCGACATAGCCCGGCGGCGCGCCGATGAGCCGCGCCACGGAGTGCTTCTCCATGAACTCCGACATGTCGATGCGCACCATCGACTCCTCGGTGTCGAACAGGAACTCGGCGAGCGCCTTGCAGAGCTCGGTCTTGCCGACGCCCGTCGGTCCGAGGAACAGGAACGAACCGTTCGGCCGGCGCGGATCGGCGAGGCCGGCGCGCGAACGGCGGATGGCGTTCGAGACGATGCGCACGGCCTCTTCCTGGCCGACGACGCGCCGCGACAGCGCGTCCTCCATGCGCAGCAGCTTCTCCTTCTCGCCTTCGAGCATCTTCGAGACCGGGATGCCGGTCCACTTCGAGACGACCTCGGCGATCTCCTCGTCGGTGACGCGGTTGCGCACGAGCTGGGTGGGCGCGCCCTCGGCGGCCTGCGCTGCGGCGATGCGCTTCTCGAGCTCGGGGATGCGGCCGTACTGCAGCTCGGCCATCTTCGAAAGATCGCCCCGGCGGCGCGCGGCATCGAGCTCGAGCTTCACCTTCTCGAGCTCGTCCTTCACCGCGGCCGCGCCTTGCAGCGAGGCCTTCTCGGCCTTCCAGACCTCCTCGAGGTCGGCATATTCCTTCTCGAGACCTGCGAGGGTCTCCTCGAGCGCGGCGAGCCGCTTGCGCGTCGCCTCGTCCTTCTCCTTCTGCAGCGCGACCTGCTCGATCTTGAGCTGGATGATGCGCCGCTCGAGCTTGTCGAGCGCCTCGGGCTTGGAGTCGATCTCCATGCGGATGCGCGCGGCCGCCTCGTCGATGAGGTCGATGGCCTTGTCGGGCAGCTGCCGGTCGGTGATGTAGCGGTGCGAGAGCGTCGCCGCGGCGACGATCGCGGGGTCGGTGATGTCGACGCCGTGGTGCACCTCGTAGCGCTCCTGCAGACCGCGCAGGATGGCGATGGTGTCCTCGACCGACGGCTCGTCGACCAGCACCTTCTGGAAGCGCCGCTCGAGCGCCGCGTCCTTCTCGATGTACTTGCGGTACTCGTCGAGCGTGGTCGCGCCGACGCAGTGCAGCTCGCCGCGCGCGAGCGCGGGCTTCAGCATGTTGCCGGCGTCCATCGCGCCCTCGGCCTTGCCGGCGCCGACCATGGTGTGCAGCTCGTCGATGAACAGGATCACCTGCCCTTCCTGCTTGGAGAGGTCGTTGAGCACCGCCTTGAGGCGCTCCTCGAACTCGCCGCGGAACTTGGCGCCGGCGATCAGCGCGCCCATGTCGAGCGCGAGGATGCGCTTGCCGCGCAGCGACTCCGGCACCTCGCCGTTGACGATGCGCAGCGCGAGGCCCTCGACGATCGCCGTCTTGCCGACGCCGGGTTCGCCGATCAGCACCGGGTTGTTCTTGGTGCGACGCTGCAGCACCTGGATGGTGCGGCGGATCTCGTCGTCGCGGCCGATCACCGGGTCGAGCTTGCCGTCGGTGGCGCGCTTGGTGAGATCGACGGTGTATTTCTCGAGCGCCTGTCGGCTCTCCTCGGCGTTCGGGTCCTGGACGGTCTCACCGCCGCGCAGCTCGTCGACGGCCTTCTCGACCGCGGCGCGCGCGCAACCGGCATCTTTGAGCAGTCGCGCGAGCAGCCCGCGGTCCTCGAAGGCGGCGAGCAGGAAGTTCTCGCTCGAGATGTACTGATCGCCGCGCTGCTGCGCGAGCTTGTCGGTGACGTTGAGCAGGCGCTGCAGGTCGTTCGAGACATGCACCTCGCCGGCGCGGCCCTCGACCTTCGGCAGCTTGTCGAGCGCGGCGATGAGATCGGCGCGCAGCCGTGCGACGTTGCCGCCCGCCTTCTGCAGCACCGGGCGCGTCCCGCCGCCCTGCTGGTCGAGCATGGCGAGCAGCACATGGGCCGGCTCGATGATCTGGTGGTCGCGCCCGAGCGCGAGCGACTGGGCCTCGGCGAGGGCCTGCTGGAAGCGGGTGGTCAGCTTGTCCTGTCTCATGCCCCGGAGGATGGGGCCGGGACGCGGCGATTCAAGGGTGTTGGCGCACCCAAGGGCGCGATGGGCGATGCCCCCGGCCCGCTAGTGGACGTGCGACTCCGCGAACATCACCACGCCCACGCCGATCGCGATCCAGGCGACCTGGGCGAGGCTCGCCCGCAGGTCGGTGCGCCGGTGCAGACCGGGGATGAGGTCGGCCACCGCGACATAGAGCAGGCTCGCCGCCGCCACCGCGAGGACATACGGCAGCACGGACAGCGACTCGCGCAGCGCGAACCAGCCGACGAGACCGCCCGCTACCGCGGTTAGGCTCGACAGCACATTCCAACCGAGCGCCTGCCGACGGCTGAAACCGGAGTGCACCAGCACCGCGACATTGCCCACTTCCTGTGGGATCTCGTGCGCGAGGATGGCGAAGGTGGTGACGACGCCGAGGTGGAAGTCCGTGAGGAAAGCCGCGGCGATCAGCACCCCATCGACGAAGTTGTGCAGACCGTCGCCCACCAGCACCAGCCAACCGGAACTGGCGTGGTGATGGTCTGCGTGGGCGTGCGGCGACTCGACCGCCTCGGTGTGGCAATGCCGCCAGAGCAGGAATTTCTCGAGCACGAAGAAGACCGCGATGCCGGCCAGCAACGCGAGGCCGATGCCGTGGACGCGGTCGGGGCCCGCGCCCTCGATGGCGTGCGGCACGAGCGCGACCAACGCGGTCGCGAGCAGCGTGCCCGTCGCGAAGCTCACCGCGTGCGGCAGCACCCGGTCGCGTGTAGCGGTGGGCAACCAGAGCAGCGTCCCGGCGAGCAGCGCGCTGGCGATGCCGCCGACCGCCGTGGCGATGAGGATGAGGACCAGAGTTTCCATTTGTTACATTGTAACAGGCGTGTCAAGCCTGCCCCGTCTCGCGCCACAGCAAGGCCGCCATGCGGCCGGTCTGACGGTCCCGGCGGTGCGAAAAGAACCGCACCGGGTCGGCGACCGTACACCACCGCCCACCCGCCACGCGGGTCACACCGAGCCGCGCCAGACGCGCTCTTGCAAGCGCCGGCAGGTCGCAGAGCCACCGCCCGGCGGGCGTGGCCTCGAAGGCGGAGGCGCCGTCTCCGGCCGCCAGAAAGGCTTGCCGCACATCGTCCCCCACCTCGAACTGGCGAGGCCCGATACAGGGTCCGAGCCAGGCGTGGAGCCGCGACGGGTCCTGGTCCATCGACTCGACGGTGCGCTCGATCACCCCGGCGACGAGGCCGCGCCACCCGGCATGGGCCGCCCCGAGTACGCTGCCATCCTCGGCCGCGAGCAGCACCGGCAGACAATCGGCCACCATGATCGCGAGCACGACCCCCGTCTCGCGCGTCACCGCCGCATCGGCGACGGGTGCGGAATCCGACAGCATGACATCGGACGGCACGGCATCGGACGGCGCGGAGCGCGCGAGCGCACCCGCCTGATGCACCGCCGTGCCGTGCACCTGCGACAGCCAGCGCGGCTCGGCGGGCAAGGCCAAGGCCTGCGCCACGCGGCGGCGGTTGTGTGCGACCGCGAGCAGGTCGTCACCGACATGCGTGCCGAGGTTGAGCGAATCCCAGGGCGCTGCGCTCGCGCCGCCGCTGCGCAGCGTGAACGCCGCACGCACGCCGCCGGGCGGCCGCCACTCCGTGTCCAGCATGGGCAGCATCATCGCGCGTCGTCCTCCAGCACCGCGAGCAGCGCCGCGAAATCTTCGGGCAGCGGCGCCTCGAAAGCGAGCTCGCGACCGGTCGTCGGATGCGCGAGCACGAGCCGCGCCGCGTGCAAGGCCTGACGACGGAACGCGCCGAGCGCAGCGATGACCGTGGGGCTCGCACCGCGCGGCAGGCGCTTGCGACCGCCGTACACCGGATCGCCCACCACCGGATGACCGACATGCGCGAGATGCACGCGGATCTGGTGCGTGCGACCGGTCTCCAGCGTGGCGCGCACCAGCGTGTGCTCGCGCAACCGACGCTCGATGCGGTAATGCGTGACGGCCTCGCGACCGTCGGGCCGCACCGCCATGCGCGTGCGCTGGGTGCGGTGCCGACCGATGGGCTCGTCGACGGTGCCGCCGCCGGTGAGGCGCCCCTGGCAGAGCGCGAGGTACTCGCGGCCGACCTCGCGCGCCGCGAGCGCGCGCACCACCGCCGCGTGCGCCAGCGGCGTGCGCGCCACGACCATCACCCCGGAGGTGTCCTTGTCGAGCCGGTGCACGATGCCGGCGCGCGGTACGCGCGCGAGCGCCGGATCCATCGCGAGCAGCGCGTTCTGCAGCGTGCCCTCGCGGTTGCCCGCACCGGGGTGCACGACGAGGCCCGGCGGTTTGTCGATGACGAGGATGGCCGCGTCACGGTGCACGATGCGGAACGGCACGCGGGCCTCGCCCGCGGCGACGCGCTCATCGGCGACGAACTCGGCCAGCACGCGCAGACGCTGGCCGGCCACCACGCGCCGCCGACGCAGCGCCGCGTCCCCGCCGTCCGCCTGCACCCTGCCCTCGTCGATCCAGCGCTGCAGCCGCGCGCGCGAGTACTGCGGCAGCAGCCGCGCCAAGGCCACATCGAGCCGCTCGCCGGCGAGCTCGTCGGGAACGGTGAGTTCGTGAAGTTCGGGCTTCTCCGTGGACACGCGGCTATAATGACCGGATGACTTCACGCACGCCATCGGCCCGCGCGGTCGTCCTTCTCCTGCTGATGCTGCCGCTCGCGGGCTGCAGCCTGTTCGGTGGCGGCAAGGACGAGCCGGTCACGCAAGGCGCGCCGGCGGCGCTCTACGAGCGGGCGCGCAGGAGCCTCGACAACCAGGACTTCGAGAGCGCCATCCGCGTCTACGAGGCCTTGGTCGCGCGCTACCCCTTCACCGCCGAGGCGCGGCAGTCCCGCCTCGATCTCATCTACGCCTACTACAAGGGCCGCGAGGCCGAGTCGGCGATCGACCAGGCGGAGACCTTCATCCGCGAGAACCCGACCCACCCGCAGCTCGCCTATGCCTGGTACATCAAGGGCCTGGTCGACTTCGAGCGCGAGGCGAACTTCATCGAGCGCTGGTTCGATGTCGATCTGGACGCGCGACCGCCGCAGACCACACGCCGCGCTTTCGAGTCGCTGCGCCGCGTGGTGCAGGACTATCCGCAGAGCGAGTACGCGCACGACGCGCGCCGCCGCATGATCCACCTGCGCAACCGGCTCGCCGACTACGAGGTCCATGTCGCGCGCTACTACGTCAAGCGGCAGGCCTGGGTGGCCGCGGCCCGCCGCGCGCGCGGCGTCATCGAAGAATACGACGGCGCGCCTGCCGTGAAGGACGCCCTCGAGATCATGATCCTGAGCTACGAGCGCCTGGAGATGTCGGAGCTCGCGGCCAGCACCCGCGAGGTCTACGCGCTCAACCATGGCGGCGCGCCCGCGGATGTCGTCCCGGTGCGCAAGCGCTGGTACGTGCCCTGGGACTGACCTCCCCCGCCGCCGGCCGACCCGGCGGCAGCGGCGCTCAGCGCCGATGACCGCTCGTGATCGGATAACGCCAGTCGCGGCCGAAGGCGCGGCGGCTCACCCGTACGCCGGGTGGCGCCTGCCGCCGCTTGTATTCGTTGCGCTGCACGAGGTCGAGCACCCGCGCCACCGTGGCCCGCTCGAAACCCCGCGCCACGATCTCGTCCACCGACAGGTCGTCCTCGATGAAGGCCTCGAGGATGGGGTCCAGCACCTCGTAGGGCGGCAAAGAATCGCTGTCCTTCTGGTCGGGACGCAGCTCCGCCGAGGGCGGCCGGTCGATGACACGCTGCGGGATGACGCCCGCCCCGCCCCGCCCATCCGACCCGGCCTGCGCGTTGCGCCACGCAGCGAGCCGGTATACGAGCAGCTTACTGCAATCTTTGATGGGCGCGAAGCCGCCCGCCATGTCGCCGTAGAGCGTGGCGTAACCCACCGCCATCTCGCTCTTGTTGCCGGTGGTGAGCACCATCTTGCCGGTCTTGTTGGAGATGCCCATCAGGATGAGCATGCGGCAGCGCGACTGCAGGTTCTCCTCGGTGGCGTCAGGCTTGCGACCTGCGAACTCCTCCGCCAACGACCCGAGCGCGGCCTCGAACATGCCCTCGATGGGGATGGAGGAATACTTCACGCCGAGCGCGCGCGCCTGCGCGGCGGCGTCGTCGAGGCTCATCTGCGAGGTGTAGCGCGAGGGCATCATCACCGCCTGCACCTTCTCGGCGCCTAGCGCATCGACCGCGATCGCGAGCGTGAGCGCCGAGTCGATGCCGCCCGAGAGGCCGAGCACCACGCCCGGGAAACCGGTCTTGCCGACATAGCCGCGCACGCCCGCCACGAGCGCGCGGTAGACGCTCTCCTCGTCGGAGAGCTCCGGTGCGATGCGCCCCGCCACCGGCACGGGCGCTGCGCCGGGCGCGGCGCGCCGGAACTCCACCATGTCCAAAGATTCCGCGAACGCAGGCGCACGCTGCGTCACCTGCCCCGCCGCGTCCATCACGAAGGACTGCCCGTCGAACACGAGCTCGTCCTGTCCGCCCACGAGGTTGCAGTAGACGATGGGCAGGCCGACATCGAGCGCGCGGCGGCGCGCGATGTCCTCGCGGGCGCGCTGCTTGTGCATCTCGTAGGGCGAGGCGTTGAGGACCAGCAGCAGCTCGGCGCCCTGCGACTTCGCGAGCTGCGAGGGCTCGGGCTCCCACAGGTCCTCGCAGACCAGCACGCCGAGCCGGAAGCCCTGGAACTCGGCGACCGTCGGCTGGGTGCCGGGCGTGAACCAGCGCTTCTCGTCGAACACGCGGTAGTTGGGCAGGCAGGCCTTGCGGTGACGCACCTGCTCGCGGCCGCCCGAGTAGAGCGTCGCGGCGTTGAAGATGCGATCTCCGGCGTATTCGGGGTGGCCGACCAGCAGCGCGATGCCCTGCCCGCCGCCGCTGCGGCCCGCGCCGTCGCCCTCACCGCTCGCCGCCGCGAAGCGCGCGAGCGCGGCATCCACCTGGCGACGGAAGCCGCGGTGGAACAGCAGGTCCTCCGGCGGATAGCCCGCGACCGCGAGCTCCGGCGTCAGCAGCAGCTGGGCGCCGGCCGCACGCGCCTCATCGGCCAGCGCCAGCAGGCGCGTCGTGTTGCCGGCGATGTCGCCGACCAGAAGATCGGCTTGAGCGAGCGCGAGGCGGAGCGTATCCATGCCTGCCTCGCGCGCTGTCCGCGGCGGCCGGCTTCAGCGCCGGCCGCGCAGCTTCTCGCTCATGGCGGCGCCGAGCTCCGCCGGGGACTTGACCGTGCGCACGCCCGCGGCCTCGAGCGCGCTGTACTTGTCGGCCGCCGTGCCCTTGCCGCCCGCGATGACCGCGCCGGCATGACCCATGCGCTTGCCCGGCGGCGCGGTGACGCCCGCGATGTAGGCGACCACCGGCTTCGTCACATGCTGCTTGATGAACTCGGCGCCCGCCTCTTCGTCGCTGCCGCCGATCTCGCCGACCATGATGATGCCTTCGGTCTTCGGGTCGTCCTGGAAGAGCTGCAGCACCTCGACGAAGTTGAGGCCGCGCACCGGGTCGCCGCCGATGCCGACGCAGGTGCTCTGGCCGAGCCCGTTGTTGGTGGTCTGGAACACGGTCTCATAGGTGAGCGTGCCCGAGCGCGACACGATGCCGATGCAGCCCGGCTTGTGGATGAACCCCGGCATGATGCCGATCTTGCACTCGCCCGGGGTGATGACGCCGGGGCAGTTCGGGCCGACGAGCTTCACGCCCGTGCCGGCGAGCGTAGCCTTCACACGCACCATGTCGTTCACCGGGATGCCCTCGGTGATGCACACGACGAGCTCGACCCCGGCGTCCGCCGCCTCGAGGATGGCGTCGGCCGCGTAGCCCGCAGGCACATAGATCATGCTGGCGTTCGCGCCGGTGGCGCGCACCGCGTCGTGCACGGTGTCGAACACCGGCCGGCCGAGGTGCTGGTCGCCGCCGCGACCCGGCGTGACGCCGCCCACCACCTGCGTGCCGTAGGCGATGCACTGCTCGGAGTGGAAGGTGCCCTGCTTGCCGGTGAAGCCCTGGCAGATGACGCGGGTGTTCTTGTCGACGAGGATGCTCATGTTCGGATCCGTTGTTCTTTGTGTGTCGTGGGGCGCGGGTCGCGGCGCTCAGCGCGCGGCGGCGACGGCCTTCTGCGCAGCATCGGTGAGGTCGGCCGCGGCGGTGACCTTGAGGCCGCTCGCCGCCAGCATCTCGCGCGCCTTCTCGGCGTTGGTGCCCTCGAGGCGCACCACCACCGGCACCTTGACGCCGACGTTCTTCACCGCGGTGATGACGCCCTCGGCGATCAGGTCGCAGCGCACGATGCCGCCGAAGATGTTGACGAGGATCGCCCGCACCTTGGGGTTCGAGAGGATGAGGTTGAACGCCGCCGTGACGCGCTCGGCGGTCGCACCGCCGCCCACATCGAGGAAGTTCGCCGGGGTGCCGCCGTGCAGCTTGATGAGATCCATGGTCGCCATCGCGAGCCCCGCGCCGTTGACCATGCAGGCGATGTCGCCGTCGAGCGAGACATAGTTGAGGTCGTGCTCGCTCGCCTTGAGCTCCATCGGGTCCTCCTGCGAGGTGTCGCGCATCTTGGCGAGCTCGGGCTGGCGGAACACCGCGTTGGCGTCGATGTTGATCTTGGCGTCGAGGGCGACCAGCTTGCCGTCCTTGGTGACGATGAGCGGGTTGACCTCGACGAGGCCGGCGTCCTTCTGCACCACGAGGTCGTAGAGCGACATCGCGATCTTCTGGAACTCGGCGATCTGTGCGCCCTTGAAGCCGAGCGCGAAGGCCATGCGGCGGCACTGGTAGGGCTGCAGGCCCGCGGCCGGGTGGATGTCCACCTTGGTGATCTTCTCGGGCGAGTGCTCGGCGACCTCCTCGATGTCCATGCCGCCGGCGGCCGAGCCGACCATGGCGATGCGACCCTTCTCGCGGTTGAGCGTCAGCGACAGGTAGATCTCGCGGTCGATGGCCGAGCCGGATTCCACATAGACCTTCTCGACCGGCAGACCCTCGGGACCGGTCTGCTTGGTGGCGAGGCGCGTGCCGAGCATCGCCGCAGCGGCGGCGCGCACCGCGTCCTTGTCGCGGGCGAGCTTGACGCCGCCCGCCTTGCCGCGACCGCCCGCGTGGACCTGGGCCTTCACCACCCAGATGCTGCCGCCCAAAGCCTCGGCGGCGGCGACCGCCTCGTCCGGGGTGGCCGCGACACGGCCGGTCGGGACCGGGATGCCGTAGGCGGAGAAGACTTCTTTCGCTTGATACTCGTGCAGATTCATTCGGAGCGCCCGTGGTCTGTGGACTACACTCTCCATTGTCGCGGAAACCGCGGTCCGAGGGAACCATGCCGACCGAACCTGCAGTCCTGATCGCAGCCGCGGCGCTGCTCGGCCTCGTGGTAGGCAGCTTCCTCAATGTGGTCATCCACCGCCTGCCGCGCATGCTCGAGCGCGAGTGGCGCGCGCAGTGCGAGGAACTCGCCGGCCGCGAGCCCGTCGCCGAGCCCGCCTACAACCTGCTCGTGCCGCGCTCGCACTGCCCGGCCTGCAAGACGCCGGTACAAACGCTGCATCTCATCCCCATCGTCGGCTGGCTGCTGACGCGTGGCCGCTGCGCCGCCTGCGGCGTCGCGGTATCGCCGCGCTATCCCATCGTCGAGGCGCTCACCGCCGTGCTGTTCGCGCTCGCCGCGCTCAAGTTCGGCTTCGGCTGGCCGCTCGCCGGTGCGCTGCTGCTGATCGCCATGCTGGTCGCGCTCGCCTTCATCGACCTCGACACGCAGTTCCTGCCCGACCAGCTGACGCTGCCGCTGCTGTGGGCGGGGCTCGCGATGAGCCTATTCTTTGGTCCAGCAGGGGACGGCGGCGCGGGGATCGGCGGTGCCGGCGACCTGCCGCCCGCGCTCGCCGACGCCGTGCTCGGCGCCATCGCGGGCTACCTCGTGCTCTGGACCGTGCACCAGGCGTTCCGTCTCGCCACCGGCAAGGAAGGCATGGGCTACGGCGATTTCAAATTGTTGGCCGCGCTCGGCGCCTGGCTCGGCTGGCAGGCGCTGCTGCCCATCGTGCTCATCGCCTCGGTGACGGGCGCGGCGGTCGGCGTCGCGCTGATCGTCGGCCGCGGACGCAGCCGCGAACATCCCATCCCCTTCGGCCCCTTCCTCGCGGTCGCCGGCTGGATCGTCCTGATGTGGGGCGATGCGCTGCTGCCCGCCGCGCTGCGCGGCTTCGGCGGCTGAGCGGCTGCCGCCCTTCCCCGGCTCGAGGTCATGACCGCCCCGCCCCCGTTCCGCGTCGGCCTCACCGGCGGCATCGCGAGCGGCAAGTCGCGCGCCGCCGAGGTCTTCGCGCAGTTGGGCGTGCCGGTCATCGACAGCGATGTCATCGCGCGTGAGGTCGTCGCTCCCGGCAGCGCCGGGCTCGACGCCATCCGGGCCCGCTTCGGCGACGGCTTGCTGCTGCCGGACGGCAGCCTCGACCGCCGGGCGCTGCGCGAGCGCGTGTTCGCCGACCCCACGGCGCGCCGCGATCTCGAGGCCATCACCCACCCGCTGATACGACAGAAGATGGCCGACGACTCGGCCCGGGCGGGCGGACCCTACCAAGTGCATGTGATCCCGTTGCTGACCGAGGGGGTGCGCAAGGCGGCCGCCGTGGCAGCAGCCGCGGGCGATGCCGCACCCGCCGGGCGCCCCCGCGGCCTCGACCGCATCCTCGTCATCGACTGCCCCGAGCAGATGCAGGTCGCGCGGGTCATGGCCCGTGACCGCGTCGACGAAGCCGGCGCCCGGGCGGTGCTCGCCGCGCAAGCCAGCCGCGCCGAACGCCTCGCCCTCGCCGACGATGTCATCCTCAACGACCGCGGTCCTGAAGCCCTCGAGGAGGCGGTACGGACCCTGCACCAGCGGTATCTGACGCTTGCCGCGGCCACGACCGCCCCGGCCGGTCCGGGACCGGCACTGGCGGCGGCCGCCAAGACTGCCGCAGAATAGTCCGATGAACGGGGACACCGCAGGACCAGCGGACGACCTCGCCGCGCCCGCGAGCATCGCGGCGCCCGCGGCGGGAGGCGAGCCGCTCGTGTTCGAGCAGCCGCTCAATGAGCGGATGCGCGCCTTCCTGCGCATCGACTTCCTGTACAACCAGGCCGTGTTCCACGCCAACTCGCGCAGCCAGTGGGGCAGCCGGGCCGCGGTGACGAGCATACTCGACATCCTCTCCATCATCACCCGCACCGATGCCCGCGCCGATGTCCTCAAGGAGCTCGAGCGTCAATCGCTGGTGATGAACGAGTGGCTGCGCCGACCGGGTGTCGACGCCGACCGCGTGCAGGGTCTCGTCGCCAACCTGCAACGGCTGCGCAACGACCTGCTGGGCGCGGGGTCGGCCTATCTCGCGCCGCTGCGCGACTCAGCGTTCCTCGCAGCGGTACGCCATCGCAGCACCATCCCCGGCGGCAGCTGCGAGTTCGATCTGCCGGATTTCTATTTCTGGTTGAGCCAACCGCCCGAACTGCGCGAGAGCGCGCTCAACAAATGGCTCGCCATGCTGCGCCCGCTCTGCGACGCCATCGCCGAACTGCTGTGGCTGACGCGACAGGGCGGGAAGTCCCGCCGCGAGATCGCCGTGCAGGGCGTGTTCCACATCACCTTCGAGCGCGAGAACCCCGTGCAGCTGCTGCGCGTGGTCGTCCCAGCGGAGCTCGGCATCTATCCTGAGATCAGCGGCAGCCACTACCGCTCGAGCGTGCGCTTCGTCGTGTGGCAGGGCGCCGAGGAGCGTCCGCGCCAGGCGCAGCAGGACATCCCTTTCGAGATGATCTGCTGCGGTTGAGACGACGGAACCGCCCCTGAGGCCCCGAACTCTGGTTTTGAGCAGTTCGGAAACGGACCGATGTCAGTCCAGGCGGTCGAGACCTAGGGCGTTCTTCCAACTCCTTCGGGGCACAATCATGCAGCGCCGCACACTCTGCATACTCCGGAGGCAGGGACAAGTAGACGAACTTGTCCGGAGACCGTTTGATGTTCTCGGCGACCGTTCTTTGCAGCTCGGCAAGACCACAGAATCTGGGGGCGCCGATCTATTCGAACAGATCACCGTCAAGCAAATGCCCGACGAGCACCGAGGCGATGTTCACACCAGTGAGGATCTGACTGGTTTCGAAGGTCGGAAACTCGTTCGCCTCAAGGAAAAGAAGCGAACCGTCGTCAAGATCCTGTATGACATCGATCCCGACATAGTCGAACTTCAGGATCGATGCCACTTGCTCTGCGACGCCGAACACCCTGCCCAATATCTCGCCATCCCGCTCCGCATACGCGAAACCACCCGTAGCGATGTTGTTGGTGACCACTCCCGGTCGAGCATGCCGCCTGATGGCGCTGACCGCTCGCCCTCCGATGACGACCACACGCCAGTCACCGTGATTACGGACGTACGGTTGCACCACCAATTGGTCGCCCTGCTGGTCCGCCAACCCCGCGGAATCGACTACAATCCGAACGCCCTCTCCGCAGGTACCCCGAGCCGGTTTGACGATAACGGGAAAATCGACCTCCGCAGCAGACACCTCCGCAATCCGTCTAGTCTCGATCGCTAGCCTCGACTCGGCTGCCGCCACTTGCTTCTGCTGCCACAGTTTGTCACCGACATCCGGGTAGCTCAACGCAGTGCGATTTAGAAGCCGACCGGTCGTCATATGGGTCATCGCCGAACGCCACGTCGTGCCGCCCGCGGAGGGATGAAGGACCATCGCGCAATCGGCTGGAACGGCTCCACGGTCGATCACGTACGCGCTGCTTCCGATCTCCCGCAGATGGGTCACCCTGACATCAGCCCTAGCAGCCGAAACCTCCTGTGCCAGAGCCAAAAGGTTGACATCGTGCTTGCCGTAGCAGATCTCGACCAACCGCCTCTTCGACATGGACGACGCTACTTCACTCAGGCCGACACGATCAGCGCACGATTGGAGGGCAATCGCCGACACGCGCGTACTCGCGGACTCCGCGCCACTCAAATCCAGAGGTCGGCAACGGACTAAATCGAAGCGATGGAATTGATGTCGTCTGCACAACGAACCCCGCTTGGATGTCACCATAGACGCTTGTAAGCAGCGTGAGTGGCCGACCCTGCATATCGACCTTCAACTCAACAGCATACCGACCGCTGGGGGATCTGGCCTGCACTTGAAGCCCGTCCGGAAAGATCGGCAGAGCATCGTTTTTCATAATCTGCAACTGCGCGCCATCCACACCCTCGCATCGATAGGGCAACGGTACCGACCATGCGAAACTCATTGTGTGGAGCACATTCTCCGGCCGTTCCCGCTGTCTGAGAAACTGAATGCGCTCCTTGATGGCCCACAGCCCGGACTTCGGACCTGCATCGCCATCCTGAATGAGCGCGATCACGGACTGTCTCGGCAACCAACGCTTAGCCGCACATTCGGTTTTATTCGCTCCATCGTGCAAGTCTTCACTGAAGGATCGGACAGCGCCGTCTCGAGAGGCTCTTACACATACGACGTATCGCAACTTCGTGTCGTCCCGCAAAGTCACGGGAAGATCGACCCAGAGACCGACTTCCATGTCGGTTCCGGGCCCGATCAGATGACAACTGCCTCCACGCGTCACGCCCTTATCGTCGATGGCGACGATTTCGGTCGAAACGACTCCGGGCGGGGTCACGATCTCATTGCCATCCACGGTGAGCTTGACTCGAGATCGCACAGAGGCACTTATCGTTTTGTCGACCAGTCCAGGTAGCCAATCGACACCGGCGACAACTCCGTCACAAGGAATCATGAGTCCGACTGCAGAGGGACCATGGCTGGTCACGAGTTCGTCGCCGTGCCCGATGGTTCGCCGAATCACCGCGCTGTCCGACCCGTGCTTGATTGCGCTCGACTCCGCTGCGAGGAGACGCAACGGCGTTATCTCACCCGCAATCAGCACTAAGAGTCCGCACGCCGCTGGCCGATAGCTCATTTCTCCTCCTATCTGCCTTTACGACGAATGACCTGTTACCGCGGCCGTGAGACCTGCCCACCCTTGTGGCTGGGATCGCTTATAACGCGCTTATCCCATACCTTGGGGTTTCCATCAACCTTGGCCTGGATGTAATAGAGCATGTTCGGATCGAATGTCACCCCGTTTGGCATCTCGCGACTGTGGTAATCGCCCCCGTTCAGCATGTCCTTGTAGTTATTGTAGTCAATAGTTGACAGTCCCTTCACGCCAGTTGGATGTGAGTGTATCTGCGCAAGAATTTTGGCGCCCTTGGGCAAGGAATTGAAAACATCGAAATACATGCTCACCGGGATTGTTTCATCATCACCGGCGTACTTAACTTCAGTGGACTTTATTTGTTTGGTAGTAGGATCGAAATACACGAACGAGAAGCCCTCTTTATGTGGAAGGCCATGCATATCGCGGAACATCCACATGCTCTGTAGCTCATCCGACCGCTCCACTATCTTCATGGTGATCATTCCATTGTCGAAATCGGCCGGTCCCTTCACATCAAGCGAGCGGTAGTTGTTGGGGTCGTCTGTATCTAGAGGCTCCCCCCCATTGATATCGGTAAACGCCCCCTCCGGACCCCACATTTCCATTCCGTCCCAGTAGTTCGAGCCGGACGGTTCGCCGAAACGCCACTCGCCGAAGAACCGTAAGCCGCCACCATCTCGATATCTCGCACCGGACACCGCCTTCAATTCATCAGACTTCAGCGTTCGCATTTTTCCTCTCCTGTTGCTCTTGGATTGATGAGTGAACCTCCCTCGCCACGCCGCCTTCGAGGGACACGACCCTCCCCGCCGCCCGGAGGGTCTCCGGGCGGTGGGCGACGACGAGACGGGTGATGGCGAGGTTCGAGAGGGCGGCGTTGACCGCCTTCTCGGTCTCCACGTCGAGGTGCGAGGTGCCCTCGTCGAGGATCAGGATCCGGGGCCGGCGATAGAGCGCCCGCGCGAGCAGCACCCGCTGCTTCTGGCCACCGGAGAGGGTCGAACCCATGTCCCCGACCAGGCTCTCGTAGCCCATCGGCATGCGTTCGATGTCGGATTTGATCTGGGCGAGCGCGGCGCACTCGCGCACCCGCGCCATGTCGATCTGTTCGTCGAACCCCGAGATGTTCTCGGCGAGCGTGCCCTGCAGGAGACTGTCATCCTGGGCGACGAGGGCGATCTGGCTGCGCAGGCTCTGCGCGTTCCAGCGCGAGAGCGGCTGGCCGTCGATGTAGACATTGCCGTAGCTCGGCTTGTAGAGCCCGGCGACGATCTTGATGAGCGTGGATTTACCGCATCCCGAAGTGCCCGAGAGCGCCACGAACTCCCCCGGCGCGATCTGCAGCGTGACCCCGCGCAGCACTTCAGGTTCGGAGGGTGCATAGCGGTAGGTCAGGTTGTGCAGGACGATCTCGCCCTGCACCTCGGCCTCGTGGCCGCCGACGAGGGCGACCTCGTCCTTGGGGGCGAGCGCGATGTCGGCGAGGCGCTCAAGGTGCACATCGAGCAGCCGCCACGCGATGAAGTTCTCGACGAGGTTCGCGCAGCGGCCGGTGAACTGCCGCTGGTAGGCGATGAACGCGGTGAGCATGCCGACCGTGAGATCGGCGCTCATGACGGCCTTGGCCCCCAGGAACACGATCAGGATATCGGTCAGGCCGTTGATGGCCTGGTTCAGCGCCCCGAAGCCGATGTTGACGTTGCCCGCCCGGATGCCGGAGTTCAAGGTCGCAGCGATGGCATTGCGCTGCAGGCCTTCTCTGGCGGCCTCAGACCCACCCGCCTTGATGGTCTGCACCGCCCGCAGCGACTCCAGGAACCGGGTCGACTCCTTGGCCTCGTTGACGATGAAGTCCCCGGCCACCCGGCGCGAGAGCTCGATCATGCCGAGGCGGATGGCGGCGTAGAGGATGACCGCCGTGACCGCGACCCAGCCCAAGGTCTGCGAGTAGTAGAACATCAGCGCGACGATGAAGATCGAGAGCACCCCGTCCATGAACACCGACACCGCACCGTTGGCGATGAACTGCTTGACGCTCTCGATGGAATGGAAGCGGCTCTGGATGTCGCCCACCTGCCGCTTGTGGAACCAGTCGAGCGGCAGGCGCAAGATGTGATGGAAGACCTTGGCCTCCATATCGAAGGACAGCGCCGAGGACACGAACTGGAGCGTGAGCCCGCGGAGCGCCGTCGCTGCGACGCTGAAGAGCGTCACCATGGCGAAGCCTGCGGCGATGGCGGTCAGGAACCCGGCGTCGCCCTTCAGGATCGCCTCGTCGATCACGAACTGCATGTAGAACGGGGCGGCAAGCACGCAGATCTCGATGACGAGCGAGAGCACCACTGCTTGGATCAGCCCCCGGACGGTCTCAGGGGACAATTTGGCGAGCGTCGAGAGCTTGAGGAGGTTCTTCTCGCGCTTCTTCTGGAAGCCGGTCGCGGGCGACACCTCGAGTGCGACACCGGTGAAATGGCGCGAGACCTCCTCGGCTTTCACGAACCGGGCGCCGAGCGCGGGGTCGTGGATCTCGATGCCGCCGCGGGCGATGCGCTTGAGCACCACGAAGTGCGCCATGCCCCAGTGCAGGATCGCGGGCGCTCGCAGGTCTTTGAGTTCCTCGACCTCGCAGCGCAGCGCGCGGCTGCCCATCCCCATGCGGCTCGCGGTGTCGATCAGGCTCTTGAGCGTCGCACCCTTGAGCGAGATTGCGAACTGGCGGCGGAGCGTCGCGAGGTCCGTCTCGTAGCCGTGGAAGCCGGCGACCATGGCCAGACACGCCAGCCCGCACTCCGC